>JBBTRZ010000019.1:0-29533 GCA_038064935.1 Patescibacteria group bacterium
CTATTGTACCGAAAAACCCCACAGAAATGTGGGGTTTTTCGTGCAACAAAGCCCATCAGAGACTTTACTTTAGGAAAATGGAAATTGGGTACTGGCAAATTTTTGCGCAGACGCAAAACAAACCAACCCTCAAGGGAAGAAACTAGATTCTGGCGGCACTCTTCTAGTGTTTGACCAACGGACCAGACACCACGGAGTTCTTTGATTTCAGCATAAAACCGCCTTCCCTCATCAATCATTTCATACCGCGCCTTTCCCAAATAAGATTCAAAGTAGTCTTGGATCATAGTTTGATCTTAACATCTCGTCACACTATTCGCAAACAAAATTTGACCAAAGTCATACCACCCCAAACTCCCGTCAAGGGGCGAAGTTATCCACTATCAAAATCGGTTATCAAATTTTGAATCAATCGGAATAGCTGGTTGTGTTAGTGTTTGTTGTTGTGATGATATAATTTGTTGTTGCGATAATATATCACCAATAATAAAGGACCCTACTCCATAGATGGTAACAAGAACAACAATGATAAATATAATGTTCGAGATGGAACCCTGCCAACTTTTTTGACTGCGTGAACCAAAATGGGAACTTAATATACTGACAATCGCTGTTATTCCAAGAAGAGCGAGGACCAGATTTCTAGCGACACTGTCATTGAAATCTATTATCCTACCCATAGATGCGAGGGCTATGACAACGAATACGCACCCTAGCGTTAGCAACAAGCCTGATTTCCATTTCAAATTTGGTTTTATCTTTCCTAAAATGTAACCAACGAGTCCATAAATAAGAATTGATGATATAAATGTCCAAACGCTAGTGCCACTCAATGCCGTAAACATTAAAGCAATAAAGGAAACTGGAATACCAAGAATAAATATGCCTATACCGCTTAAAACATTATTTAGGCCGCTTGGTTTTGAAATTACATTTTGATTTATGTTATCCATCATATTGTTTGTTTGAAAATTAATTTTTAATGCTGGATGCTGTCACGGGTTTCGAGTCGGGCCACCCGCGGCTCGACATCGGTTTTGATTATTTGGAGATCAGACTTCACTACAATCATATCATCCTTTAATACCTTCACATCATCCTTCAGTACACCCATGTCTTGTTTTAGCACACCCACATCTTGTTTCAGAATCCCAATGTCCTGCTTAAGAACACCGACATCTTGTTTTAACACTACAACATCACTTTTCACTACCTTCATGTCACTTTTTAGTGTTTTTACATCCCCTTTTACTATTTTCATATCCCCCTTCAAAGTTTCTACATCCACCGCCAGATTTCCAATCATCTCGGTGTGAGATTCCAGTTTTTTATCTATTTCGTCAAACCGCTTATCAGCTTTATCTCTAAAAGCCGCCAAGGATTCACCGAAGGCCTTATTATGGGATCTGATATCCTCAAGCACCACTGTGTATTGATCGCGTTTAGACGATTGACCCTTTTTCATTACATTCATTACACTTAGTTTACCCTGCCCATTTAATTTACGCAAAGCATCTACTGGACAGTGGCTGTCACTAGATCTTTTTCCTTACCCCGAACAACGGCCACCGCAAGATCTTTGACTTGTTCGATAGCCAAACGCTTTTCTTCTTTCAGTGATTGAATTTCCTTGTCTAATTGTTTGCTTTGGTTAAGTAAATAAGTCACTTGCTGATTAAGCAGTTTGCCGTCGGCTTCGTATCCTTGGAGTAAAAGTTTCTTTTCGGAGTCAAAATCTTTTTTCAATTCCGCGGATATTTGTTTTTTGGTCTCTTCAACCGCTTTAGCCAGTTTTTGCGGAAAACTTTCGATTTGTGTTTTAAAATCTTGGAGCTCTTGCTCTTTTTTGTCGAGGATCTCTTTTTGCAATCTTAATTTCTCCTCTTTTTGATTTTGATCTTCAGTTGAAGCGCGTTTTTCTTTATCCAATTTTTCATCAAACTCAGCCTGTTTCCTTCTTTGAGCGAGACTGAGGGTTAAATTTTCCTGCTCTTCTCGTTGTTGTTGCGCGCGTTTCTGGCGCTCAAGCTCTTCTTTGGTTCTCTTTTTGAGTTCTTCCAGAGCGTTGACCTCGTTAATCAACCGATCAAACAAACTGTTAATTTGTCCGGCTGATTGCAACTTTAAATTCTCCAGCATGGCCGTGTGACTGGTCTCTTTGGCCACTGGCATCCCAATTGGAAGATCGCCAATCGTTGCTTCTATTGTTGATTTTTTACGCACCACCATAATTTTCAGGGTATCACAAACCCACCCTAAATTTCAAGTGGTGTTGTCCAAGCTCCCCCACCCCCAACTCTCGTCAAGGGGATAAAACTATTTGCCAGAACTATCCTGTTTTTTCTTTGCGTAGGCCGCTAAATATTATATTAGCCAACTCGGCAATAAGACAACAATAGAGGACGAGAAAGAAGAAAGCCGAAATGGCTCGTCAGAAAATATGTCCCAAATTAAAGCCCCAACTATACCTATGCTCCCAATACTTAACAGAACCTTATCAACTGACCTAGATGTTTCTATTTTTATATTATTTATTTTGAAAATTAATTTTTAATCCCAGCCGGAACACGCGCCTCGAGATGAGCAACACGCGGTTCGACATCGGTTTTGATTATTTGGAGATCAGACTTCACTACAATCATATCATCTTTCAAAACCGACACATCTTCTTTTAATACTTTCACATCGTCCTTAAGTACCACAATATCTTCTTTCACTACTTTAATGTCCTCTTTAACTACCTTCATATCTTGTTTGAGGACACTAACATCTTGTTTTAAAACACCCACATCTTGTTTGAGAATCGTTACATCTTCCTTCACCACTTTCATATCACTTTTCAGTGTTTTTACATCCCCCTTCAAAGTTTCCACATCCACAGCTAGATCCCCGATCATTTCGGTGTGAGAATCTAATTTTTTATCTAACTTATCAAATTGGTCCCCAAGACCCAACAAAGATTCTCCAAAAACCTTATTATGGGATCTGATATCCTCAAGTACAACTGTATATTGATCGCGTTTAGACGATTGACCCTTTTTCATTACACCTAGCTTACACTCCTCACATAATTTACGCAAAGTGGACTAAGGGCGGGGCTTGTAATTACAAGCCCCGCCCTTGTATTAACCGAAGCTGACCAAAAAACTACTGCTGATGATGACTCTTGATGTCTTCGCGGAGTTTCTCCAAGTAGCGAGCGGCGGCATCTTTACCACCCAAACCGAAAGCGAGGGCGAAAGCGAGGGCGATGGCCATAACCATGAACTTAATTACCTCGATCGCCAAACCACCGATTGGCCCCTCTTGAACAAGAATCCCCAATTGATCAACGACAACGAAGATCGCGAGAATCCAAACCGCCCACTTAGTGAAAGCGCCGAAGACACCGACGGAATTCACTCCCGCGGCCTTGGCCGATCCCATGACAATCCGCGCCAGGACATCAGCAAACTTCGCCGCGAGAATCAAGATCAAGCTGGCAATGATCAAGTTCGGCAAGAACGACAAAATTTTGTCGGTTAAAAACTGGTTCACCTGATCCAAGTGAAGCACATCGAAGGAGGCCACAAGGAAAGCCACAATGATAAACCACTTCACCAACCCGCCGACGAAAGCGCCGGAATCGAGACGGAATCCGGCCTTCCCCAACACATCCTCGGCCCCGATATTCTTCAGGGCTTTATCTATTTGAAGCGACTTAATGATTCGCGACACCCACTGCCCCAGGACAATCCCCACCACCCAACCGAGCGCAAAAATAATAATCGCCACTAAAAGATTAGGCAGAAATCTAATCACCCCCGCCCAGAGATTTTGAAAAGATGTCTGAAGAACATTGTTCCAGTTATTAAGAAACATAATTAACGATAATAAATAATAAACACGACCTTAATTTTTAATACCCAGTCGGGCTTATTCTAACACACCGGCCACTTATCACCATGTGGATAACCCCCTCGGTCTTAAATGCCAAGTTTGTTAATGATTTTCTCGTGCGGATAATCAAGCAAGTCACGAATGAATTTATCGTACGCCCCCAGCCGATAGAGGAAGTCGTTGGTCTCAAAGATGGAGTAGTTGAGCTCGCGACCGATCTCGGCTTCGATAGATTTGATGGCGCGCTCGATGACCGCCCGCTTCAAACGGTCGCCCACTAAGACGAGGTCGGCGCGACTGTCATTATCTTGAATGAAAATGCCGGCAATCAACAAGAGCTTCACTTTACCCACCGTATTAAAACGGTCGGTTAATTCTAATTTTCGAGTCACTAATTCGGTTTTGAGCAACCCCTTCAGGTGACCGAGGTATGGGAAAGTCGGATTCAATTGCCAGCCGCTGACAATTACTGGCGACTTGGGCTTACTTTTCTCTTTAACCTTCTCCTTCTTCTCCAACTTTTTAGGCACCAAGAAACCGATCGAGCGCAACTCGTTCAATTCATGTCTAACCGAAGCAGGATTCACTTTGCACCGTCGCGCAATTTCCTTCACCTCAATCATCAAGTCGGGATTCAAGATAAAGAGTTTCATCACCTTCACCTTGTCGCCACTCCCAAAAAGTTTAGCCAGCACTTCCATAATTTTGGATTATAACAGAGTCAAAAACTAACTCCCATTGACAAAAAAAGTCCATCATGCTAGCTTAAGTGAGGCCTCGGGAAATGTTTCCGGGCAACGAAAGTTCTTTGATAAGGAGTGCGAGTATGCGCAGAAAGAATGTTTGTTTGTTGATCGTTGGGGTTTTGTCTGTAGGGTCACTTTGCGCCGCCGAACCAGTGGCGTCAAACGAGAGCAATCCGTTCAGAGTTATTTGGAAAGCAATTCGCGCTTTGCAGACCGAAGTTGCCAAACTTAGCGATATTGTCGCCGAGATCGAGTTGACTCCCGGACCGGAAGGTCCAGAAGGACCACAGGGAGAACAGGGTGAAGTCGGACCAATGGGACCGGAGGGACCACAAGGTCCCGCAGGCGAGCAAGGAATCCAAGGCGAACCGGGTTCCGCAGGTCCACAGGGCGAGCATGGAGAACCCGGCGAGCGTGGTCCTGCTGGTTCGCCATTACATCTCTACGATGCTAATGGACAGGACCTGGGAATACTTCTCTCAGCAGATCCGTCAGCCGCTACTTACTTTATATCGTATTTACCGAATCCAGGTATATTTCTTGAACTCCGGCAGGTTGGTCGAACAGTTAAAATCGAGAATGAAGACGCTGTTTGGTTTGGACAAAAAAATTGCATTGGCACACCGTACGGTGCTAACAACGGGAACCCAGGCGGAACTTTCGTGCATAGGCATGGCAGTGCCTTTAGATACACTGATGGGCTAGCGCAAAATCTCCCTGTTTTTAGCGCTTCAAGTTTGGAACCAGAGGGAACCTGCAGAAATGGACAAGGCAATGTTGGGTCTGAACTAATCCCAATGGAAGAAGTGCCACTGTCGCTTAATTTCCCGCTTACTTGGCCACTTGATGTCAGATAGGAATGACGCGATGAAGTGAGATAAAACACGGCCGGTGGATTAATTTCCATCGGCTTTTTTTATTTTTTGTGAATTATCTCTGGCGAAATCCGATTGGCCGATGTTTTAATTCTGGAGGAATCATTAACTTTCGAATTGCGTCGAAAACCACTTTGAATTGAGCGTCGTATTTATTCTCTAGTTCGGCTAATTTCCGAGCGAGATCAGCATTAGTCGTCAAGAGCTGGCGGAGTCGGACAAAAGCTCTCATAATGGCGATGTTAACATGCACCGCTATTGAACTACGCAATACGCTGGATAGCATAGCAACTCCTTCTTGGGTAAAAGCGTACGGGAGGAAACCCCCTAGGCTATGTCTAGAAGGTATCACATTTTGTGATACCAAAAGCGCAACTTCTTCCTTGGAGAGTTGAAACATGAAGTCCTCGGGGAAACGAGAGCGATTTCGTTTGATCTGTTGTCGCAAAGCGATTGCCTTCACACCATAAAGTGCGGCCAGATCCCGGTCGAGCATGATCTTGTGGCCGCGAATCAGAAAAATCGCCTGATCAATTCGTTCAAGAGGAACAATCGAATGCGTCGGAACTTGTGAAGTCATTATTTAAGCTCCACCTTGCCGCCGGCTTCCTCAATTTTTTTCTTTAATGTTTCGGCTTCCTCTTTTTTCAACCCCTCTTTCAAAACGGACGGCGCGGCATCCACGAGATCTTTAGCTTCCTTTAGGCCCAGCCCGAGAACTTCTTTGACCACTTTAATCACCGCGATTTTCTGCGCGCCGGCTTCCTTCAGCTCGGCGGTGTAAGAATCTTTTTCTTCCACTGCTCCGACGCTTCCGGTCGGAGCCCCGACAGACATCGGGGCTTGGGCCGAAACGCTAAATTTAACCTCAAACGCTTTCACTAATTCATTGAGCTCAAGCACACTCATCTTCTCTATTTGTTCGATAATTGATTTGAATTTTTCTTCCATGATTATGTTAATTAAACTTTAGTTTTACTAATCTGATCCAGCACAACCACTAAGCGTTGGATGGGTGAATTAAACAAGTTAGCCAGTTGCGCGTAAAGCGTTTCGCGCGGCGGGATCGCCGCGATCCCCATCATCGTTACCGCATCCGCGAATGCTCCAGCCCACACGCCACCCAAAATCTTTAATCCCTCTTTCACCAACTTTTGGAATTCATAAATTCCTTTGGCTGGTGCGATGGGATCACCCGCCGGGTCGGTAAGATAAGTCAACGCTATCTCTCCCCCTAAGCTAGGCCAAGCGCCAGCCACTACCCGCCGCGAAGCGGTAAAAACTCTGGGGATGAGCGTCTTCTTAACCACGGTGTAGCCGACGCCACAATCGCGTAATTGTCTCCGTAACTCGGTCACCTGGCTAACGGGCAAACCATGGAAGTTGACGAAAACGACCGTCTCGGACGAGCCAATCCGTTTACCCAACTCTTCAATAATTTCCGCTTTTTTATTTTTGCTAATTGGCATAAATCACAAAAAATTAGCTTCGAGGCCATACTAGCCGAACGATAACTATTTGTCAAAGAAGTTTATAATATAGACCCCGACCAAACCCGAGACAATGAGCACGATGAAGCCGACGGCCATCTTCCAAAATGTCTGATCGAAATAATTTCGCCACATAAATTATTCGGCGAGCCAGCTTCTGACCCGGGTGAAAAAGTTGACTGGCTTCGGTACGGGAATGGTCGCGATTGCGGGCGATATGTCAGATGTTGACTCAACTATTTTGGTTGGGAGAACAGGAGTTGGCGGTGGCGTAAATGATTGAGATTTAATGGGTTTAAAATTATTTAGTTCCACAACTTTAGTCGAGAGTTCATTAAGCGACTGGCTTACGCGAGTGAAAGATTCCTGATCTGTGTTAGCGGAGCTTGGCCAACTGGTGTGGCTAGTAGTGGCGACTGTCGCATCGGGGAAAGTGAGAATTAAGGGGAAGTTGGGGATCGGAGAAAATCCGAGATAAGGACGAGGAATAACGGTCTCTTTGTCTCCCGCCACGATCGTGTCCGCCGGGAAAGTGAAATTGGCTTCGCCTTGCTTAATCTGCCAACCGCCAAGATTGACTTCCTGGGCCGAACGATTGATTACCGTCACCCGCTCGGCCGCGATCGGGGTAATCGCCACCACGGGTTCAATCACCGATACGGTGGTGCGACCGACGGCGGTCTCTCCATCACTACCCGTCATATTAAGAACCACCTGATACTCGCCGGAGAAATGGTAAATGTGAGTCGCCTTCTCGCCCACCGCGCTCCCGCCGTCACCGAAGGACCAACGATAGCGAGCTCGCTTCACCGTCACCGCCTCGGACGGAGTGGCTTGAAAAATTATCGGGCTATGAACACTCGCGAGACGCGCCCGGCCGGCGCTAACTCTGAATGGTTCGCGCAACACCACTTGACCGCTGATCGGCGTCGGACTCTGATGCGCCGAGGGTCGGCCACTGCCACTCCGATTATTTTGAGTCTCGGAGTTAGCATCATCATCTTCTTCATCGTTGTCATCATTATCATTGTCCACCGCCTCCCCCACGGTGATTGTCTGGGAAGCGGACCACGCTGTCCCGCTTGTCCTTGCCGTGACGGTTACAGTGATTGTGTGAGACCCGACTGTACTGTCTTGGTAATAAAAATTACGATTAGCAGAATGATTATTCATCACTGTTCTAGCCGGTTCGCCACTACTATTTACAAATTGTCCGGTTGCCGATGAAGAGACAAAACTCGCATCGCCGGTCTCCTCCATCTCTTGCTTCACGCCAGAACTGTCTTGAGTTTGGACGGTAATGACATCGGAGATTGCGCCAGGCGCCACGGTCTGCGGCTCGGTCGTAAAAACCAGCTGATTGACCGCGGCGTGAGATACGGACGGAGCGTAAAAAGCAAAACTAAAAGCGAAAAACAACAGTATAAATCTTAAGATTTTGAATTTTGAGTGGTTATTTTGCATTTTTCACTTTAAACTCTACACTTTCGGTCTCAATAAGCAAGCTCATCCACCAATTTCCCCGACTCGTCGTAGAGCGTAATCCGTTCGCGGTTCTCGGCCCAAAGTTCCCACGGCTGGTTGAAATAGACTCGCCAATCGTCGGTGTAGAAATCAGGGTCTCGTTCGTGCCACTTGACGCAAGCGTTGTAATTAAAGTGTTCTTCAACATACAGCCGACAGGCGCGGGTCAGATCATCCACCCGGCCATCAACTCGATCAACGCCTTCACGATCTTCCTTAAACTCCGGTTCATGACACGATGACAAAGAGCGGACAAAGTTGTAACACTTGTCCGGTAGAGTGGCAACCCCGGGTTCATCGGCCGGGTCGGGGCAATCGCGGGGAAGCGACGGAGTGAGATTGAGCGTATCAAATTCTTCTTCGAGATAGCCGACGCATTTATTGAGCCGGAAGCTCTGGCGAAGTGGCCAAGCTGTTCGCGAGGGTGGGGCGCCAGTCACCATGATAGCGCGGCCGCCGGGCGATAACATGATGGGGGCGAGTTGGCCCGCCGTCGTCGAGATAAATAAATTGGCGGCGGCGGGAATCGTCGCGACCATAGAGCGAGCGCGGCGCGCCGGATTATTCACCAACCGCCAACCGGTAATGTTGATGGGCGCGGGATTCTGATAATCAGCGGTAATTTCGATGTACTCCTTCCCGGATTGAATTTCATACCGAGCATTGCCACCACTAATCCTCACCTGGCCCGACCACGGCGAGCGGAGTTCGGGAGAGAGTGGGGTCAGCTCATCACTAGCCCGGTGAATTTCCCCACCACCAACTGTTGTCACGGGCGTGGGTGTCTCGATAAAGGGCCCAGTCGCGACTTCTGGCCGAAGAGGGCCGCCGGTCGCATACCAGAGGAACCAAAGCGCCGCCATAATCGCAAGGAACCACCACAAATCGCTCGTGGCACTGCCTCTCTCCCCAAGCCGTGGCTCTGGCCGCATGACCTTATCTTAGCGAAACCACCTTAAACTATCAATTGAAAAACTTATAAAAAAGAACAAAAATAAATTTTCTATGGTAAGTAAAGCGCCTTATTTCTTTTGTGGCCTTCGAAATCAACGGCGTAGTGGAAGGCGCCAGATCGATCGGAGAGAAAGAACCAATAATCCGATTCAACGGGTGTGAGCGCGGCGGTTAAAGCGTCAAGTCCGGGATTGGCAATCGGCCCGATCGGTAAACCGCGATAACGATAGGTATTGTAGGGCGACGAAGTGGCGAGATCAGCCCGACTAACTTCAAAAGTATTGCGATCCATGATGTACGGGAAGACCGCATCCACTTGAAGCGGCATACCGTCGTCGAGGCGCTTCCAGAGAATGCCGGCGATGAGCCGGCGCGACTCGGTGGTACGAGCTTCCCGCTCGAGGATAGAGGCCATGATGACTACTTGCTCGAGCGTCCGACCGGAACTGGCAATCAGCGGGTCAAGTAATTTGATGTTTGCTCGAAATTGTTTCGTCATCAGTTCAATCAGTCGCTCGGGTTGCCAAGTGGGTTGAACATAATAAGTATCGGGAAAAAGATAGCCCTCTCGCTCCGCCGCGAGGGCGGTAAAACTTTCACGATCGAAGTCGGGAATAAGTCGCGCGAGCAAAACGGCAATATTATGACTTGTCGCCCCTTCCGGAATTGTCACCTTGATCGGCGTCAGATCGTAATCACCGCTGGCGAGTCGAGCCGCGACGATGAAAACATTCGCCGGTTGGGAGAAAAAATAATCGCCGGCCACCACAATATCTTTTTTAAAACGAACAAGATATTCGAGGGCCTTGGGCGAACGCACCAAACGCTCGCGCGCGAAGAGCGCCGCCACTTCACCGATTGACGCCCCTTCGGATACTGTCACCAACGACTTGCGGGGGAAGTCGCCGGGTGAGGAGAAAGTAAAGATGAACGCCCAAACAATCCCTAAAGCAATAATTGGGAGACAAAATTTTATCATAAATTAAAGCGGTAAATCGATCGGCGGCTCGCCGCGCTTCGACTCAATCTTCGTTAAAGTCGGTGTTGTCGCCACCGCCCCGGGGAAGTGATAAATCGTCGCCAATTCTTCGGTGTTTAAGACCATTGACTTGCCCACATACGGCGGGTAGAAATAAGCGCGGCGACGATAAGCGTCAAACATTTTTCGCTTCATCTTCTCCACCCGGATCCCGTGGAAATCATGCCACGACTCTTCCACCCCCGTCTTGAAGCCCGGCTTGAAGCCGTTTAAGTTAGCCGAGTTGAATTGCTTGACCGAGCTCATTAAACCGACAATATTTACTTCCTTAAATTTATCTTTCGGCGCTAGATAAATCCCCCGGAAACCGCAATCGAAAGCGATTTTGTCCATGCTCCGCTCGATGGCCTCAACCACGGTACGCTCTCCGGGGCTCAATGCTAAAGCCCCAAAAGGAATCGCCGCGTCGGGGCCAGACTTGAATTGATCGCGTTTCATCAGTTTATCAATCAGAATATTGGCCTCCTTTTTCCAACCTTGTTTGCCAAACCATGTCCCCGGTTTATGGAATCGATCACGAGTTGCGATAATCAAAATCTGAATCCACACCTGTTCGGCGGGAGTAATCGAGCCCAAGAATTCGAGCATCGGCGTCATGGGGTCAATCTTGAATTCTTCTTTGGGATCCTTATCCAGACCATAATCCACATAAGTCTTGATGGGATAAGCATCCTCCTTGCTGAAAGCGAACTCAACCCCCCAGATTTTATGATTCGATGTTGGTGTACCGTAGGCCGGAATGTTGGAGACATAATCTTCCGTCTCCGAAATTTCTACCCCGGGGTATTGAGAGTAAATTTGGGCTTCAATTACATTCTTAAAAAATTTCGGAATATAAAAATAGAAGTGGATCTTTCCGCCGAGCGAGACCAACTCGAGGGAGAACCAAGAACGCACAATTCCTTTAGTGAAGCGCGTCCACTTATTTCCCGCGTAGGTTTGGGCAAAAATGCCGAGAACTACTTCCATCGCCTTCGGCGATTTGCTAATCTCCCGTGGCACTCTGATATCTAACATCACCCACTCGGTTCCACGGATATAGACGGCTTGCTTCCAGTAATACCAAAGCTTCCAAGCGAGATAAATAAGAAAGATCGGCAACCAGACAATCGCCGTCCGACCGATGGTGGAAAAGAGTGAAATTATCGTCTCGTGGACAAAGCGCGTAAGCGCAAACATATCGCTATTGTAGCATATATGGATTATTTTCTGGGAAACAGGGGTTTGGCGGGAGGTTTATTTTCACGAATTAGGTCGGTGATGGCCGCGGCGGTTTGGGGGAGGAAGGGTTCGAGGACGACAGCGAGGTCGGCGAGACCTTGGACGAGTTTAGTGATAATTTCCCGCGCCTTGTCTGGTTCAGTTTTAATTAAATTAAACGGTTTGGTCTCTTGAATATAGGCATCATGAAGACCGACATGCCGCCAAATTAGATCGAGCGCGCGGTTCAACTCATAACGCGCGAGCGGCTCGAGCAAATCTGGAAAATCAGTGATGGCGCGCTTCTTCACCGCGGCCGGCCGCGGCAAGTGATCGCTCGCCATCTTCATCACTCGCGAAACCAAATTGCCTAAACCATTAGCGAGATTAGCATTGTAAATTTCTTTAAATCTTTGGAGCGTCACATCCGTATCTTCAAACGGCTCGATATGACGGGCGAGGAAATAACGCACCGCATCAGTCCCATATGCTTCGACGAGTGTTGTCGGATCAATGACATTGCCGAGCGACTTCGACATCTTCTGACCGCCGCTTATGACGAAACCATGAATAACAATTTGTTTAGACGGTGGCAGACCAGCCGACCCGTCTCGACTCACCGACGAGGCGGACAAGAGCATCGCCTGCCACATCGCCGCCTGCTGACGCAGATTATCTTTACCCGCAAACTGAATTACGGGCCACCACTTCTCAAATTTCTCTAAATCATTCGGCCAGCCGATGGCCGAAATATAATTAACGAGCGCGTCGAACCAAACATACATAGTTTGGCTTGGATCGTCAGGCACCGGGATCCCCCAAGGCATCTTCGACGCGAGACGCGAGATACTGAAATCTTCCAACCCGCGCTCGACGAACGAACGAATTTCATGAAGGCGCGTCGCGGGAACGACGAAATCTGGTCGGCTCCTATAAAGTTCCAGTAATGGCTTCTGATACTTCGAGAACCGAAAAAAATAATTTTCTTCTTCGATCAGCTCGGGGGTAAGCATCGGATGAATCGGGCAACGACCAGCATCTAATTCAGAATCAGTTTTTTCCAATTCACAGCCGACGCAATATTTGACCGGGTAATTCTTTCGGTAAATATCCCCAGCCGCGGCGCACCGGCGCCAAAATTCTTGGGCCGCATTTGTATGTCGCGGATCAGTCGTTCGGCTGAAGTGGTCGTGGGTTAGATTGAGCGTCGCCTTCAATTTCTGAAACCGACCGGCGTAATCGTCAACATAAGCTTGCAGGTCTCGCCCCGCCGCGGCCCGGTAAACCTTCACTCCATGCTCATCTGTGCCGGTATTAAAAAAAACTTCGTGACCAAAGAGACGCCGATACCGCGCCACAATATCGGCCGTCACCACCTCGAAGGCGAAGCCGAGATGCGGGTCAGCGTTCACATAAGGCAAAGTGGTCGTGAGATAAATTCTAGGCAACATTGCGGTGGAGAGCTTTCTTCCGCTCTTCAAAATCACCGAGCAATTCGATCAAGACCGCCGAGGCCGGAACGGCTAGGATGATGCCTAAGAAGCCAACAAGTTTTGCCCCAATAATGATGGCCAAAATAACCACGATTGACGGCACGCCGACAATCTTCTTGACGACGAGCGGATAAAGGAGATGATTCTCAAACTGCTGAATGATGAGATAGAGACCCAGCACGAGAATGCCTGTGGTGACATTATGGCTAAACCCCAGAAGAATCGCTGGTACGGCCGAGAGGATTGGCCCGAAGACGGGAATGAGTTCGAAGACCGCCGCCATAATCGCGAGAATCAGGGCGTACTCGATATTCAAAACGGTGAGTCCGAGGTAGACAATCACCCCGACGAGGAGTCCCAAGAGAAGTTGCCCTTGCATCCAGAGACCAATCTTCTTCTGCGACCGATGCCAGAGATTGATGATGTAGGATTCACTGCGCGCCGGCGTAATCAAACGGAGGAAATTGGCAATACCATCATCCTGCACCGCGAGATAAAAGGAGATAACCACAATCATAATGAAACTGAAAAAGCCGCCGAAGATGATGCTCGCCGTCTCGAGGAAACCGCTCGATAAACCGGCAAAAGTGTCGCGCAGATTACTCGAGAAATTACTAAAGTAGGTCGAATTGGAGAAGGTGGAAAAAAAGTCGTTAGCCGAGTTGAGGAAAGCAGACGAACCAAGTTTAGTCGGCAAGGTTGTCGAGGCGTTGATTAAATCCTTGATGGCCGGTACAAAAAAAAGGGGGACAAGACCAATTAGGAAAGCGAAGCCGATCAAATAAACAATCAGCACGGCCGGCGTCCGCGGCAGGTGAAATCTGGCGAGGAAGCGCACCGCCGGCTCGATCGCCGAGGCAATCACCACCGAAACCAGAACAATTAGAATGACATCCCTAATAACGAAGAGTAACCAAACGAAAATAATGAGCAGAATGGCTCTGGCCACCGTCCCCGTGCTAATCGAAATCGTGGAGCGATTGGGTTCAACCATCGTTTAATCGTAACACGCGAAATTAAGAATACCAAATGTCGGCTGGCGGTTACTTAAATTATTCTTTAATTCCCTGGCAATGGCGGCGGCGGCTCGAAAACATTATCTCTCGAATAATCACTAGAATTCAGGAAATAAAATCCTAGTAGCCCCAAAACGATCATGATTATAATAATCCAAACTATCTTCTTCATGTCGTTCATAATACCACTAAAAATGAATGGGTTATCCACATGGGTTAATCTAAATGCCGCAGGATGTTAAATAGAACATAAATATCAGTGTCTATGATAAAATAAAATCGGTAATGATCGTCAACTCGTGCCTGCCAAATTCCCCGCGCTTCGTCAAATTTTTTACAATGCAACGATGGGTGGCGCAAATTTAGCAAAAGAAAATTGAGCTGCTTATCAAATTTTTTCTGAATCAACTTGGGTAAATCCGCAAGCTCTTCCTTAAACTGTTCAGTTCGTAAGGTTCTCATTTAACTTTAGAGCGGCGAGGTTTTTTTCGTAAAAATGCCATGAATTGAGCGGCATTGTTAAACGGCCCCTCTACTTTTCCCTCCCGGTACTGACGCATGGAAATTGCTAACGCCCGATCAATTTTTGGATCGCGTTTGATAATTTCCTGGGACGAATCAGAGACTAACTGCTCGTAATCACGCCGAGGAATCACCACCAAGTCATCCCGACCAGTTAAGGATTTAGGGATAGTTAAAGTTTGCATAGTTACCAACTTAACACAAAAAGTCAGCTCTGACTATTTCCTCTTCGTCCGTCTAGTAATCACGAAACGATTAGAATACTTTTTAGAGCGGCGGGTTTTGCGGCCGCCGGTGACCTTCCCCCACAGGGTCTTCGGGCGTTTCGTGCCACGACCTTGCCGACCTTCACCGCCGCCGTAAGGATGATCCACCGGATTCATGGCGCTACCGCGCACCGTTGGTCGGATACCGAGCCACCGTGATCGGCCGGCCTTGCCCAAGTTAATTAATTTCTGCTCTTCATTGGACACGAGACCAATCGAGGCCCAAGAATTCTCATTGACTCGTCGCACTTCCGATGAGGGTAAGCGAAGACTGGTGTAGCCAAGATCGTTGGATAACACTTGAGCGAAATTGCCGGCCGAGCGCACGAGCTTTGCTCCACCGCGCGGCTCGAGTTCAATATTATAGACGAAGGTGCCGACGGGAATCTTCTTCAGCGGCCGACGATTGCCGGGGGTAAGCGGCGCATCTTCCGCGACAATAAAATTGTCCCCCACTTTAATCGCGCCGGGAAGAAGGACATAACGACGCGCCCCATCGCGATAGAGAGCGAGGCCGATAAAGCCCGAACGATTAGGATCGTATTCGATAGTTTCAATCCGGGCGGCAATTCCAATCTTGTCATAGCGGAAGTCAATCTCGCGGAAACGGCGCTTATGTCCGCCGCCTTTATGACGCACGGTGATCCGGCCGAAATTATTTCGGCCCACGGCGCGTTTGCGGCCATAGGTTAGGGACTTCTTCGGCTGATCACCAGTCAAGAGTTCCCGATACGGGAGGGTGGTCATGGCGCGACGCGATGGACTGGTGGGGCGATAGGATTTCATTGGATGTTAGATATTAGACAAATTCAATTTTATCCCCGGGCTTAAGGTAAACCATCGCCTTCTTTAACCCCTGGCGGGTGCCGGCGCGACCACGGGTAAAAACTTTTTTCCCTTTAACTAAAATCATATTCACCTTGGTCGGCGTCACTTTATAACGCTTCGCCACTTCCTGCCGGACCAAGAATTTGTTCGCCGACGGGGCGACGAGGAAAGTGTAGCACGGTGGCACGGCCGAGACGCCGTCCGTCGACTTCTCTGTCACGCGCGGTTGTCGAAGAATTATATCCATATTAATTTTTTGCCGATCGGCCGAGAAGAGCGGCAATACTCTGCTCGGGATCGGTAATCACTAGGTATTGATAAGTTAGGATCTCGAGCGGATTGAGATTGCGCACTTCATCCAGGGCGACCGGTTTCAAATTGCGAAAGCTCTTGAGAAGTGAAGCACTCGAGCGCCAAGTGGCAATGAGCGCCCGGCGGCCGCGGCGGTAGAGGAGCGCTGGTGCTTCCGCGGCGGCGGCGAGGTTGGTGAGCATCGCGAGCGCCGCTTTAGTCTTCGGCTGGCTAAAATCCAAATGGTCAATGAAGATGAGTTCCCCGTCGCGGTATTTCGCCGAGAGCGCGGTGTAGAGGGCTTTGGTTCGCATCTTCTTATTAATTTTTTGACCATACACCCGCTCGGCAACCGGACCGTGCGTCACACCGCCCCCCTTCCAAAGTGGCGAGCGGATAGAGCCATGCCGCGCTCGGCCAGTTCCCTTCTGCCGCCACGGCTTCTTCCCGCCGCCGCGCACTTCACCGCGGCCTTTGGCGTGGGCCAAGCTCAATCTCTTCCCTTCCTGCATGCCGACCGTCACTTGGTGGACCAGGTCGGCGTTCCAAGGCAGACCAAAAACAGCTTCCGGTAATTTCACTGAACCGACATCTTCCCCGGCCTGATTGTAAATTTTGGATTCCATATTTAAGTAGCTTCTAGGAACTGGCTTTTAACTTTGTAGAAACTAGCTTCTTAAGTTCAATTCTCGTGCCACGGCGACCAGGAATCGCGCCGCTTACCGTCACTTCATTCGCTGACTCATTGATCGCGAGTACTTTGAGATTACCCACCGTTACCCGGTCGCCACCCATCCGCCCCGCCATGCGGATACCTTTGGCCACGCGACCGCCGGCCCGACCGCCGCCACCACCGATCGCGCCCGGCTCGCGCTCGGAATGTTTCTGACCATGGCTGCGCGGCCCACCGTGAAAACCGTGACGCTTGACGACTCCCTGAAAGCCCTTACCCTTCGAGAGACCGCTCACCGTGACACGATCACCGACAGCCAACCCGGCTTCTTTAATAGACACCACCGTTCCCGGCCAGACCGTGCCGGTCGAGTCGAAAACTTGAGTCATCCTTTGTTTGGTGCCAGTAATTTTCATAATAGGTTTTAGCTTCTAGCTGTTAGCTTTTAATGGTCAGCCTTAAAAATTTTTCCTAGAACCCAGAAGCTAGCACCTAATAGCTACTTGGGCTAGATCATCTTAACATCAATGCTCACACCGGAGGGCAAGCTAAGCGTCGTCAAGTGTTCAATAATTTTGGGTGACGGATTCTGGATATCAATTAAACGCTTATGAATCCGCATCTCGAACTGCTCCCGCGCATTCTTATGGACGAAGGAACTTCGATTGACCGTGTACTTCTTAATCTCGGTCGGGAGCGGGATCGGTCCTTCGATGATACCGTCATAGCGGAGAGCGGTGTCCACAATCTGTTTCACCGAGGCATCAAGAATCTTGTGTTCATAAGCCGCGACGCGAATCCGAATCTTCTGAATTGGCTCAACTACTTCCGGCTTTTTCAGCTTCACCTTTTTCTCTGTCTTCTCCAATAAAGCCATGGATGCTGATCAAGAGGTCTGACTAACTAAGCAATGACTTTGGTCACCACTCCGGCGCCGACAGTCTTGCCACCTTCGCGGATCGCAAATCGTTGCTTCTCTTCCAACGCCACGGGCGCGACGAGCTTCACCTTGAAAGTAATGGTGTCGCCGGGCATAACCATTTTCACCGACTCCGGCAGAGTCACTTCCCCGGTCACATCGGTTGTCCGAATATAGAACTGCGGCTTGTAACCAGTGAGGAAGGGGGTATGACGGCCACCTTCTTCCTTCTTAAGAATATAAACCTCGGACTCAAATTCGGTGTGAGGTGTGACGGAACCCCCTTTGGCGAGCACCTGACCGCGAGTAACATCCTCCTTCTTCGTGCCGCGGAGAAGAACCCCGGCGTTGTCGCCGGCAATTCCCTCATCGAGTTGCTTATTAAACATCTCGATCCCCGTGACCGTTGTCTTGGCCGTTGGCTTGATGCCGACAATCTCAATTTCTTCGCCTACTTTCACCTTACCCCGTTCAATCCTTCCCGTCACCACCGTGCCCCGGCCTTCAATCGAGAAGATGTCTTCGATCGGCATGAGGAAGGGCTTATCAATCTCGCGCACTGGCGTCGGGATGTAGGTGTCAAGCGCATTGAGTAATTCAAGAATTTTCTTCGCCCATTCATCATCAGCTGTCTTCGATTCGAGCGCCTTAAGACCCGAACCGCGAATGACCGGCACATTGTCGCCGTCGTATTGATACTTAGTGAGCAATTCGCGTACTTCGGCCTCAACCAAATCAATGAGTTCGGGGTCGTCCACCATATCCACCTTATTGAGAAAAACCACAATTTTCGGCACGCCAACTTGGCGGGCCAAGAGAATGTGCTCGCGGGTCTGGGGCATGACGCCGTCGGTCGCCGCGACCACGATAATCGCGCCGTCCATCTGGGCGGCGCCGGTAATCATGTTTTTAATATAATCGGCGTGGCCGGGCGCGTCGATGTGCGCGTAGTGCCGCGTATCGCTCTCGTACTCATTGTGCGAGAGGGAAATGGTAATACCGCGGGCCTTCTCCTCCGGCGCCGAGTCAATCTGGTCAACGGTCTTAATCTTCGCCTTTTTGCCAGCCAGATTCAGGACATGTAAAATCGCCGCTGTGAGCGTGGTTTTGCCGTGATCAACATGACCAATGGTGCCGACATTGATGTGCGGCTTTGAACGATCAAATTTCTCTGCCATAATATTTTGATTGCTTAATAATTAATAATGAAAAACAAAAACCAGACGCGAAACGCGTAGTGTCTATCCTAACAGACCCGAATTATTAGTCAAGTGAATTTCTTATTGAAGTCACAATATCCCTGGTCTTTTGATCTAGATCATCAATTAGTAAGCGGGATTGGAGTGATAAATTTGGATCGTCCAAGGTACTGGCGAAAACAAGACATTGCCCACCGTTGGGCGCGCAAACCAGAACATCTTTGATGGCTACGCCCTGGTTAGATTTGTAACTTCGATCTTCAATCTCAAAATCGGCTGGGTATTTAAATTCAAACCCATACTCTTCATTGCGATAAGTTTTCCAATTCGCGCTATCGGTCGTGACGGCAGTCGGACTTCCATCAGTTGGGCCTTTCTGACTCCACATGTACGATCCGCCGGCGATAATAATTAAAATGACAATGATTAACCCCACGCTTCCGAAACCGCGCTTGGTGTTTGGGTTTGACATGCTAATTATTCATTGACGATGCCGTCATGGCTTGGAAACTTAGTATTACTGGCAATCGTTTCTTTTTTAATTCCGAGCTAAATCGGCGCGGGAAATGTTTGGAAGCATCCAATACCTCCAACCCAATAATTTTACCCTTCTGCCCATAATCAAGAATAATTCCGGGGGAAACTTCATCGCTCTCACAATAACGCTCCTCGTTGAAACGAAGATAGAGAGCGTCTATTTTTTTATCGTAATGAAATTTCATAAATACTTTTTGATTTTTGAAGTGTAGAAAACAGTTACAATTTCCCAAATTGATCGCGTCTCCTCATAGATGACAACCAACAAATACTTCTTCCCTTGACGTTCTCTTATTTTTAATGCCTGAAACCGGCCATTAGGTTGTTGAGCAACATTAGTCGGTCTCCTTATTGCTTCTAAAACTTACCGTTCAGAAATTTTCCGTTCTGCCAACTGCCACCTAGCATGCGAGCTGAAAACAATCTTGACCATAACCGATCACATTCTAATATATCATTTCTTAGCCTCAACTACAAGCTGATGTATTCGTCTGTACTTCTTGTCTCTATAGGCGAAGCGGTATTTCTTAGTATCGCTAGCAATCCACTTCTGTTCTTGTTTGGTTTTGTATTCTGACCCACTCACATAACAATGGCCCCACACTTTTGAATGTTTTTTCTTTCTACAAACATTGGTATCAAAGAAAATTTCTGCTAACCGATTATTTACAATAGCAAAAGCCCAAGACATTGTAGGATTAAATCATTCTACGAACCGAAAGATGGCGCAGGGTTTCAAATTCCTTAAGTAGTAAAAGGTCGCGGGAATCCCACCTATTGGCGCCATGCATTTTGTGTGGCTTACACAAAGCGCAACTATGCTTTTTTAATTTTAGTCTTTTTCTCATTAAAAAGAAGCGGTGACTTCAAAGGTATCATGATCTTTCTCAAATTTTATTCGAAACATCTCAAAGAAAACTTCTTGACCTAGCAGAATATTCACATTCTCACTATCTACAAACCAGGCCGGTACTTCAAGTTCTTTATCTAAATGTTTTATTTTTAATCTCAAGGGTCCTGTGTACACTTTAACTCTACCACTACCGACACCAATAACATCTTTGGTTTTCGTTGCATCCAAAATGAGACCGGGCGCCGTGGCATATTGGATATGGAGCATCGTGGTATCTGCCCCAGAATCAACGAGTCCTAATCCGCTGATTTTATTACCTTTTGTCCCCAGCAGTTCCAACTCAAGCATTGGCCTTTTCACCATTTTTCCTCTTGAATCACTCACGCCCATTACCGGCCAATATTTAAACTTCATTATTTAAGTACCATAGAATAGTACATTGGTGCATAACCCAAATTAGGTAAGACTTTCATCACAATTTTTTCCGAGGTTTTGGCTAGAGTTAGGACAGCACTCAAACTATCTCCAACAGCTAAAATCTTCCTATAATCAGGAGATAGGGCCACCCATTTATTGACATGCTCTTCTCTGACAACCGAGAGATCCTGTCCTTTTATTACTTTTTCTTCCATGCTTTTATACTACACCAAAGAAATCTACTGGTAAAGGAGAGTCTCTATGCTTTTTTAATTTTAGGCTTTTATTTTATGAATTCAAACAAACTTCTGCAAATTCCTGACGATTTTCAGTGTAACCCACCTTCTTCAATGTCATCGATATTCCTTTAATCACAATGGTATCCGGAACAGGAAGTTTATTACCCCTAGAATCAGTAAAGTTACCACCCTTTACCATCAGAGGATTACCCAGTTTAGGAGTAAGTGGATTATAGTACTTACCGATTGGCCCAATATCACCATCAACACTAAAACTTATTCACATCAGCGAGAGATAGTAAAATAATCACCGCCTGTAGAATAATTATCTCCGATCGTACCCGTTGATAAAACTACACGGTACTCCCCGGGGACAAGGCTAACATTCTTACTAATAGAGCCAGCACCGCAATAATTCAAAACAGTTTTACCATCCCATGTGAATTCCTTGCGCTGGTCTGCATATTTTAAGCAGTCTATGGTCCCCAAATAACTTCCATCCCGCCTAGCCAGACCAATTCCTTGAACCATTGCAATCGTCTGTGGATCTACGGCTAATTTAATCGTGTGCGTTTCCCCAATCACCCAATTATCACCAGCTTTGGGGGACAACACTACACTGGAGGTCGGACTTCCATCGTTTGGGCTTTTCTGACTCCACAGATACGCTCCGCCAGCGATGATGATTAAAATGACGATGATTAACCCCGCGCTCCCGAAACCGCGTTTGGTGTTTGGCATGTTAATTTAAACACTTAATAACCCGAGATGTTGCTCCACCCGTCGAAGGCGTAGATCCATATTATTTATTTCCCGATCACGATCAGCAACCATTTTTAATAAAGAAGCTAAAGTAATCTTTACATCATGCAGATCTGATCCCAATATTCTCAACTGATCGAAAACTATTTTAAATTGATGATCGATGGATTTAAACTTTTCGTCTATGTTTTTGAATCTTTCATCCACACCATCAAAACCACTTTTAACAATCCGCCCAAACTTCTCAAATTCATCCCGAATAAATTCTTTATCTTCAGGTGTCATACGACTAGAGTATACCACCGACCAAATTGCTGTCTACTGCCGCGCTTCGATGATTTTTTGGGCGACGGTTTGCGGGACGGCGAGATAGCTGTCGAATTCCATAGTGAAAGTGCCGCGGCCTTCGGTCATCGAACGCAGTTGCGTGACATAACCAAACATCTCGGCGAGCGGCACCTTGGCACGCACGACTTTAAGGTGGCCCCGATCTTCCATATTTTCAATTTGCCCGCGGCGGCCGGAGAGATTGCCGGTGATGTCCCCCATCCATTTCTCGGGGACCACCACTTCCACCTTCATCACCGGCTCGAGAATCACGGGCCCGGCGTGCTTCGCCGCGTCTTGGAGCGCCATCGAACCGGCGAGTTTGAAGGCGAGTTCGGATGAATCCACTTCATGATAAGAACCGTGAACAAGCTCACAGGAAACATTAACGACTTGATAGCCCGCGAGAATCCCGCGATCAAGTCCCTCGCGCACCCCCTTCTCCACCGCCGGAATATATTCTTGCGGAATCACTCCGCCCTTGATGCTATTAATGAATTCAAAATCGGCCTCGCGCGTGACATTCTTGGGTAACTTCTTCTTATCGGCGCCCTCGGCTAAGGGCTCGAGCGGCTTGACTCGCAATTTGACATGACCATATTGACCCTTGCCGCCGGATTGCTTGATGTATTTATGCTCGGCTTCGGCCTCTTTCGTAATCGTCTCGCGATAAGCCACTTGCGGTTGACCCACATTGGCGCCGACACCAAATTCACGCTTCATTCGATCAACGATAATCTCAAGGTGAAGTTCACCCATGCCAGAGATAATCGTCTCGGCGGTTTCAGGGTCGGACTTGATGCGAAAGGTCGGATCTTCGTCGGAAAGTTTTTTCAGCGCCAAGCCCATTTTCTCTTGGTCAGCTTTAGTCTTGGGTTCAATGCGGAGCGACACCACCGGCTCGGGGAAGTGAATCCGCTCGAGGATGATCGGCTGTTTCTCGTCGCATAAAGTGTCCGAGGTCGTCGTGTTTTTGAGTCCGACTAGAGCCGCGATCTCACCGGCGTAAACCTTCTTCACCTCTTCGCGTTGATTGGCATGCATCCGCAGAATTCGTCCCACCCGCTCCCGTTCATTCTTAGTCGCATTGTAGACATAAGAACCGGCTTCGAGCGTGCCTGAATAAACGCGAAAGTAAGTGAGCTGGCCGACATACGGATCAGTTTGGAGTTTGAAGGCAAGCGCGGCGAAAGAAGCCTCGTCGGAGGGCGGGCGCGTGATGGTCTCGCCAGTCGTCGGATCGATGCCCGCGACCGGTGGAATATCAAGTGGCGACGGCAGATAATCCACAACGCCGTCGAGTACTAGCTGAACTCCCTTATTGCGGAGCGCCGAACCGCAGAAAACGGGGATGATCGAACCCGAAATCGTTGCTCGCCGGAGAATCGCTTTGAGTTGGGCGACAGACACAATCTTGCCTTCGAGATATTCGTTCATCGCCGCGTCATCCTCGCCGACAATCTTCTCCACCAACTCGTGATGATATTTCTCGGCGACCACCTTAAACTCCTCGGGGATCGGCACCAGCTTCACCTCCTTACCGAGTTCGCCCTCGAAGTGGTAGCCCGTCATAGTCAGAAGATCAATCACCCCGACATGCGCCGACTCCTCACCCATCGGGATTTGGAGTCGCACGGCTTTTTTAGTCAATCGTTCTAAAATAGTTTTATAACAAAATTCGAAACTCGCCCCGAGCCGATCCATCTTGTTGACGAAACAAATCCGCGGCACCTGATACTTGTCCGCCTGCCGCCAAACGGTCTCGGATTGCGGCTCGACGCCAGCCACGCCATCGAAGACCACCACCCCGCCGTCAAGCACTTTGAGTGAGCGCTCAACCTCAACGGTGAAGTCCACATGCCCGGGCGTATCAATGATGTTAATGCGCACGCCGGATCCCAAGGACTCACCTTGGGAGTCAGAATTTAAAGGTGAGTCCTTATCCGCGTGAGCGTAAGTGGGAACCCAAAAAGCGGTCGTCGCGGCCGCCGTGATCGTAATCCCCCGCTCGCGCTCTTGCTCCATCCAATCCATCGTCGCCTCGCCTTCATGAACCTCGCCGATCTTATGCGAGACACCGGTGTAATAGAGAATCCGCTCGGAGACCGTTGTTTTACCGGCATCAATGTGAGCAATGATGCCAATGTTACGAACACGATCAAGCGGGTAGTCGCGATCCATGGTGCGGCCGAATTAGCGAGCCACCGTCGGCGGACGGTGGGCCGTCCGCGCGAAGTGAGCGAAGGCGCGATTGGCCTCGGCCATCTTGTGAACATTCTCCTTCTTCTTCACCGCTTCACCGTCATTCTTGCTCGCTAAAATAAGTTGATCAGCCAGACGACGCGACATTGGCGCCCCCTTCTTCGACCGGGCCGCTTCAAGGAGCCAACGAAGCGATAAAGCCAAGCGGCGCTTCGAACTCACTTCGTGCGGAATTTGATAATTAGCTCCCCCGACGCGCCGTGAACGAAGTTCGGTATGTGGCCCGGCATTTTTTAGCGCCTCTTCGAAGACTTCCAGTGGTTCTTGTTTGGTCTCGGTCTTAATCTGGTCGAAGGCGTCGTAAGCTACTTGGCGCGCCGTCGCCTTCTGACCGCGGTGCATCAGGTAGTTGATCATCTTCGCCACTTTAAGCGACTGGTAACGGTCGTCGGGCGTGGCTTCGTGAATATTTTTTATTTTTCGGCGCATAATAATTGAAAATTGAAAAATTTTTACTTCGTCGCTTTCGGCCGCTTCATGCCGTAAAGCGAGCGACTCTGGCGGCGACTTTCGACACCCGAGGCATCGAGCTTGCCGCGAATAATATGATAACGGACACCGGGTAAATCTTTCACCCGACCGCCGCGAACCAGCACCACCGAGTGTTCCTGCAAATTGTGACCAATTCCGGGAATATAGGCGGTCACCTCCATCCCGTTGGTCAGCCGGACGCGGGCGATCTTCCGAATCGCCGAGTTCGGTTTCTTCGGGGTCGTTGTTTTCACCTGAACACAAACCCCGCGCTTGAAGGGTGAGGGATAACTATTCGGCTGGTTTTTGAGCACATTGAAACCTCGCGCCATCGCCACCGACCGCGACTTCCGCCTTTGGGTAAAGCGCTTCCGCTTAATTAACTGATTAATCGTAGGCATAATCTCACAGCGTAAGAGATTACTCTAATATATCGAAGATAAATCCGCAAGCGGTGAGATTAATTTCAACCAACATTATCATTAACCCCAAACGCGAAAGTGTGCTTCTTCCACAATAATTAATTTGCCGAAGAAATCTTTTGGTGATTTGAATTCGATAAACACTGATTTCAACGCTGACATCACCACCTCGATGAAGGGCGGTTCAATTCTGATTCGGATAATGCCATAGTATTTCTGTGGTGGATAAACAAGGATATTGGAAAAATCTGAATCAAAAGTTAAAAGAATCCGCTTTTCTAGTTTAGCCCGAATAGCCACTCTAGAATCAGGTGTGCCCGGCACTACCCTAGCAATATCACAACCCGAGGCCACAAGCGCTTCACCGATGGCTCAAGGAATATTCTCATCACAAAGCAACTTGAGAAGCATACTCACGAGTTTTCAGTAACTGTCCGGCATAGTTGAGAGCGGCCTCAACATGCCTCCTGGTAAGCTGGGGATAATATTGTGGGCCAATAATTTCATCAACCAAAACCCCGGCTTCCAAAAGACCCAGGACCAAATAAACCATGATCCGCGTACCTTTAAAACATGGCTTGCCGTGACAAATTTTTGGATCAACAGCGATATAATTAGCAACATTCATGAACTTTAATTTAATCTAAAAAGACCCTAAAGTCAAAGTCTTATCCAATACAAGATGATACCCAAACGAAAATATTTTTCTTAGACATCGTGATGTTGATTGGCTATAGTAGATAGGCCGGATGCGTAGCTCAATGGTTAGAGCACCGAGCTTATACCTCGGCGGTTCCTGGTTCGAGTCCAGGCGCATCCATTTTTTTCTCCGAAACCACCGTCTTGGTCAACAACTCCTTCGGCTTGATGCCGTGAAGAATGAGGAGTTTCTCGAAGCCCTCGCGTTCGAGAGTTTCCACTTTAATCAATTCTTCCGACAAGTCGTCGAGCGTTGTGCGGCGTTCGGTGAGAACACTCTGCGCGCGGGCGAGGGCCGCGCGTAAGATCGCCGACACTTCCCGATCAATCGCCGCCGACACTTCCTCCGACGAATATTTTTCGGTCGGCGAGCCGTAACCATTCCAGAGTCGCGCGGTGGCATTATCGAAAGCGATCGGTCCCAACTTGTCACTCATGCCATACTTCGTGACCATGTTGCGCGCGACCGCAGTCGCCACCGCAATATCGCTCGAGGCGCCGGTGGTAATATCGTTGAAGATGAGTTGCTCGGCGGCGTAACCGCCGAGAGAGACGACAATGTCATCCAGAAATTCTTTCCGCGATTCAAGTTTGCGATCCTCAAGCGGGAGCTTGAGCGTATAACCAGCCGCATGGCCACGAGAGATAATCGAAACCTTGTGTACTGGATCGGCGTGCGGCAGGACGGAAGCGATGAGGGCGTGGCCAATCTCATGGTAGGCGGTGATCCGTTTCTCTTTTTCCGAGAGGATGTGGCTACGGCGCTCGGGTCCCAGCATCACCTTCTCCACCGAACGAATGAGATCATATTGACTGACACGCTGGCGATTTTCCCGAGCCGTGAGAATCGCGCCTTCGTTCATAATGTTGGCGAGGTCGGCCCCGGTGAAGCCCGGCGTGCGCTCGGCAATGGTGCGCAGATTAACATCCTCGGCAAAAGGTTTCTCGCGGGCATAAATTTGGAGAATCTCTTCGCGATCGCGCAGATCGGGCTTATCGAGAATCACTCGTCGGTCGAAGCGCCCGGGTCGAAGCAAAGCTGGGTCCAAAACATCGGGGCGGTTGGTCGCCGCCATGACGATCAATTTCTCGGTCGGTTCGAAACCATCCATCTCAACAAGAATTTGGTTGAGCGTCTGTTCGCGTTCATCGTTACCGCCGCCCAACCCCGAGCCGCGATGCCGCCCGATCGCGTCAATCTCATCAATGAAAACAATGGCCGGCGCCGCCTTCTTAGCCAATTTAAATAAGTCACGCACTCGCGATGCCCCCACCCCGACAAACATCTCGACAAACTCCGAACCGGAAAGATGGAAGAAGGGAACGGCCGCTTCACCAGCGACCGCGCGCGCGAGCAAGGTTTTCCCCGTCCCCGGCGGCCCCATAAGAAGTACCCCCTTCGGGATTTTGGCGCCGATGTCAAGAAATTTCTTCGGACTCTTGAGGAAGTCCACGATCTCAAACAACTCCTCCTTGGCCTCGCGAACACCGGCGACATCCTTGAAAGTGATGCGTTGTTTAGTATCGGCCGGATCAATAATTCGCGCGCGCGATTGGCCGAAGGTGAAAGCCTGCATCGAAGCGCCGCGCACCTGCCGCGAAATCATCCAGAAGATGAAGACGACAAAAAGGACCGGCAGAAGAATCGGCAAGAGATTGATCAGCCAAAAGCCGGCCCCGCCCGGCGACTCGACGGTGACGGCCACCCGACTTAGCACTTCAGGCGACACGCCGTAAACTGCGAGCGTCTGAGTGAGCGACGCCTCGACTTCTTTCTGGGAGCGTTTAAGCTCCTTGGTCGAGTAAACGATCTCCAGTTCGTCGCCCTCCACTTTAATCTCCGTCACTCGACCCGCGCTAATATCTTGGGCTAATTGTGACAAGGGAATTAGTGACTCATCCCGCCGGTCTTCAGTCGAGAGCGTGTAGAGACCGGCCAAGATGAATAAGAGGAGCAGAGCGCCGACGATTTGCCGACTAAATTGTTGCCAAATCTCGCGCTGATTTTTTGGTTTAGATTTTTTAGGCATAATCAAATGTTTCTTCTTTTATAAACCTTGGACCGATGTTCAATGATTGCAATTTTGAGTGTGTAATTTAACAAGTCAATTTCATAAACAACACGATAGTCACCTACTCGTAATTTCGAGAAGCCAGCCAGATCGTTGCTTAACCACAACGGGTGAATTTTTTCAAAATTGTTAGAAAACCAATCTAGATTCTCCGCGATTCTGATTTGGACACTTTTGTCTAATTTATGGAAATCTCTTCTGGCTGATTCTTCAAAATAAACTGACCAACGAGGCATGTTTAATTCAGTAAATATCTTTTCTTGATTTCGGCCAAACTGGTGAATTTTTTTGATTTTTTACTTTTATATTTCAAAATTCTTTTCCTGAAACTATCCTTTATTTCCAAACCAAAATCGGGATCAGTCAAAACCTGTTGTACCGACTCGGCCACAGTCATTCTAACTAAACTAATAAATTTCCGATCTTTGAGCGTAGGCATGGGCACGATCGTATCCTAGCACAAAAAACTTATTTTCTGCAATGACAGGTTAGATAAACCAGTATACCATAAGCATATGCCAACCTTTGTTGAAAATCGGCAAGCGCGCTTCCGGTATGAGATTATGGAGACGCTCGAGGCCGGGATTGAGCTTGTCGGCCATGAAGTGAAGGCGATCAAGCACGGTCGGGCGAACTTGGCTGGCAGTTTCGTCATCGTGCGCGGTGGCGAGGTCTTCCTTTCGGGTGCCACAATCTCACCCTACCAACCAACTAATCTACCCAAGGGTTACGAGCCGGCGCGTCTTCGACGACTGCTTCTAACAAAAAAAGAGATCACCGATCTTACCAATATTGAAATGAAAAAGGGCTTGACAATTATTCCGCTTCAAATGTATACTAAGGGCCGGTCAATCAAGCTCACGATTGGGATCGCCCGCGGCCGTAAAGGTCACGATAAACGCGAACATCTCAAACGGCGCGAAGTTGACCGAGAAATTAGACGGACTTTGAAATGGGGATGATTGGCCTAGACATGGGGAGATGCGGCTACTGTGCGCGCCGAGTTTGCCAGAAACTCGTTAAACTTCTAGCATCTGAATAAGCGCCAACTTATTCTCTAAAGTGAAGAACGCCTTCGCGGGTATCTTCGCTCCAGCTTACGCTCTCGCCTAACGGCGCGACCCAAGCTGGCGTCCGAGCTCCTGAATTCTGTTAGGGAGTGACGGGTGTAATAATCTTTCGGAATAGGTCGTCGTTTGTCTCAACGACTGACCAAAATCATGAGACTCTGATAAATAATGGTTTCGTCTACTCTAGACATTATTTGTCGAGAAGCATCAGGCAAAATGGTGCTCAAGGTAGAATACGCGCGTAGAACCACAACCTAATCCTCCTTGCACGCGGGTTCGATTCCCGCCATCTCCATTCGTTAAAACATTAGCGCCCCCAAGGGCGCTTTTGTTTTTTGAGTGGAGATGAGCGAGCCAACTGCTTGGCTCGCGTGCGGGAATCGAACGCCGGAGTCCTCAATTTTTAGCAAAAAATTGGGACGAGGCGGTGCCCACTGCAAATAACGAAACACCCTTCCCCACCCACACCTAAAACACCACGCGATTAT
>JBBTRZ010000020.1:0-2450 GCA_038064935.1 Patescibacteria group bacterium
CGAACACGCCTCGGGTTTTTAAACATCATTGGATATTTCTCATGCAACAAAGCCGAGAAATCAATCCGGTGGTGGAAACCACAACGTCGCGACTGTCAATCGTTGTCATGATGACTTCAATTGCCCCGTGTCTTTTCATCGGTGCCACCCTCTCTTGAGTAAGAGGAATGTCGGGAGTTCTGCTTTACGCATGGTCTCGAACATTGACCTTACCAAGGTTTCTAGATTTTGATCTCCAAAAACCACAAACGGCAGGCCGAAAGATTCGAGCAAGCGTTCCGTTGCCCGACCTGTTGTCAGATGTTGCACTGCGTTCTCGCCCTCACATCCCCGATAAGACACTACGAAAAAGATCGACATCTTGTAGGGAACAAGGAGCGATGCGATGTCGTTTGAGGCGGAGAAAAGACCGGAGTTCTGCATGTAGACCACCGGGATCTTTCCACCAAGGTACGCACCAGCCGCCAGGCCGACGGCTTCCGACTCTCGATTAGCGATCATGTGAAGCACTACGACCTCGTCATCAAAGTTTCTGATGATGTGTCGCAACACGCCACACGGCACGCCGGATGTGAAATTCACACCGAGTTCACGGAAAACTCCGTGAAGCTGATCGGCTTTCTCGCCATACTTATCTTTCATACACATATCCTTGCCTCCTTTCTATATTTCGATATCTAATTGTCAAAAAACTTTTACCCCCCCAAGACAGTCTTAAAGGGTATATTACACTTAGCACCTATGGGAGATTTTGTAAATAGTTAAGCTTTGCTAGATCAGTGGATTGGCCTCTATGTCGCACGGCAAATCATCGAGGCCCACCATGGCAAAATCTGGGCCGAATCCGACGGTCTCGGCAAGGGAAGTCGGTTTATCGTGGAATTAAAAGGTAAATAAAAATCCTTTTCTTTTTTAAGATTGTGTGCATAATAGTGGAATGTTAACACTCAAAGCGGAGGTGCGGACTACCTTTGGCAAGAAACTGAAGACCGAGCGGCAAGCTGGTCGCTTGCCGATTGTGTTTTATGGGCGGAAGGAGGTGCCGGTGTCACTCTTCGTACCGCTCGCTGATTTCAAAAAGGTTCTGCGCTCGGCCGGTGAATCGTCAATCATTACACTCGTGACTCCCGTGGGGCAGAAAAGTGTTTTGGTCCACGAGGTGTCGTATCATCCAGTCAATCGCGAACCGATTCACGCCGATCTCTATGTGATCGAGCAAGATGTGGTGCTCAAGATCAAGGTGCCGATTGAATATACGGGTCTCGCACCCGCGGTGAAGGAACTCGGCGGGACGCTCCTTAAGGTACTCCATGAATTGGAAATTGAGGCCTTGCCAAAAGATTTACCTCACGGGATCACCGTTGATGTCACCGTCCTCGCGACGATCGAGAGTCAAATTCTCGTGCGCGATCTTAGGTTGCCGACTGGGGTGACGACGACGCACCGACTGGAAGAAGTGGTCGCCGCGATTACGGTCGCCAAGGAAGAAGTGGAAGAGACGGCGCCGATTGATCTCTCGGCGATCGAAGTGGAGAAGCGCGGGAAGGAGGAACCGGCGGCCGAAGACGGTGCCACCCCGGCCACCCCCGAGAAATAATTTATGCTACACGCGAAGTCTGCCGCGAAGTCGTCTCCGGTATCATCGTCAATCTCAAACCCGAAGAAGTCCCCACGAGCTTAAGATAGAATAAAAAAAGTTACGAGTAGCCTGATATAAAAATGTCAAAAAAATTCACTGATGAAGAATATGCAAAAATGCTTCCCAAAAAGCATGTAGGCACTGCGATTGTCTTTTTTAACACCAAAGGGGAGTTACTCATTTTAAAGCCAAATTATAAAGATGGGTGGCTTGTACCCGGGGGGGCCACTGATGATGACGAATCGCCAGCCCACGGGGCAATTCGAGAGACGAGAGAAGAAATCGGGCTGGATATTCCAGAATTACAATTAGTCGGTATATATTATGGAGCCAAAAAAGGAGTCTTTACAGACTCACTTAAATTTATTTTTTTCGGTGGAACTCTTATTGATGACCAAATAGCGCAAATAAAATTACAAACAGAAGAATTAGAAGCGTACAAGTTTCTTGCCTCCAACGAAGCAATCCCACTTTTGTCTGCGAGTTTGCAAAAAAGTATTCCTAAATGTTTAGACGCGATAAAAAATAAGACCGTGGTGTATATAGAATAAAAAATCAGGGTTATCTACTACTGCAGATAACCCTGATGGATGTGATTTGAGGTTGATGTTTCATGCCTCAACCCCGAGTTTCTCGAAGTCTTTTGACCACGGAAAGGAGTAGTTGCCAGAAGGGAGTACAGAAAAATCTGGTTTTCTTTTAGAGACATACGAAAGTGTGGCTATCTGTATTTCTGAAACTTTTTCTCGTTTCAGATAATCAAATCACCCCGATGCAGAGCATCGAGGTATGGTGACCGGCCGAGTCAGTG
>JBBTRZ010000021.1:0-31709 GCA_038064935.1 Patescibacteria group bacterium
CGCTTGAGGTATTATTCGAACGCACCGGTTGTGCACTTACTTATTGAATGTAGCAAATTTCGTGGCAATAAGATGGTACTTGAGATAAAGTAATGTCGCAGTAATGCCTTGGTGGCGAAATTGGCCCGCCTCGACTCGCCGATGGCGAAGCCGAGGCGAGGCGGGCAGACGCGAAAATATGTATCTCGTCTATATTCTAAAAAGTGTTAATTTTCAAAAGTTTTACACCGGATACACCGATAATTTTTCTCGTAGATTATCTCAACACAATGATGGAAAAAGTATTTACTCCAGAAGATACAGACCGTGGAAAATAATTTATCAGGAACATTTTGATCAACAGCTGGATGCAGTAAAAAGGGAAAGATATCTAAAATCAGCTGCTGGTAGAAGATGGCTAAAAAATAAATTTCGAGATAACATAAACCATTGAGACAAGCCGAAGTGGCGAAATTGGCAGACGCGTCAGCTTTAGGAGCTGATGGGCGCAAGCTCGTGGGAGTTCGACTCTCCCCTTCGGCACTTGCATTTTCCTAGAGGCATGGTATAATCCCAGCAGTTTCAATCGCACGTTGCGGTTGGTAGGTATTTGACATGTACCCTTAATAAGGAGAGACGATAATGAAGGAAAAAGAAACGGTAGCAAAGAAGTTCGTCGGATGGATCAAAGATGCGTGGCCTTTTATCCTCGTGCTGTTTGTGTTCTACATCTTGGTGGCGCTTGCGTTCTTTAAGTTGAGAGGAATTAAGATCCCAATGCCCACAGGTTTAGCTAACTTCCCCTTCTCTTTGGGTGAAATCTGGTTAGCGATGGTTACCGTCTACACCGTAGCCGGAATTAGGACCAACCTGGTTGGTGAAAGTGAGATTGGCAGTAAGATTATTCTGGGACGACCTACTTATAATGTGAAGGCTGGGTTGATTTTTGTACCACCATTCATCAGTAGAATCAAAGCTCTCCCGGGAGTAAAAATTAGAGTGGTAATTGGGACACGCCAAACAATTAAAAATGATAAAGGCGAGATCATTTACGAAGAAAAAACGGGGCCAGAAGGAGCGGCGGGAAGCATCATGCTTAGGCTGGATAACCCCTTCCGCGTCAACTTTGCACACCCCACACAAGCTGATTATGGCGAATATGGAAAGGTGAATAAGGGTCTAATCGAAAAGCTGAAGAAAGAAAACCCCTTAGAACAACAGCTTACGACCGATCCTGTACTGCTATTTATTTGGAGGATAAATAATGCCACCCAATATATTAAAGCCATTGGGGACAGGGAAAGTATCCAGGATGCCAGTCGCCAAATGGGTGAGGTTGGACAAGGATGTTTGTCAACTTACTGTGCTCAACGCACACCAGCGTATGTATCTTTCTTTCAGGAAGAAGCCGAGAGAGTAATACGCAAAAAAGTTGAAAAATTGATTGGCGAAAAAATCGATGGGGAAGAGACTACCCCGAAAGATAGTATCGATCAAGACGACAAGGTGCCTTGGGGAATTGCCTTGGACGAAGTAAGTATTCAAACCTTGGGACTCCCCTATGATGTCAACAAAGCAATTGCTTTGGCACGAGCAGCTGGGTTCAATCAGCAGGCACGCACGACTGATGCTGAATCAAGGAAACGCGAGTTAATCGCCGAGGGACAGGGACGAGGCGATGCTAAGGCATACGAAATGACAAGTGAAGCCTATGGTATCTATGTCCTAGCTTTGACTATCGACCAAAATCCGTCGGCAAGAGAAGCCTTACGACTGGAGAATATCAGCAAAACATTCGGGCCAACTACTACGACTGTTCTGGTTGATTCGCAAAACCCAACGGGTAATCTCCTTGGGCCAGCAATGGTTGTGGCCAAAAATATTGGAAATGATCCCAAAAAATAAAGAAAGGATGGTACCTAAATAGGGCTCAACAGAGCCACAAGCCGCCTAGCGACAGGATCGCAGGCGGCTTTATTTGACTTTTATAATGTATGTGATATAATGAGGATCGTTATGTTTTGGTGACCTTTGACAATTTGCAAGTTAAACAATAAGGAGTTTAGAGATGTTGATCCGTGATATTGTGTTGTGTTTTGTCGTATCCTTGGTTCTCTACATCATCGTGGAGGGTGTCTTCTATGGTGGCTGGCGAGATGCTGATGTAAGAGGCGCGCGTTCATTACTGAAATGGGGTCTTTTGACCGCCATCTTGCCCCTCCGTTTGCTGGTTCGCTCATTCAAATCCAAACGAAAAAGCGAACCTGAAAGCGACGGGGATAATGGGGAGAGTTTAGAAAAGAAAGGAGACAATGATGCCTAAGTCGGATTCAAAAGATAGAAACCGGCGAGTGCTAACACTGCTGTCGATCACGGTGATTGTGTTCACAATAGCCCTGATCACCACCTATCGGCGGCAATTAGTAGAATGGATAATGAGTGCACCGGATGTGTCGGTTGTCTCCCCACCAATGGGGCCACCGGCGGCAGAAAGTCCCGTTGCTTACAGCTACGAGGGATTACTCTATTTTGGTTTAACGGGACTCGGAATCTTGTGCCTAATCACATGGAGGTGGTGGAAAGAAAAAAAGAGGAAGGAAAAAGTAGAGAGGGATAAAAACCCTGATACTGTTTCTCTCACCCCCAAGAAACCAAAAAATTCTGACGAGGAGGAAGGGTTTTGGGTAAAATACCAAACCTGGATAGCTACAGGCATTCTCGCCCTGATGATCTATGTGGGATGGCGAGAAGCTTGGATGTTCTTGGTTGGGCGTCTAGCTCTCCTTTTGGGAATCGTGTTACTAATTGTCCTGTTTGCGAGTCGTAAGGGATCTCGTAGCACAGCAACAATGATTCTAACATTAGCATCCCTCTTGATAATGGTGAAGGTGGCGTTGCCTTCAACTGCCACCGAGGCCATTAAAGAGAAGTGGAAAATGGTGATTGAGGGGCGGCGGCCAGGGGATGAAGGGGATGGTTCACCCAAACCCCCCGTCGCGGGAAGGTCGGGGGTGACATCGCGGGTGACGAGTCGGACGATTATAGCCAAGCCTGGGGTGTGGTCAGAAAGGATATCCGTTCCAATGAGTCAAAATTGGAACATCACACCAGAGGGTAGAATTAGAATTCTAACTGCCGGTGGAAAAACTTGGGAAGATTGGAAAGGAAGAGCCGGGGAAATAAGACGAGATCCGTCACCCTTCGACTCAATGTTTCAATTCATGTCACTGGAAGAAAGGGAAGTGGAGGTTATCGTCGAATGGGAACCGAAATAATTTCCAGACGACACAAAAGGCCGGGGAGCAATTCGTTGCTACCCGGCCTTCATTATGCCTAATTTAGTTTGTCCGAATTAACTACAGTAGGTAAAGCCGAAAGTTTTACAGATAAGGTGCATAATGCCGTAGAAGGAGATCATGATAAACATCCCGACCACGCCCCAAAGGACATGCTGTTGACCCGTCTTCCGCGCTTCCTCGCTCTCGGCATTCCGGATCATCTCATAGACGCCGTAGAGGAAGTAAAGCAGAGCCAGGGCAAAGAGGAAGTAAATAATCGGGTCAACAATCGCCGTCTTGATCTTGTCCAATAACGGCATGGTGGGCATCAAAAAAATTTGATGAATTTAACTAAGGACTGACATTCCGCGATCCTGGTACTCCTGGAACTATATTGATTGGGTTCCCCCCAATACCAACACCAACACTACGACTAAGTACCGCGACCAAACCCCAAACTGCCGCCATGACGAAAAGGGCGATGATACCATGAATTATCATACTGCGACCCTCCTTCTGTGCTTCATCATTCCCGGCTCCTAATACATACTTAGATAGCCCCCAGAGAAAATAAAGCAAGGCTAAAGTCATAATGATCGGAACAATAATCTGCATAACACTGTGAATCCGACCTAAAATACCACTAACAGTTATACTTGGGTTCACACCCCCTTCTTGCGCCAAGGCGAAAGCCGGCAAGAGGGCAACGCCAACCACGAACATTGTTTTCTTCAATAATTTAGACATTAATTTCATTTAATTAAACTAACTAAAACGACCAACTATTAATACCTATAATTAGAGCATGGCCAAAGGCAACAACCAAACGCACGGGGTGGAAAACTAATCGTAATCATCAATACTGTCGCCTGGATTATTCACAGGTGGAAAAGGCGGAGCTACTTGACCCGGATTGAGGCCTGGGTTAGATGAACCAGTTGACGGCGGATTAATCACATTATTGTTGAAGGGAAAAGTATTTTGGAGCACTCGCACCAGACCCCAAACCGAGACCATGACGAAAAGCGCGATGATGCCGTAGGTCATCATCGTCGTCCCCTCTTTACGCTTGGTGTCATCACCCGCCGACTGAATATATTTGAGAACGCCGAGAAGGAAGTAGATGAGCGCCAGGGCGACGATTAAGACAACGAGGGGATCGAAGATGCTGGTGACAATCTTGGTGACGAGCGCTTTGAAGTCCATAGTGATTATTGGGTTGGGGCTTAAATTTATAATGACTTGATCGTCGTCTCAATCACCACCGAGATCACCTTGGCGCCGAGGACAATCGCCGCGCCGATCACGGTGTAGCGGAGGGTCTGCTTGGCCTCGCTTAACTTGGACTCATTCCCCTGCGCTTTAACGAAGAGGAAACCGGAATAGACGATGAAGATGGCGATGACGGGAATGCCGATTTGAATAATGATGTCGAGGAGGACATTGAGAAGCCCAACAATGCTGTCGGCTTTCCCCGCCAGAGGATTCGTGATGGCGGGAGATGGAGAAACACCCGGCGAGTCAGCAAAAACCTTATTGACTAAACCAAACAGATTTAATAAATGATAAAGCATATTATTTGAAATTGTCAGGAATGACCTTCGGATCAACGAGGAAATGAAAGACCGCCTTTACAATTAAATATGAAGCGAGGACGATAATCAACCCCCAGACCGCCATCCAGATAATCTTCTTGGCCTGCTCGCGTTCGCCAGAATTGGTGCCGGCCGTCATCATCTTGAATCCCCCGAAGGCGATCACGCCAACCGCAAGCGGTATTGCTAATACTAATACAAGGTAATCGAAAACATTGGTGATCAATAATAGGAAATCACTGTAGCCACAATCTAACCCGCACGATGGCACTAAACTATTCGCCATAAACTTCTTTAACGAGATTATCTAACGCCGTATTGGCGACACCAACCGCCGAAACGCTGGAAAGGCGACCGGTTAAGACGCTATCAACCATCTGTTCAAAAATGACTTTCGTCCGCGCCGGCGCGAAATCAAACCAATTCCGCCCGACGATCGCCGCTTGGTAGAAGACGGCGAGTGTCGGATCAGTGACCGCCCGCGCCAGGAGGTCACTCCGCGCCGGGGGGAGTCCGGTCGTCTCCGCTAATCGCTCAACCATCGCAGCGCTAGCGAGCGCCTGCGCCGCCGCCCAAGCGACCGCGACTTTAGCCCCGTCGCGGACAATCGCGACGCCATAAGCGCGGGCGAAGGTGATCCGCGCTGTCGCTGTCGTGACATCCGGCTGGGGCGGCACGGCGACATCGAAGACGAGGCGCGGATTACTACGCTTAATCTCACTCCATTCACTGGCGGGCCCCAAATAGTAAGCCGATTGACCGCGACTGAAACTCTGTTTGGCGGCGGGGAGCGACCGATTCCATGAATAATTCGGGCGCGCCGGATCGGCAAATTGCGAATAGAAGTCGAGCACGGCCGCGGCTGGGCGAAGCGTGAAGCCGAAGGTTTCGTTCAAGAGAGGTTGGGGACGGTTCCCAGTATTATCAAAAATTGGATTACCGGCTTGGAGTAAGAGCAAACTTAAAATGTCCTTCATCTGCGGAATGTTGCGATAGTCGCCCAAGGCCACGGCGCTCTGGATAATATTGCGCCGGTCATCGAAAATGGTGAGGGGTGTCGCTTTCTCCCTAAACTCGGTCCAAGTCCGCGGTACAGTGGGAAGACCGGCGTTGGTGAGAAGATCGCGGTTATAGTAGAGAAGAAGGGGGTCAAGAAGGAGCGGCAGAGCGAGCGTCCCGTCGCCTCGTAAAAAGAGTTGACTCGCGGCGCCATAGGTGTCGAGGAACGCGCGAGGAGCATAAGTCTCGGGCGGGATCGGGACGAGCCGCTCGCGTTCGGTCAAAAGAATTTCGTGCGGGCCTAGGAGAAGGTCCGGCGCGCGATTATCAGCTTTGGCTTCGAGAAAATCTCGCTCGATCGCCGTTATATCCTTCTCTTGGTAAACCAGCGTGAACTGATCTTTATGCTGATTATTAAATTCGTTGAGCAGATCGGCGAGCGACGCGCGCGGAATCGTCCCCCACATTACCACTTCTCCGCCGGTACCGCCGGTCGGCGCTCTGAATCCGGGCAAAATGCCGGCGAAAATGAGCACGCCGAGCAATAAGAGGAAAACAAAGATGATGAGAATGGCGAGTTGGAAAGTGCTTAAATTTTTCATTGATTAGGTTTGGCTAAACATGAGTCCGTAATGATGATCGCCCGCCGGGAAATCTTTGACTAGAGTGAAACCGGCCTCGGTGAAAATTTGCTTGGTGACGACGGGCGGCAATACTTGATCCGGTTTTGGTCCCAAACCGCCGAAGGAATCTGTCCAATCAACAACCACTACTCGCCCGCCCGACTTGAGAATCCGCCCGGCCTCGTGGACGAGAGTGTACTTGGCCGAAGTTTGGAATAGAAGATTGGCGATGACGATGAAATCAACGGACGCATCCGCGAGCGTCGAGCCGCCCGCTTCTTCAAGATTACCGCGGATCACCTCAATATTACGGAGATGGAGCGAGCCCGCCTCGCGCGCGAGGCGGGCGAGGAGTTCTGGTTGAATATCAATGGCGTAGACCCGCCCGGTCGGCAGAACGGCGCGAGCGCAAGCGAGCGCATAAGCGCCGCTCCCCGCGCCGAAGTCAGCCACGGTGAGGCCCGGCGTGAGACGAAATTGCGAGACAATCTCCTGTGGTTTCGAGAAGGACATGGACCTATTAAATATATCACAAACTGGTTTTAATCTTGTCCACCAATTCAGTCGCCGCGACCCGCTCTTGCTCACCCGTGTCACGATCGCGGAGGGTGGCGGTGTCGTCATCGAGAGTTTGGAAATCAATGGTGATGCAATAGGGCGTCCCGATCTCATCTTGGCGGCGGTAACGCTTGCCGATATTGCCGTTGTCGTCAAAGGTAGCTACTAGCTTATAGGGACTAGCTTTTAGAGAATCGAAGATCGTGCGGGCCTTGGTAACAAGAGCGGGTTTGTTTTTGAGCAAAGGAAAAACCGCGACGGTGATTGGCGCTAGGCGCGGGTGTAGTTTTAATAGTATTCTCTTCTCTCCGCCTCCGCCAGCTGGCGGATCATCTTCCGTATAAGCATTAGCGAGCACCGCGAGCACGGTGCGATCGAGACCAAAAGTTGGCTCGATGACATGAGGAATGAATCTCTCTTTCGCCTCTTCGTCATAGTATGACAGATCAACCGTACTCGACTCACTGTGATTCTTGAGATCAAAGTCCGTCCGGTAAGCGAGCCCCGCCAACTCCTTCCGGCCAAACGGGAAATCGAATTCGAAATCAATTGTCCGTCTGGAGTAGTGCGCCCGATCATTCTCCGGCACTTCCAGTTCATGAATTTTATCCGATACTAAACCAAGCTCGGCAAACCACTCAAGCATCTGCCCGCGCCAATAAGCAAATTGAATCTCCCAATCTTTTAGCCAGACAAAATATTCGATCTCCATCTGCTCGAACTCACGCGCGCGGAAAAGGAAATCCCGTGGCGCAATTTCATTTCGGAAGGCCTTGCCGATTTGCGCGAGACCGAAAGGCAATTTGGGGTGGAAAGAATCCACGACATTTTTGAAATTAACAAACATCCCCTGCGCCGTCTCCGGCCGAAGGTAGGACACTTGGGCTTCGTCAGTCGCGCCGATTTGGGTTTGAAACATGGTGTTAAAGGTTCGACCTTGGGGTTTTGGGTCTTTAAGGTCGAACCTTGGGGGTAATGGATCAGAGAAACCAGCCACATGACCACTCGCCTGCCACACTTGTCTGTTCATCAGAATCGCGGAATCGAGACCGTACATATCTTCTCGACTTTCCACGAAACGATGCCACCACAAACTTTTGATATTATTTTTCAACGCCACCCCGAGTGGGCCATAATCCCAAGTGCCAGCGAGTCCACCGTAAATCTCCGACCCCGGATAAACAAATCCCCTCCGTTTCGCCAGTGCCACTATGGTGTCGAGATTGGTCATATAAATTCGTTTTGATTCCAAAAAACATTACGGCTACATGATAATTTATTTTTTTATATTGTTAGATTAGCACATTCCGAGGAAAGATCCTGTAAATTGTCCACAAAAGGAGGTTGACATGAGCAAGATGTTTGCTATTATGTGAAGTATCACCATGAGAAAGACCCTGTTGCGGTTTCGTCCGCAATGGGGGCTTTTTCTTTATGTTTTGCCAGCACTATATTCCAACTTCTTTCGTTGGGTGTCTAAATAAACGAGTGGAACATTAAGTTTTCTTAGCAGATAAGAGCATTGGTTATTGGGTGAAATAACGGAATCCAATGCTACTTTATTTTTCAAAAATTTCACTAATCCAGCGTAATCTCCGTCACTGGAAACAATTATCGCTCGGTCAAATTTTTTCTCGTAATAATCCACCACCGTTTTCAAAACTAACTCGGCATCGCAATTTCCTTTAACTTTTCCCGAACCATCGTAGGTCACTTCTTTATACACGAGAATGTAGCCCATCTCTTGCAAACTAGCATACAAATCTTTATGAGCTGGAATCAAACCGACAAAGATGTAAGCGTTGATGGCATTAAATTTATCTTCGAGCCAAACTCGGAAGCGTTGATAGTCTAGTTGCCATCCTAATTCAATTACCCCTTTGTGTAAATTTGCGCCGTCGATGAAAGCGTGGCAAATATTGGGTTCCATTTTGTTATCACCGCTCGACCGTCCCGTCGTTTGAACGGTAACGGGAGTCGCCGGTGATCTTGGTATCAATTGAGCGTTTGGCGTTAGTCAGCACTTGATGGGTGAAGGAATCCGTGCCGGTTAAGGTGGGATTGGTGACGAGAACCGGCGTCTCGCCGACCTGACTCACACTCGGCAAGAAACCTATTTGAAAAGACACTTCCCGAGCGGCCGAGTTTAGTCCCCGCCCGGCGTCAACTGTCCCCAACTGCCAACTCACCTCCCCGCGACTGCTGTCGAACGACACCTTCTCACTCTCCGGACTCACCACCCCGAGCCAACGCACATAAGCCGGCAGGGTCGCTCGCGCCGTCGCATTCACCACCTCGTTCGACGAATTGATCACCGACCACGAGACGGTATAGGTCGTCTCCTCGCCAACCTTGGGCGGCAAAGGCCCCCGATTGGTGAACGGCCCCTCATGGTAGCCGGCGGTGGCGGCGAGTTGGAAGACGGAATTAATCTTCACCTGCTTCTTGACACTCGTCTCTACCACCCCACTGCCCGAATCGGCGGTGATGCGACGGCCGCGGAAACTGACGGTGAAGTCAATCGTCGGCCGGGTAATCACCGAGCGGTCATTGCGAATGAGCGGGAGCGAAGCGAAATTGAAACTGACTTGACCGCGTTCGCCGGGGGCCAAACGCTCGAGAGCGGGCAGCGGGCCGCGGCGCCAGACAATCTGATTGTCCGCCGATTGATAGAAACCATCGCTCGTCGCTACCGTCCGCTCGTCAAGGACCTCGCCCCCCAGCGTCACCGTGAGTTCGCCGTTCGTGACTTCCGTTGTCAAATTATTAATCCAAGTAATATCCACCCGGACCGGTTCACCGCTCCCCGTGACATATTCTTGAGACAGAGATTCGCCACCGACCGCAACCTCAAGCGCCACGAACGGCCGCTTGATCGTTATGATTTTGAAAATCTCGCCGTAATTAACCGCGATCTCCCCTTCCGTCCGAGTACTTTCGAGTCCCGACACGAAGCGAAAAGATTTTTGGTCATCATCTTGGCCTTCGAGCTTGCCGGCAATCTTAATATGGGGACGACCGCCCGGCGGGAGGTCACCCAACCGCCAGACATTGGTTCCGATTGCGGGTGGCGGCGTCGCCGAAGTGAACGAAAAGCCGGGCGGATAAGCGACCGTGATAAGAAGGTCGCGGAGCGGTGTCTCGCCGACCGCCACCACCTCTAAATCAAGCGCCACATCTTGCCCCGAATTCACCTCGGTGGGTAGCATCAAATTAAGAGCGAGCGGCGCCGAACTGATTTGATAACGAAAGACACCAACTTTGTCGAAGATGGCATTCGAGTCGGCAATCCGATACTCGACCGAAACCTTTATCTCCTGCTCGACATCCTTCTCGCCAAACACAATCGCCTTGATCGTTTGATTGGCTGAAGCTCCGGGTTGAATGGTGCCGAGGGCGAGTCGCGTCCGCGAAAGTTCTCGAGTCACATCGAGCGGCGAGCGCGTCCCCGACGCAAATTCGATAATCAGATCGGCCGAATGAAGCGGCGTCGTATTCTTATTCACCACCAGCACTTGGAAATCCAGAGTTTCGCCAGCGCCGACTGCAGCCCCACCCTCGATCAAGAGTTCGACATTGGCCGGGGAAATAATATTACCGTTATAATATAAAGTGTAACCGGCAAAGCCCACCGCCGCCAAGAAAAAGATCAGCGCCAGAATGAGAAAAATGGTGAGAAGCGACCGATGCGGCGGGCGGTTGAGATCGTCACTCCAACCCGCGTCCCCCTGCCAACCACTGGGAGCTTCATCCGCCTCGGCTCGCGATGTCAGTGCCGATCGGCGGAGCACACCTTGCCCACCGTCGCGAGTATACAGACGATGCTTCAACGCCTCGATTCTCTCTGATCCTTTGTCACTGCGGGGAGCTGGCATAATTTCGGTATTATAACACTTAAAGCTGGCTGTGGTAGAGCGCTTCGTTGATGGAGGCGATGATTTCTGGTTGGCACGCGGCGGTAAGAGTAAGTAAATTGTAATCCCAAACTGGGTGAGAGATCACGGCCAATAAGGCGGGGGTGCGGCGGCCGTAACCGAGATGAGCGAGGAGACGCCAGACGGCGGCAAGTTCATACTGATGGTACTCCGCGCTTGAAAGTTCAAATTGATTCAGAAAAGAAATCGCCGCGCGAATCTCCGAATAGAGTTGAGGTTCGGCTGAAGTTTCGGGTGTCGCGAGGAAGCGACGAAGAATTAGAGCGAGGCGAGCGACGAGAATCCGACGCTCGCGGTCAGCGAGCAATGAGCCAACATTGAAGTCAGCGAGCGGTTCGACCCCAACTAGACGCCAGAACTCCCGCCCACGGACTAAGGTTAAGCGAATGAAAGCGAGATTCGATAATTGATAACGAAGCTTCGACCGCAATTCCCGCACGCCTTGAGCGAAGACGGGTACTCTTCCAAAATCTCGGGTGATAACATCAAGCAGACGGCTACCGTCTCGCACCCCGCGACTGCCAACAATAAACCCTTCCGTCTGATAGAGTTGGTGTGGCATTCTAATTAAATCGGCTCGAGGCGGATTTCCAACTTGTCACTCGGCTGGAAATTAATTTCTTTTGCCCCCACCGCGCGACTAATCTCCCCCCGCGCCGATTCCAATACCACCATCTCGTCGGCTGGCAAAGTAACCAAGAGATTAATCTGATCAGGCGGCGAAAGTCCTGCTTTTTTTCTCTCATCCTGCACTTGCCGAACGAAATCACGAACTACTCCCTCATTCGCCAGCTCCTCCGTGAGAGTCAAGTCAAGCTCCACCTCATTGGTCAAGTTTTTATCCCAAATTATTTTTTTCACATTCACTTCTTCTTTAATCAATTCGACTAATTCGGAAGACAAAGCGGCCTCGCCTCTAATTTTCAAAGTCGCAAGCGGCTGACGCACTTTGACCCCGGCTTTGGCTCGGGCTTCTAAGGCGAGGGAGACAACGCGTCGGACTTCTTGCATGTTTTCCAAAACTTTTGCATTTTGCACTGTTTGTTTTTCGCTTTTAGTTTTAAGCTTTTCGTTTGCCGCAGGCCACGCCGTCAGATGCACACTCGTCGGGTCATCATCCGCGCGCAATTTCTGGTAAATCTCTTCGGCGAGATACGGCATGAAGGGAGCGAGGAGTTGCGTGAGGGTAAAAAGTGCGTGGCGTAAAGTCGCGAGTGTCGTCTGGTCGCCTAATTTAATCCGTTCGCGCGACCGGCGCAAGTACCACTGCGAGAGATCGGTGATGAAATCGCGAAGCAGTCGCCCCGTTTCCATCACTTGATAATTCTCCAAGTAATCCGTAACTTCTCTGATTAATTTTGCCAAATAAATTTCCAACCACTCATCAAGCGCATGTGGCGATACCGATTTCGTTGCCTCCACTCCCCCTTGGCCGCGATATAGTTCGTAGAAAGCAAGAACATTCAAGAGGGGGTTAGTCACCTTACGCGTCACTTCAACGATAGCGACTTCATCGAAATTCTTCGACTCGCCGGGCGGATTGACGGTGTACATAAAGAAACGGAGCGTGTCCACGCCGTATTTGTCCATCATGAGCCACGGGTCCACCACATTGCCGACCGACTTCGACATCTTCTTACCCGTTTGATCGAGAATGTGACCAAGACAAATCACATTTCTATACGGCGAACCCCGCTTCAAGATGATCCCAATCGCGAGTAAAGTGTAGAACCACCCGCGCGTCTGATCAATCGCTTCGGCGATAAAATCGGCCGGATACAAAATTCCTTTGGGCTTGCTGTCAACGAGCTCGAACGGGTAATGATCTTGCGCGAAAGGCATCGCCCCCGAATCAAACCAGACATCAAGTACCTCCGGCGCGCGTTTCAAAACTTCGCCCTTCGCCCCCAGCAATTCCACCTCATCAACATACGGCCGGTGGAGATCGAGTTCGTAATCGGCGTTGTGGGGTAAGGGGATGAAATCGAAAGCGCGAACCTCGGCTGTAGCCGCAGACAAATCACGAGAAATTTGTTCTGATTGTTTACTATCAGCCCCAATCACAATCTGCGTTAGAGCTTCAAAACCAATCGTGTGAGTGATAAAAATAATTTTTTCGTTTTGATATTTTTTTTCACATTCATATAACAATTCACCAAATCTTTTCTTAGCGGTGAGCAAACTTTCTCCCGACTCCGGGGTATCGGTGAAATAATTTGGGGTGTGTTCAAGCCAGTTATTAAACTCTTTCATTTGGTGATGGGCAAATTTACCAAAATTTAGTTCACTCAAACGCGGATCAGTTTCTATGTTTAAATGCAAAATTTTTGAGACAATTTCAGCGGTTTCTTGGCAACGCAAAATTGGAGAAGAAATAATCTTAGTAATACCCGAGTTTTTAAGTCTCCCCGCCGTCAAACGCACTTCCTCACGACCCTTAACGGTCAGGTGATATTGATCAGTCAAAGAACTCGAGTAAACACCCGCGGTTTGATGTTCCCCCTCGCCGTGACGCATCACGAAGTATTTATTACCGGATTTTTTTGTATGTTTTTTTAGGTCTTCCAGCGAGCCAATGATCACCCGTTCATTGCCATCCGCCGACTGCCACACGGGTAGCGGCGTCCCCCAATATCGTTCGCGTGAGATCGCCCAATCCTTCACTTCCCGGAGCCATTCGCCGAAACGCCCATCTTTAATATGCGCCGGCACCCAGTTAATTTTATTATTCTCGGCGAGCAAGGCCTCGCGCAGAGCCGACATCTTGATGTACCAAGAATCTCGGGCGTAATAGATAAGCGGCGTCTGGCACCGCCAACAGAAGGGATAGGTGTGAGTAACTTTTTCCTGTTTCCAAAGCAGTCCGCGTTTTTTCAGATCAATAATTATGTCAGCATCGGCATCTTTCACGAATTTGCCGGCGAGCTCCCCCGTCTCTTCAATAAATTTGCCTTCGACATTGACCAAATGAAATTTTGGTAAACCAACTTTAGTCCCCAATTCGAAATCGTCGGCGCCATACATCACCGCCGTATGGACAATCCCCGTGCCATCGGTTGTCGTCACAAAATCGGCCGCGTAAACCCGATGTGATTTGTCATTTTGCAGTTGAGAAAAATCAAATAAGGGCTCGTATTTTAAGCCGACGAGTTGCGTAGCCGGAACTGGCCGAGCCAATGGTCTGGCCGAGCCGGAGGCGAGGAGATCCGAGGACCTTGGCGAGGCCAGTTCCGGCGAAGCGGAATCCGAAGGAGCGAAAAATTGAGATTCTTGCGAAGCAAATTGCCGCGACGCGATCAAATATTCATCTCCGACTTGCTGCACAACATACTCAATCTTCTCACCGATCGCGAGCGCGACATTGCCGGGCAAAGTCCACGGTGTCGTCGTCCAAGCCAAAAAATAAGTTCCCTCCGGCACCGACCAATCGCCGATCTTCTGCCCGCGGCTAACCTTAAATTTCACATATACCGCCGGGTCTTTCACTTCCTTATAACCCTGTGCCAACTCGTGACTCGAGAGCGCCGTGCCGCACCGCGGACACCACGGCAACACCTTGTAATCTTTATACAATAACCCCTGCTCTTCGGCCTGCTTAATAATCCACCAAACGGATTCCATGTAATCTGGCGTGTAAGTGATGTATGGATTCTCCTGATCAATCCAATAACCAATACGATCAGTAAACTTCTGCCATTCAGCTATATATTTCCAAACATTGTCGTGGCACTTCTGATTGAAAGCGGCAACCCCATAATCCTCAATCTCTTTTTTAGATTTTAAACCTAATTCTTTCTCCACTTGTAATTCCACCGGAAGACCGTGGGTATCCCAACCGGCTTTCCGCCGAACACGGAAACCCTGCATCGTCTTGAAACGCGGAATAATATCTTTGAAGGCGCGGGCTTCGAGATGGTGAACAGCCGGGCGAGCGTTCGCCGTCGGGGGGCCTTCGTAAAACACGAACTCACCGCGCCGCGCGGGTCGGTCGAGCGACTGCTCGAAAATTTTATTGGCTTGCCAAAATTGGAGAATTGCTTCCTCCTGCTTCGCCCGCTTCGCCGGAGCTTCAGCGAGGCGAGCCCGCTCCGATTTAGCCGATTTAACTTGAGGTTCAATTTCTTCCGACATCGCCTATCCTAGCACTTTCTCAACGATTTTTGAATAAAAAACGCGGCGGGTAAGCTGAAAAGCCTCCCGCCGCAAACAACCAATCTGCCCAAACCTATACTCGTCCCTACACTCGCCTCTTGATTAATTTGTGGCTGGCGAAAAGCATGAGGGATATACAAATTAAATCAAGAACATAAAGCCCAAAGTGCCCCATCTGTCTTATCTCCAGTTTTCTTTGGTGTTCAAAGGATAGAAATGCCTCATCAGGCCAAAAAATGATTTGATCATCTTTCAGTTGAGCCCTGTCGGCGCCTACGGGGTAAGTTATTGGCATCATTTTTCCGTCGGCCAAGACAACCCGCAACTCTTCCTCTGATTTTTCTCTGACACAGACCCACTCAAAACTGACTACTCCTTCAGGGGCTAACGCTTGTCCAAGCGGTTTTATTTCCGGCATTGGCGGCACGGGAAGATTCCACACCCACAGAAATCCTACGCCCAATCCGCATGCCACCAACCAACAAAAGCTCACCGCCAACCATTTCTTGGCATGTCTCCAAATAAGTTTCCAAGGCCACGACTTCTTCACCTTCTTCGGCTCTCGCGAATGCGCCCATCCACGATGCGCTCGAAAGTAGGGAAACCAGCAAAAGGCAAACAGAAAGACGGCGCCACACAGGACGATGTTGTCCAAGTTGGCCTCACTGTCAGATTGAATCTGCAACCATAGTTGAGCGAGTTTATCTCTAAGGCGGTAACCCACTACCAAAACCAACACCACCAACAGCGCCAATCGCCACCACCCCAATTTGGGTTTGTTAGGGTCTTTGAAAACATCAATGCCGGGACCATCACCAATCTCCATAACATGACTCCTTTCCGAGTTTATCTGACGAAGAACTGACTATCCCAAACGAGGCACACCCTCGTGGATTTACTGGTCACATTATATGCACAAGTTACCCAAAAAGTCAAATTTTTCCGCTACATTCTTTCGGGGGTGGGGATGGCAAGAAGAGTGAGACCGGATTTCATAAGGTGTGAAAAAGCGAGAGTCGTGGCGAGACGATAAGGCGCATGCGGGTCGCCAGCATCAACAATTTTTTGCGTCGCGTAATAAGTATTGAATGAGGCGGCGAGTTCGGTGAGGTAAGTTACTAGTAGGTTGGGAGCATAAAGACGAGTAGCGCGGGCGACTACTTCGGGGAAGCGCCCAAGCCGGCGTTCTAGATCACTAATTTCGGCGGGTGGTATTTCAGGGTCCACTTGAATATTTTCGGCGTTCGCCTTCGCGAGCACCGCCTGCGCCCGAACATAAGCATATTGCAGGTATGGCCCCGAATCGCCCTCCAAAGAAACTGACCGACCAAGATCAAAAATAATATTCCGACCAGGCGCTTGCTTAAGAATGGAATACTTAATCGCCGCGACGGCCACGGCTTCGACCATGGCCTCCTGCTCGCCGAGAGTAAAATCGCGCTCGGCGATTTTTAGTTTAACTACTGATTTAACTTCATCGAGCAAACTTTCAGCCGTGACCACATTACCGACCCGTGACGACATTTTCCCGGTTGGAAGTCGCAACATACCATGCGTCAGGTGAAGCGTCTTCTCGGCTAGTGCTGGAGAAATTAATTCCAGCGCTTTCAACAAGACCCGAAAATAATCTTTCACCTCATTGCCAGTAATGACAATGGACTGGTCGTAAGGATACCGATCATATTTAATTTTCGCGAGACCGAGCTCTTTGGCTTCATAAGTTGGAAGATCATCGGCATTGATGAAGACGCGAGTGTGCAAGTTATACTTTTCGCCCTTAAAAACCATCGCGCCATCGCTCTTCTCAAAAACCTTAACCACATTCTCCTCCACCAATTTTTTCCCAAACTGACCAGACTCACTTTCGAAAAAATAGAAATCAAACTTGGTGCCGAGTCGGCGATAAATGGTCTCGAAATAATCAAGACTGACTTTTTTACCAGCATCGTAGAGATCATTTATTGATTTGTCCGATCTCTCATAAATTTTTTTATTAAAATCGACGATCTCTTGCCTGGTCGCTTCATCATTCTCATACGCTTTTGACCCCAGCGTATACGCTTTTCCCCATTCTTCTATTTCTTTTGCATTTTGCGTTTTTAGTTTTAATCTTCCCCAAATCGCCTTCGCCACATGGAGTCCCACATCGCCCTGATAGCAAGCGCGTTTAACTTCCGCTCCTTGTGAGGCCACGAGCCGAGAAATCGCCTCCCCGATTGTATTCGACATCAGATGACCGATGTGAAATTCTTTAAACGGATTGGGGTCGGTGTATTCAATCATCACCCTCTTGCTTCGTTCAGTTATTCCTTCTCCATACTTATCACCTTGCGCAATAATCAGCGACATCTCGCTGGTAAAAAATTCTGGTGTCAAAAAAAAGTTTAGGAAGCCGGGAGCGACGACTTCCACTCGCTCCAACCAAGGTCGCACCTTAAGGGATTCCAAAGGTGCGACCTTTAATTTATCCGCGATTTTTTCAGCAATCTCCATCGGGTTTTTCTTCGTCTCTTTGCCAAGCATCAAGGCCACATTGGTGGCATAATCGCCGCGCGTGAGATCGTCCGGATGCTCAATGGTAAAGTCGGTTGTCGGCAAATTCAAACCGCCTAACGCACTTGTGATTGAATCTCTGATAATTTTCTCAATCTCAATCATTAAACAATGATTCTAACACAAAAAAAGACCCCGGACTCGAGTGTGTGCTGTAAACACAACCCGAGCCGAGGCCCCTCGCCCCCTCCCTACAGATCTACGGCCAACCAACTATAGTGAAAGCGTTGAGGAAGGAAGCAATCGCCAAACTAACATCCTGGCCTAAAACTGGCAACGATGGTTAATAATTAACCGGCTCGCCCTGATCGGCTGGCAAGATCGTGAAGTAATTATCACTCGAGTCGCAGTTGGCCCGACTACCGCGATTTCCTAGCCCGGCGGCGCAGACATTGATCCGATAATTTCCGGGTGAAATTGGAAGATTCGTCATATCGGTCGCCACAATCCAGTTGTAAGTAGCGTTGGCGCTGATATTTTTATCTAAGATAATTGGCTCGGGTATGACTTGAATACAACTCCGGCCTGGCGGGCAAACTGGCATGGTTGGCTGTAAATACAAATCAACTTTTGTCGCGCTGGTCGCGCCATCATAACGCCACGAGATCGGTTGGACAGAATTTGCCGCCCACTGTTCGCCGCCATTCGGTGAAGTGACGGTGATTGAGGACGGGGAATTTTGTCCCACCACCACGCTTAAACTGGCGCTGTTTGACTGACCGGCATTGTCCGTCACTTTGAATTTCGGATAATAAGTGCCGGCGGTAGAATAAGTGTGAGTAAACGAAGCGGTTTGCTGGACCGGAATGTTCCAAAGAGGACTAAGGGCCGGTGCGGCAATTGGTTGCTCATCCCCCCAAATGACGCTGTAATTAAGCGTCCCATTCTCCGGATCAGATGCGTTCACCGTCCAAGTGCCAGTTTGGTTAAGATTGAGCGTCGTCGGACCATTGATGCCGGAAATCACGGGCGGCCGGTTGCCAGACTGATTGGAGTTATAAATTGTGAAGTAAGAATCGCTAAAATCATGGTAACTTGGAAATGTCGTTGGCGGCGTGCCCACCCTTACCCTAAAAAATTTTCCGTATGTTGTCGGTTGAGATGGTCGCACAGGCGGATTCATCAGTATTTCAGGTGAAAGCTGAAATGTATAACTTCCGGTGTTTGGAACAAAAGCGACCATAATACTGTCAGTGCCGGAGATAAGTTCGACAGCAAGAGTTCCATTCGACACGATACTCCGACTTTCCCATTTAATTGTAAGCGCGTCTGTGTTTGAATACACCTCGCCCCCATTCGGCGAAATCACTTTCAATTTTTCAACTGACGGGGGCGGGATTACATATTTGCACCCATACAAACGATTAAGCACTCGGCGCGTCGAAGGACCGACATAGCCGGTCGGAGAAGTGAGACCGTTCGGAGTTAAAATTTCACTACGATATTTTTCTTGAAACGCGGAGACGGCCGCGGCGGTCATCTCGGTAAAACGATCGGTGCGACTATTTTCGTTCTCAATTTTTTTATCCTCAACTTTTCTATCATCATCTTCATCATCGTCGTTACTATTATCAAAAATCGTCTGACTGGCAGAGGGAATTATTGGAGCATAATTAACGGGGAAACCTTCTTTCGCCAACACGGCCTGAAGCTCTCTGACATCGCGACCACTAGCACCGACGCCGAGATTCCGGTTAAACATAAAACACTGCCTACCGGTTTGGCCCGGCGATTGAATGCTCTGCCGTTGCAACTCCGCGATCTGCTGACGGAGACTGGCAATCAAGCGCGTGATGTCAGCCGTGGATGTTTCAGCTCTCAAGAAAAGCGGTGCGGTCAAAAACGAAACAACTAACAAACCAAGCCACAAGTATTTTTTAGGCATATTATTAGAGCTTAAATTATTGATAATTCTAGTCTCTTTCAACCGTGCTAATCTTAGCATAAGGGGCGGGGCTTGTACTAGTACAAGCCCCGCCCTTGTATCGCAGCCAAAACCAGCCCGTGAACCTGTTCCGGCGACAAGCACGCCATTCCCCGGCAACACTCGATGCGAAACCAATTTTTATTGTTTTCAACTAAACTTAAAGCACTCAACCGCGAATTTTTAAGATGAAGCAAATTATCTTCGGCGACATCTTTTCGTCCTTTCAGATATTTCTTTTTGCGTTTGGCGATTTTCTGTTTTAGCCACTCGCGACTGACCTCAAACGGAACATCAAGATAAATTATTAGATCGGGTCGCGGAATCTTGAAAACCTCATACTCCATCTTATCAAGCCAGGCGAGAAAAGTTTTTCGTTGCTTATTATTCTTAATTTTCCCGCCCTGATGAATCTGATTGGCGCTGACATAACGATCGGCAATCACCAAGAAACCCTGTTCTAACCAATCCTTAATCTGTTGGCTCGATTCGAAACGATCAGCGGCGTACAAAACCGAAGCTACCCGCGGATCAGTTTGAATAAAATCGCCATACAATCCCGACAGATATTCCCCGATCAATTTGCCAAAAAAATTATCTTCATAACGCGGGAAGTCAATCGTTTTAACCGGAATTTTCAGTTGCTTAAACTTCTCGGCCAAAAGCTTCACTTGGGTCGCCTTGCCCGAGCCGTCAATGCCATCAATCACGATCAGCTTGCCTTTTTTATTTTTTGCCATTTTGAGTATTTTTTAAAATCCGGTCAATCTTGCGCGCGAGAGAAATCATATCCTTTTCTTTCTTCCCCCTGGTTGTCTCGGCGGCCGTGCCGAGACGAATCCCCGACGGATCAGCCGGGGAGCGGGTGTCAAACGGAATCGTGTTTTTATTGACAATAATTCCCGCTTGCTCCAGCCGATCACTCGCCTCTTTACCACCCAAACCCTTGCCATCACACCAGACATCCATTAGGAGTAGGTGCGAATCGGTTCCGCTAGACACTAGTCGCCAGCCCAAGCGCGCTAATTCACCAGCCAAAGCTTTAGTATTTTTTACAACTTGTTTGGCATACTTTTTAAATTCCGGGCGACCGGCCTCCGCCAGAGCCACGGCCACGGCGGCAATTTGATTGAGATGTGGTCCGCCTTGAAGGCCGGGGAAAACGGCCCGATCAATAAGTTGCGCGAGCGAGGCATTTTGGGTTTCGCCGCGACTGGCCATCTCGCCTTTGGCGGGATCCGAAGCCTGCCCGACGGCAAGGCGGGGAGCAAGAAACGCAAAATGCCGAACGACCGAGCGACGGGAAAAAATCAAAGCCGCTCGCGGTCCGCGAAGAGTTTTGTGTGTCGTCGTCGTGACCACATCGGCATACTTGAAGGGGCTGGGGTAGACGCCGCCGGCGACCAGACCGGCAAGATGAGACATGTCAACCATAAGAAGCGCGCCGCAACTGTCGGCAATTTGGCGAAATTTCCGCCAGTCCACCATCCGCGGATACGCGGTATAACCGACGACAATGATATCTGGTTTCTCTCGTTTGGCGATCGCGGCAATTTCGTCATAATCAAGTTGCTCGGTCGCCCGCGACACGCCGTAAGGAACTTGTTTGAAAATTTTCCCGGTCACCGAGACCTTGTGGCCGTGCGTCAGGTGCCCGCCGTGATCGAGAGACATCCCCATAATTTTCCCGCCCAACGGCACGAGCGCGAGGTAAACCGCGAGATTGGCCGGGGAGCCGGAGAGCGCTTGGACATTAACGGACCAGCTTTTAGCTTCTAGCTTATAGAGTTTCAACGCCCGCGCTTGACATAAATTTTCAATCTGGTCAGAAATTTCATTGCCGCCGTAATAGCGTTTGCCCGGATAGCCTTCGGCATATTTATTAGTTAATTCAGAACCAAGCGCCGCAAGCACATCCTTGGAGACATAATTTTCCGAGGCAATCAAATTGATTACCCGCTTCTGCCGTTTCTTCTCTCCCGTCATCAATCGTTCAACCTGCTTATCTTTCATCGGTCTAGGTTAGCAAATATTATGGAAAACAAAAAGCCCGGCCGCCATAATGACACCGGGCAACTTTGGAAGCGAATCTTCCAAACTACAAATCAAAACTGGTGAGATCAATCACGATAACTCCCGCTCCGTGGAACTGCACCTTCCTCCTCCATTTTTTTGATAAATTCCTCGATTGTGCCCATACCTTTTCCTGAGCAAGTTTCTCCCTGAAGAATTAAACAGCTATCATTCTTCATAGCTATCAGCATTATATCAATCAGACCGGTGATCACATTTTTACAATCCGGGGTCATATATTGGAGCTCCGGCCTAATGGCTTCCGAAACCACAATCATTCCCATACCAACTTTGTTGAATGATTCTGGTGGTGGGCCGAATTTCCCAACTTCAGGAATCCTCTCAATTTCTTTTTTTAGGGTAATGAGAGCATGGGCCAACTGACGAAATACTTGGGATTTAGACTCGTTCAACTGATTCTCCTTTGTAAAAAAACAACGTCTAGTAACATTTCCTATTTCACCCTAGCCCTTTCTTTAATATCTTGCAAGCCGCGCCTCACATCCCAATCGTCGGGATCAAGATCGGAGTGAAGCGAGAGTATTGGAAATTTCCGCCGCAGAAATTTGTCCATCTTGTGGGCCACGCGCCGGAGGGTCGGATGAACCATTTTCCCCGAACGAAGCTCGGTGACATAAACTGTTGCCGGTAAACCATACGAAACGCGACAAGAAACATTGAAACCCATGGCGATGTAGTATTGGAGAATCTCGCGCGGCGCGCGAAGCGCCGCGATGGCGGCTTTCTGATTTTCAATCAAAGTTCTAGCTTGTTTAACTAAATCCACTGATAATTGTTCAAGATACCACTCATTGAAACCGAAACGAGTGGTAAGAAGCGGCATCCGACAAACGCCGTGCCGATGGCGATGAATGTCGCGGAAGGAACCAAAGTCGAGCAAGAAATCGAACGAGCAACTGCCGAGTTCGGCGAGAAAATGCGGCAAATTGGTTTTCGCCGGGCGTTGATTCAAAATGTTTCGATACTTTAATAATTCTCCGGACTTAATGTTGGTCGTGGCAGCAAAGTCATTATTATATTTTTTCTCCAGATAATAAGTGAGTTTCTCGCCAAGAGTCTGCCAATACTTTTCTTGCTCGGGATAAAGTTTGTGACTAAAGCTCGACGGATATTTGAGCTGTAATTGTTTGTGAATTGTTTGCGCGGCTTCTCGCACTTCCTCGAGCGGCCAATGACGGAGCAAGGCCAATTTATCCCAGGCCTGACGGAGATTGGTGTGCCACGAGAGTTGCGTCGTCACACCGGCCGGCAAAAAACCGCGAAGAATATCGAAGGTGCGGGCCTTGATCGCCCGCTCATAAACTGCTTCGTCCTCATCGACTCGCCTAGTATATTTCTGCCGCAGATGCACGGCGACCGTCGGTTGATTGGTCAGATAAAAATCCATCCAGCGATCTAGAATCTTTTTTGACTCTGCGGTGCCGACTGGATCAACGATCGCCTGCTTAGACAGATCAATATAGCGCGAGCTCGTCTCCTGTCCGGAATAAAGCGGCCAATCCTGTATCGCCTTAGCGACAAGCATCGAGACACCTTCGATGAAGATCGTCGTCGAACCGCAATCAGCGATCGAAGCATGTCCATAACCGACATAAAACTTTTCCATAAATTTTCCCGAGCCGGATTGCTTCACCTTCTCGGCGTGCGTGACTACCGACTCGGCCGACCGCGAATAGAGCGCTTGCATCATCGCCGTGTCCTCGGGATTAAATTCGTCGTAGACAAAAATTTTCATAATTTATAAATTTGCGCTAGTATATCATATTCAATATGGCCCTGTCGGATAAAAAGATTTTGGAGGAAATGAAAAATGGCAATGTCGTCATTGAGCCGTTTCGGCGGGAGAATTTAAGTACCTCGAGTTACGATGTCACTCTGGGTGAATACTTCTTCCGTGAGCAACCACCAAACTATTATCTAAACCATTATAATATCTTCAACAAAAAACACACTGATTATGTCTGGGGTACCAAAGCCCTAAGAGCCGAGAGCGCCAAAAAAGTGTTCAAAAACTTTGCCACCTTTGACTGGGAAGGAATCCAACCGGCTGATCAGGTGATTCTGCTCGAACCGGGCGAAACTATTCTCGCCCACACCAACGAATTCATCGGCGGCCGCAACATTATCACCACCATGATGAAGGCTCGCTCCTCGCTCGGTCGCGTTTTCATCTCGGTCTGTAAATGCGCCGGCTGGGGCGATGTCGGATATATCAATCGTTGGACAATGGAAATCAGCAACAATTCCAAACATTACGCTATCCCTCTGCGAGTCGGGATGCGTATCGCCCAACTCGTCTTCTTTGAGACTGGGCCAATCTTGGGTGGCGATTACGCTCGCACCGGCAAATATCAAAAGGGGCAAAATCTCGCAACTATTAAAAAAACCTGGAAACCAGAGATGATGCTGCCTCGACTCCACAACGATCGGGAAATTAAGAAATGATAAAAGAACGGGGTGATCCAAGAAATGGATAACCCCGTTCGCTTGCTGTATTCCTCCATCCCTATCACTTAAGGGACAGTAACTTGGCTACCTGAAGTCTTTTCTTCGAATAAAGGATGGTCGGTTTCCACTGGAAACCGCCGGCTAAAGTATTCAGCAATTTCTTCGGCTCCATGATAATCTTGGCAAGCAAAGTGATGGAAAACCCCATTGCGCCCAAGAAACTCATCCGGCAGAACGATCTCCGAAGGTAAAACCAGAAGCAGTGGTTTACCTCGACTCAACAAGTTCACCAACACCATTAGATACAAGATCACTGAACCGACAGAGTTGCTCAGAGCGAGAATAGCATCGCATTCTTCCATCATCGCCATAAAATGATCAAGAAACGCGTGAGGGGATTCGCACGGCAAACCCGTAGAACAAACTACTTTATATCCCATCGCCTCCAGTCTACTTCTGACTTCACGACCAAAACCAGGGTACATAACCACCACCTCTTCATGTAACTCTCCATCACCCTCAATTATAAAAACCTTCTGCATTTACTGTCTCCCTACAAAGTAAAGGTCCAATACCAGATGACGGCGTGACAACGCCATCCGCCAATGCCCAGTATAAATTATCTACCCCACAACTTCAATCCACACACACTTTCCTGCTGGAAAGTCGCGCGGCCCCACCTCGCGCCGCCGCGCTCCGGCCGATCGATGTGCCTATTGCACCTCGATCCCCATCGAGCGGGCGGTGCCAGCGATGGACGACATGGCCGCCGTGAGATCGGTGGTGTTGAGATCGGGCAGTTTTCGCTCGGCAATTATCCTGATTTGGGCTTTGGTGATCTTACCGGCCTTAGAAACCAAATTCTTACCCGATCCTTTTTCGATACCGGCGGCCTTCAAGATAAGGCGCGAGGCGGGCGGTGTCTTCAGAACGAACGAGAAACTGCGATCGGAATATACCGAGAGCTCAACCGGGATAATATCATCACCTAGATCTTTCGTCGCCGCGTTAAATTTACTGACGAAGTCGCCGATGTTTACTCCGGCTGGACCCAGGGCCGTGCCAACGGGCGGGGCCGGTGTCGCCTTGCCGGCTTGAATTTGGAGTTTAATTTTCTTTTCGATTTTTTTCGCCATGATAATAGGTGTTAGCTTCTAGGTTTTAGCTTTTAGAATAATTAGAAAATTAGATGCGTTTAACTTGGAGGAAGTCCAGTTCGACGGGCGTCTCGCGGCCAAACATGGAGACGAGCACTTTCACCTTGCCACGATTCTCATCCACCTCGGCCACCTTGCCTTCGAAATCTTTGAAAGGGCCGTCGGTAATCTGGATCGCCTCGCCAACCGCGAGTTCAATCTTATGCTTAACAGTCTCTTCGCCCATCAACTTGAAAAGCGTCTCCACTTCCTTTTTCTCGAGTGGCACCGGCACGACTCCAGCGCCGACAAAACCGGTCACCCTTGGCGTATTCCTGACGATGTACCACGAGTCGTCGGTCACCACCATGTTGACCAGCACATAGCCCGGATAAATCTTCTCCTCCACCGTCTGCCGTTTGCCACCCTTAATCTTCACCTTCTTCTCGGTTGGCACGATGACATTGAAGATTTTGTCTTCCATGCCGAGCGACTCGATCCGCTGTTTCAAGTTGCGAGCGACCGTATTTTCATAGCCAGCATAAGTGTGAATGGCATACCAATTGCGCTCCGGCGCGAGTTCTTGTTTGGGCATGTTTTAGATCACGAGCTTGAGCAGGGCGACGAAGAGGAAATCGAGCGCGGCGAGAATCAGAGCGACGAGCAGGGAAAAACTAATCACCAAAGCGGTGTAATTAATCGCCTGACTTCGCGTGGACCAACTGACATGCTTGAGTTCCGTCCGCGTGTCCTTAAGATAAGTAATTAAGCTCACGAACAACATCTTACCCGCTACCTGCTCTTTGTCAATTAGAAGAGAACGCCGTTCACCGAAATGACGACCGAGCGCACGGTAACAAATTGTTTGAGTGTCTCGGTAATTTGCGCGCGCGCCGCGTCCTTGAGACAGGGAATCGTACTTGGATTAACTTCGGTGATGAGCGGTTGGCCAAAATCAACGCGGGCGACACCATTACTGATCGTCAAAGTTTTAATCGTGACATCGGGATTAAGTGAGGTGAAGAAACCGGCCGTCGAATCCGCGCCGCTCGGACCACGAAGTAGCTCGGTGAGCGCGGCTCGCGCCGGCGTTCTCGTCGCCACCACCGTACGAACAGTTGGGAAAACGGTATTGCACTGCCAGGCTCCGCCGGGGGTGCGGGTTTGGTTGCCGAAGAATACCTTGAGCGCCAAGTCCGCCAGCCGGCGGAGCGGTACCGTAGTAACGGCCGGAGTCGAGTTAGTGACAACCACTGAACCAGGCGTGGCGACTGACACTTGATTGCCGGTCGGGAGAATAATCGGGGAATCAGGGGAAGTGTTGAGTGTCGGTGAAAATTCTTCACTGGTCGTCGCCACCTCTTCTCCGTCAAACAAGGGCACGGGCTCGGCCGGCGCCTTGTCTCGACGGAAAACGGGCCACAAGAGAGCCAATAAAATTATAACAGCGATAATAATTAACCACCAATTGGATTTCTTCGGCGCCGGTGTTTGATTCGGATTAGGCATAGGAAAACAAAGATTACTTAATAATGCCGAGAGTGTAGCAAATCATGATAAAAAAAGAAAGCACCACCCGCTACAAGAGCGTATGGTGCTTTCCGGAGGGGAAAGAAGCCAGAAGCCGAAAGAACAATTACGACTTCATTATAACTTCGCCTGAACTGGTAAACAAAGCTAAGAGTGGATAAGTTAATAACGGCCTTCAATCAGACGCTTGGCTTCTTCCGCTTGGCGTTTGGCCTCGGACGCGCCGCTCAACACACTTCCCGTCTCCGTTTGATATTGCTTGAGATATTTGGCCCCACCCCACAACAAAGCGACAATCGCCAGCGCGACCAGAAGTTCAATCAAGCCAAAGCCACGAGTCATTGGCTTTATCTTAGCACCACTATCCGCGAAACCGAAACCACCCCACCCCTAACCCCTCCCCAAAGGAGAGGGGAATTTCACCCTCCCCTTCGGGGAGGGCAGGGTGGGGTTGCTTGCTAATTCGTTGGCCCTAAAATCGCAAAGTAATTATCGCTCGCGTCGCAATTAGAATTTCTAGAACTCCAGGGACTTCCTTGCCCGGCGGGACAAATAATAATTCGGTAATCACCACTTGGAATAGGATTATCTGCGATGTCGGTCCCCACGATCCAATTATAAGTAGTACGAGCGGAGATATTCCTATCTAAAACGATTGGCTCTGACATTACCGCGGGACAAGCAAAGCCGGAAGCGCAACTCCATTCGCGCTGTAGATACAAATCAACTTTGGTTCGGCTATTGGCTCTCGCATAACGCCAGGTGACCGGTTGGACGGAACCCGCCACCCACTGCTCCCCGCCGTTGGGTGAGGTGACCGTGATCGGGGAATTTTGATCTTGCCCCACAACGACACTCAAACTTGACCGAGCGGATTGGCCGGAATTATCAGTGACGGTGAAAGCGGGGGTGTAAGTGCCGGCGGTGGCGTAGGCGTGAGTGAACGAGGCGGTTTGGCGAACAGATTCGGCTTGTGGTGTCATCATCGCGCCGGAAGCCATCATCGGTTCATCGCCCCAAATCACCGAGTATGCGAGCTGACCGTTCTCCGGGTCACTCGCTTGCACGGTCCAAGTTTCTGTTTGTCCAACATTGAGCGTCGTCGGGCCGGAGACGCCGGAGATTACGGGGGGAAAATTCGTTGGAAGAGGAGCCGATAATGGGCGATTGCATTTATACAACTGATTTAATTTAGCTCGAGTAAGTGGACCGACAAAACCGGTATTGGAAATGCCATGTTTGGCTTGGAATTTTTTAACCGCCGTCTCGGTCCGCGCGTCGAAATCGCCATCACTAACTAAATTATCCAAACCTTCTTGAGTTAGAGCCCGGCGCAAATAATGGACATCATTATCTCGGCCGAGGCCAACTTGCAAATTGCGATAGAAGGCATGGCACCAACCACCCGGCTGTGGCCTCTGCAATTCGGCCAGTTGGCGTTGGAGATCGGCAATCTGCTGGCGGAAACTGGCGATTAGGCGATTAATCTCGGCGATTCTATTCACCTGAATCGCATCAACCGCAGATTCAACGGCAGATTGAGCATTGGAGAAGAGTGGCACCGCGACAAAAGAAACAACTAACAAACCAAGAATCAAGTATTTTTTAGACATAAGAAGTTGATTATTTTAATAAACCCTAGCACTCCAACTTTAGCACAAATCGGGATAAAGATCACATAATGCCTTGCGGAAGCGGTCGAGAGCTTGGGGTAGGGTAGAGTTGAAGGCGACGCCGGCGGCGGCCGGATGGCCGCCGCCACCTAAAGCCGTCGCCAACCTTGAGAGATCAAACTTGGTCACATCGCGGGTGCGGAAACTGGCTTTAACCTGGCCCGGCGCGATTTCGATGAAGCAAGCGCCAATCTCCCAGCCACGCACGGATTTAATAAAATTAGAAATTCCTCCACCTTCGAGATGTGAAGTTTTAATTCCCTTGCTTAATAGCGCGTCATTAGAGATGGCCACATACGCTACCCGGCCACCCGGCAGGACCGTGAGGGAATTAAGCGCCAGTGCCTGAAAGGCAAATTCCTCCGGCGTCCGATTATTTTCAATAGTGAAAACCGCCGCGGCAAAGTCCGGCGCGTGTTTGACGAGATCGGCGGCAGCGGCAAAAGTACCGGGCAAGGTCGCCGGAATTTTGAAACTTAAAGTGTCGCCCCAGAGACCGACGAAGAGACACAGCGCGATGTCGTGGGTAAGCTTAACGCCCCAAATTGAAAAAAGTTCGTAGAGAATCTGGGCGGTCGCTGGATATTCCGGAGCGACGAGATTCACCTCGGCAAATTCTTGGTTAGTAATGTGGTGATCAATAACGATCGTTCGCAATGTAAGCGGAAAAACAACCGGCCCCAAATGGGAGATCATGCCCAAACTAGCCGCATCAAGAATTAAAAAGAGAGCAAAGTCAGCTAACTTAATTTCCGACCAATTTTTCGGTTCAATCGCCTCAAACCCGGGTAGGTGAGAAAGAAAAGTGGGCAGAGGCGAATCACCGCCAATCACCGTCACCGACTTCCCCAATCCTCGGAGCGCGTGATACATCCCGAGCGCCGAACCAACGCTGTCGGGGTCGGGACTCGGATGCAGGTGGAGCAGAATCCGCTCCGCCTTCTCGATCTCTTTCCAAATCACCGGCGCCGTGTCCTTAATATTCATCGCCAATGGTTGTACTTGCCGCTCCACCCATCTCCACCATTGATTGTTCAATGTAAGGAATCAATGGTGTCGCGTTCGCCGGTTTCGTCACCGTAATCGGGCCATTGATGTCGCGGTAGGTCACGACAAAAGAAACTCTATTGCTGGCGAGCTCCACTCCGCCGACAATTGACCGAATCGAACCATTAAATAAATTCATCGTGACGATAATCGGATCGAAAGTGATCATTTCAAGCGAATCGGTAATCTCTTTCGGAGGAATTCCGCCACCTAAATCGGTCAGCAATAATTCTTTCCCTTTTTCCAACATAAAAGCCGCGAGTTTGTCTTTATCAATCGCCATTGTATATTGACGCACCCACGCGCCAGCCACACGCGCCAGGGCCGCGCGCTTGCCGACCATCAGCGCGCCGCTTTGAATGAGCGAGTCGAATAACGAATCAACTTGACCAACGGCATTTGATTCTCCAATTTTCTCAAACTGCGTTCGGAATTTCGCAATGTCTTCATGACCAATCCCCTGCTTCACCGAAAACTCTTCAATCTCGCCGATAGTAACCGAGAACCAGCGACCGATTGGACTGCTTGAAGAAGCCGAAGCGGGAAACAAAAAGGATAAAAAGGGAAATTCATCAACCTTACCGTAAAGCGTCTCGTCGAGGAAACGGAGTTCGAAACCGGCCGAGAAACCGCTCGCTTTGCCGGTCACGGTGGTCGCCATTCGACGCGGCCCGGTCGCCCCCTGCTCAATATCCATCGCGATATTACCCTCGGCCACAAGCTCAATCGGCGAAGTGAGCGTGGCCTTAATGGCGACATCCTGATGAAGCGCGCGCGCGTTGGTCAGCATCGTAAAGCTCTCTGTGATCGCTGATTGCGACGCTTCGAAGATAGTGGTGTAAGCCAAGGCGCCACCGGCGATGAGCGCCAGAAAAATAATGACTAGCAGAAAATAAAAAGGCTTCTTACCGAGATTCATCACACCAATGTACTAGATTTAATTACTTTCGTCACCAACATGCAGGGGATTAAATGCGACCATTTTGAAACATCCTACCGATTGATGTTGCCCGTGATTTGGTAGATGGGAGTGATGATCGAGAGGGCGAGGAAGGCGACCATGAGGCCGATGATGAGAAGCAGAATGGGTTCGAGCGCAGTCGAGAGCGATTTCGTCGCGCTGTCGACTTCCCCCTCGTAGAAATCGGCGAGATAGAAGAAGGTCTCCTCAAACTTCCCGGAAATCTCCCCCACGCGAACGAGCCGCGTGAGGAGCGTCGGGAAGAGCTCGGGGAAGCGTTCGAGATTGTCAGCGAGCTTGGTCCCCTGCGAGACCGCCGTGGCCACCTGATGAACCGCCGTTCCGTAATAATAATTACTTAGAGTCCGCTCGGTAATCTCCAGCGACTCATTGACCGTCACCCCACTTTTCAAGAGCAGCCCCAAGGCACCCGCGAAACGCGCGAGATTGGTATGACGCACAATCGGTTTGAACCCGGGCAAGTGAAGTAGCAACCAATGCGTGAACGGTCGAGCGAAGCGCCGACGCGCGAGAATAATGACCACCGCGAGGGTGCCAAAAATGGCGAGGAAAAGAAGGAGGCCATGGCGGTCCACGAGATCGGCGAAAGCGATGAGCGCCCTGGTGGTAAGCGGCAGATCCACCTTAAGGCCACGGAAGAGCGGCACAATTTTAGGTAAGACGAAAAAGGCGAGACCGAGTCCCAGAAGAAGCGCCATCACCAGCACGGTCGCGGGGTAAATGAGCGCGCCTTTAATCTTAGCGATGAGCAGACGCTCCTTCTCGAGTGCCCGGGCGGCGGCGGCGAGATTGACAGCTAGATTGCCCGATCGCTCGCCGGCATAAACGGCGTTGATCAGTAACGGCGGGAAAATGTGACCATGATCGTGAAGAGCCGACGAGAGTGTCGCTCCCGCTTCCACCGCCCGGGCGACATCTTGCAAAGCGCTTTTCAATCGTCCAGTCGCCGACTCAATCGAGACCGGCAAGGCCTCGGTGAGAGCGAGACCTGAACCGAGCATGACGGCCAAATGTTTGGCAAACAGCGCTTGTTGGGTCAGCCCCGCGCCACCAATCGTCACCTCGCGTTTCAGGCCGGTCGCTTTCAATTTAATTTCGTTATCCATAATCATCAGACCGAGGTTGTTAAATTTTTATCCATACTCCCCTGTCAAGGTTTAACCTTGCCGGGGGCTAGTGTATCAGAATTAGCGGTGAGGGGCA
>JBBTRZ010000022.1:0-14872 GCA_038064935.1 Patescibacteria group bacterium
ACTATTGTACCGAAAAACCCCACAGAAATGTGGGGTTTTTCGTGCAACAAAGCCGATTCGGGAGTGAAATGTAGTAGCTCTTTGGTTTTAACATTCAACTAATAAGGAATAATCTAATGGATTCGCAAGAGGCAATTCGTGTCTCGCTCATAGGATGCTCGACGATCTCAGAAAAAAGTCTTTCGATTAATGGTGCCAATTATGTTGATACCAAAGTCATTCCAATTCCTCCCAGTCTTCTTGAAACAATGGGTTGGCCAAATGATTTGGTTTTACGATTGGTGCATGCAGATCACACTGATCGTAAAAACGGCGATTATCACACATATGTCGGTATTCTTTCAAGGTTGAATAAACAGCTTGGAGTGAGAGACATTTCGAATCGTTTCTGTTTGGAGGTAAAGATTGTTGCGAATAGGGGTGAAAGTAGTTGGGCTAAATTTGGCGGGAACTTTAATTGCAGACCGTTTGAGGATTTTGACGAAGTTGGTCCGATTGGTTGGGACGGTTTTACCCTCTTGATGTTTTGGAAAGCAATCGATCGGGAGTGACACCTCTCAAACACAACACACAAGGGCGACCCATCACAACGGGCCGCTCTTTTTTATTTTCTAAATTATGACGAATCAACCCTACCTCTTTTCCGCCAGAAGTCCGTCAATCAGTTGCTTCATGCCTTCGAAGGGAATGGCGCCTTGGAGCGCAATTTTCTTGCCGTCGGGAGTGATGACTACGGGGAAGGGGGTGCCGTTACCGCCGGCGGCCACCGCATCTTGGTATTGAGCGTCAACGACTGAAGCCGTCGCTCCGTTGTTTTGACATTTGATAAAATCCGCCTCATCAAGACCCATGCTTGAAGCAATAACTGGCAATTGGGCGAGATCAAGACCATTATTGGACGGGGTTATCTCAAAAACTTTATTAATGTAAGTCCAGAATTGATCATTCCCGCCGAGCTTGAAGGCACACTCCGCGGCCTCGGCTTCTTTCCGCGCTTTCGAGTGAAGTTGGTCGAGCGGGAAGTGCCGATAAACCCAAGCCACTTGCCCCTTCGCGCCATATTCTTGCATTACTTGAAGCATTGTTTTGTGAAAGGTTTTGCAGAAAGGGCATTCGAGGTCGGAGAATTCGACAATTTTAATCGGGGCCTGCGGATCACCAAGGAGGTGATCGGCGGCCGAAATCGGTTTCAAATTCTCCAGTTTTGCATTAGCCGCGATACTCGGAGCCGCCACCTGACCGGCGGATGGCGCGCTACCACTGCCTTGAGAGTAAATCGCCCCCGCAATAATCAAACCGGCAATCACGATGGCCCCGGGGACTGTATAAGATGCTGACGAAACTTTATTCTCTGTCTTATTTTCTTCCATAAAAATTATTTTGATTACTCATAATAATATTCAGAGCTTAGCAGGTGTTTCCCTTTTAGGCAAATGAACACCCATTAAAAAATAATCTTAAACCGTTGGAGAGAGGTGGTCGGTGAGATATTTGATTGTACCGCCAACTTTTTTACCCGGGTTAAAAATGTTTTGCGGATCGAAAATGGTTTTGGTTTGACGAAAGAGTTCACAAATCTCGGGACCGTAGAGTTTTTCTAGATAAGGCGTTCGGACAATCCCGTCATTATGTTCGGCGGTGATTGACCCGCCGTAAGACACCACGAGATCGTAGACGAGCGAAGAAATTTCCGTAATTACTTTCGTGTCGCGTAATTCTTCCGGACCCATGAGCGGAATGATATGGAAATTGCCATCGCCGACATGCCCGGCAATCGTGTACCACAAATGGTAGCGATCAAGGATCGCCGTCAGTTTAGGTAAGAATTCCGGTAAGAATTCCGGTCGGACGATAATGTCATCAATGAAGGGCGCCGTGCGCTTGCCCTTCACATGGTGCCGAAGCAGATTGAAACTCTCCCGCCGAATGGTCCAATATTTTGAGGCCTCTTCCGGTGTCTTCGTCACGCGGTGCTGCAAGCCAAGTTTGGCCGCTCGCTTGGCCGACTCAATGAGCGCATCATTAATTGCCGTTTCGTTATCACCGGAAAATTCCGCCAACACCACAAGTTTAGGCAAGCCACCGCGGATAAGAAAAGAAACTTCCGGCAAAAAACTAGCCAGCAAACGGAAAAATCTTTTCGCCTTCATTGACTTCATGATTCCCCGCCAAAAACGCAACGCAAGTTTGATGGTATTATCATCGTACGATTCAATACTCTCCGGCTTGAGTGGCAGAAGTTCATTAACCAAACGAGCGACCGGTGTCAAATCTTTCAAAAAAACGACGAGTAATTTAGATATTGGTTTGATCGGCACGAGGCGAAAGGTAATCTCTGTCACAATGCCGAGCGTTCCCTGGGAACCAACGATCAGTTTGGCCAAATTGAAAGTTTGTCCATCCCAAACATTCCAAAGATAATAACCGGCCGAGTTTTTAGTCACTTTGGGCTTGGCCGCTGCCAGCTCGGTTTCGTGTTCGGTAATTAATTTAAAAAGTTGGCGGTAAAGATCTCCTTCAAAATCTGATTGCGCCATCTTCGTCTCGAGCGCCGCGCGGTCAAGTGGCTTGACCAGATATTCGTGCCCGTCACTAAAAATTATTTTAAGCGATTCGATGTAATCTTCAGTTTTTCCATAAGCGAGCGTCTTCTCGCCACCGGCGTTGTTACCCACCAGGCCGCCCAAAGCGCAGAGCTCGCGCGAGGCCGGATACGACGGCATGATTCGGCCGTGTTTCAGAGTCTCTTGTTCGAAATCACGGTAGAAGGTGCCCGGGAGCGCGGTTGCTGATTCATCACTCACTCGACTCACTCCATGCATAAATTTCGTTACATCGAGAATGATGGACTCGTTGAGTGAACCACCGGACATACAGGTACCCGCGGCCCGGACGGTGATCGAGAGTTCGGGGTGGAGTGGCTTCTCGCGCTTCACAAATTCGACCAAGCGCGCGATATCTATGGCATCGCGGGGGAAGAGCACCAGCGCCGGCCGCACCTTGAAGAGACTGGCGTCGCGGCTATAAGTGTCGAGGGTCGCGGCTTCGGTATGCACTTCGCCGCGGAAAAAAGTTTTAATTGCTCGCGCTAATTCCTCAGTCAGCATGGTGGAAATTGAAGAGTTTGAGTTTTTGACTCACCACGCGCTCGACCGCCTGCATCGCGGGTCGAAGAATTTTGTACGGCGCCACTTCTTCGGGATTTTCCTGGAGGGATTGCTTCAGGGCGTCGCGGTAAGCAACGCGGATTTCGGTGTTGACATGAACGATCGCTGCCCCCGATTTAATCGCCCCTTGAATGTCAGCATCCGTGTTACCCGAGGCCCCGTGGAGGACAAGTGGCACTCGCGCGGCTTCACGCACGCGGCGAATGAGATCGAGGTGGAGCGCCGGGTCACCACCAACTTTAAACATGCCGTGGATATTGCCGACCGCCGGGGCGAGGAGATCGACACCGGTCTCTCTCACAAACTGCGCGGCGGCCTCGGGCGTCGGTAAATTTTTCTCTTCCAGGGAGACACCCGTCGGCAAAGCGTCTAAAATTTTTGACGATGTGCCAATGTAACCAATCTCGCCTTCGACCAACACCCCATGGCCACTCGTTCGGGCATAGTCCACACAGCGTTTGGTGACGGCCATATTCTCCTCCATCGGCAATTTACTACCATCGAAAATTACTGCATCATAACCCGCGTCAATCGCCTCTTTCACTCGATCGAAGGAATAGGTGTGATCAGCGTTTAAAAAAATGGGCAAGCTAGATTCAGCACGCACGCTCGCGACTAGCGCCGCGGCTTGTCGAACTCCAATGAAATCGCGTTCGCCTTCCGACACCCCGATAATCACTGGCACGGCAAGGGCACGCGCGGCGCGGATAATTCCCCAAAAACCCTCAAGATTCGAAATATTAAAATGCCCAATCGCTACCCCCCTTTCCCCAGCTTCCTTAATGTACTCCCGCAAAGTTTTCATAGGGTTATTCTAGCATACCAATCAACATCTTGATATAATCGTCGGATGAAGAATCAACAAGAGCAACAATTTGATTTCGTCGGAATTGGGGATATTGTGACCGATGCCTTCATTCGGTTGAAAAATGCCGAGCTTCATTGCAGTGTGAATCACGAGCATTGTGAAATTTGCATGGCTTTCGGAGCAAAAATTCCTTATGAGTCGATGACGGTGGTCCCGGCTGTTGGCAATAGTCCCAACGCCGCCGTCGCTGCCGCGCGCTTGGGGTTACAGACGGCGCTAGTCACTGATCTAGGGACGGATTACCACGGCGATGAAGCGGTCACCACTTTAATTAAAGAAAAAGTTGAGCCGCGTTTTGTCCGCCGCCACGCTGGCAAAAAAACTAATTATCATTATGTCTTGTGGTATCAAGATGACCGGACAATTCTCATCAAGCATGAAGAATATTCGTATTCATTACCGGAGATAGGGAAACCAAAATGGATTTATCTAAGTTCGCTCGGTGAACACTCGCTTACTTATCACGGAATGATTGAGAGATATTTGCAGGAAAACCAGACAGTGAAATTGGCCTTCCAACCCGGCACATTTCAAATTAACTTGGGCCCCGAAAAATTGAAGGGGATTTACGAACGGACGGAAATTTTCTTTTGCAATGTGAGTGAAGCGCAAAAAATTCTAAAATTAGAAAACGCAAAACCTGATATCAAGGATTTATTGGCTGGGGTCAAAAAACTCGGTCCTAGAATTGCTGTCATTACCGATGGCCCGAAGGGGGCTTATGTTTCTTATGGCGAGCAATCATGGTTTATACCACCTTATCCTGACCCGCAAGCGCCGCTTGAACGCACTGGCGCGGGCGACGCTTTCTCCTCCACCTTTGTCACCGCGGTCGCGCTTGGCAAATCTATTCCCGAAGCTCTCGCTTGGGCGCCGATTAATTCCATGTCCGTTGTCCAAAGGGTTGGCGCCCAAGCTGGTCTCCTAACGCGCGAAGCGCTTGAGCAATATCTCGCTCAAGCGCCCGCCAACTACCAACCGAAAATTATTTAACTTTTAACTAAAACCAGCCACTAGTTACTCGTCGGCGTCCCCATACCAGTCGCCTCGCACTTCTTGCACAACGCCTTGTGGTTGAAAATCTCCACGATTGCCGCGAGACCAACCAAAACATAAATCACCTTAGTAATCATCGAGCCCTCCGCGAAGAGATTTCCAATCCCCCAACCGAAGGCGGTCAGAAGCCAATTCAAGCCGCCGATAATAAGTAGAATGAACGCAATACCATGCAATCCTTTCATAAAATATAAAGTTAGCTAATAATAATAATGTCGGCGAAGTTAGTAAACTGACCGACCTCTCCAGTTTACCACAATTTGGTCAAGTACTTATCCCCGTCGCGCCAGCACTCGCTTGATCGCGGCTGTAATTCCAGTTACTCCCAAATTGTAATGTTCCACCAGCTCGGCTGGTGTCCCCGATTGACCGAATTCGTCACGCACGCCGACGAACTCGATCGGCGCTAGATAATTAGCGGCGAGTAACTCGGCCACTGCCCCACCTAAGCCGCCGATTTGCTGATGCTCTTCCACCGTCACCACCGCTCCGGCCCGCTTCACTTCCGTCAGGATTGTCTCCTTATCAAGCGGCTTCACGGTGTGGCAATTAATTACCGTCACCATGGTCTTCTCCCGCGCGAGAAGCCGAGCGGCGACGAGGGCATTATAAACTAATGGTCCGCAAGCAATGATCACGACGGTCGTTTTCTCGGGACTAATTAAAACATTGGCTTGACCAATGATAAACGGCGAATCGTCGGTTGTTATTACCGGCGTTTTCTCGCGGGCAAGGCGAAGGTAAGCAGGACCGTCATGTTTAGCAATCGCCATGGTCGCCCGCTTGGCCTCGAGCGCGTCCGCCGGCACCACGACCGTCATCCGCGGAATCACCCGCATAATAGCGATGTCTTCAATCGCTTGATGCGTCCCGCCGTCGGGACCAACCGACACACCAGCGTGGGAGCCGACAATCTTCACATTGCGGTTGTTGTAGCAAATCGTCGTTCGGATCTGCTCCCAATTCCGGCCGGGACTAAACATCGCATAGGAAGAGAGGAAAGGGATCTTACCCATCGCCGCAAGGCCGGAAGCGACTCCGGCTAAATTCTGCTCGGCGACCCCAATCTCGACAAACCGTTGGGGAAACTTATTTTTAAACAAATGCATCTGCGTGGACTCGGTCAAATCCGCGCACAAACCAACAATGCGCTCATCTTGCTCGGCTGCGGCCACCAATCCCTCGCCGAAGCCCTTCCGAATTGGCGCCTGCTCGACATTCAGATCGAAGACTTTCGGATTAAGTTTTTGCGCGGGGTTGAGCATAAATTTAGTCTACAAAGAAAAAAAGGAAAATACGAGTATTAAATGGAGTACGCTTAGAATGGTTGCTAAAAGTATTTTTGTTGACTTCTTTTGCCTTAAAATTGATCCAAGACCATAAACCGCGATAAAAATTGATGAAAAAAACCAAACAAATCTTGAAGTGATGTTAATCCACGGAAAAGCAGTAGTGTAGTCTCCATGAGGTGTCACACCAATAAAAATGAATATTGGAATACAAACTAAGTAGGTCAAAGATAAAATCCTTAGCCATTTGTAAGATTCATTACTAGAATTCACCGATAGATTATTTTCACTCATATTCACTTTGGGTATAATTTTACCACTTGTATTATTTTTTAACAGTTAGCTCCAAACCTAGACCATGCGTCACTTTGTTTAAAAATACCAGTGACGGATTAACTCGTCCGGATTCAAAACGAGCTAAAGCGGGCTGGGCGACACCAATCTTTTTAGCCAATGCCTTCTGAGTAAGATTGCTTTGAATCCGCGCGCCAATCAAAGAGTCAATAATCTTGTATTCAAATTCTAGATCATCATAAGCCTTCTTGTACCCGGGATTTTTCATCCACTTATTGTGCAGGCTGTGGAATGACTTCAATTTTATTTTTTGCTTTTTCATACTAATAAATATAACATATCTGTTATTGAGAATGCAAGAAGTTTAATCTCTGTCGAGCTGTGGATAAATCTTTATATTTCAGTTTTTGAGATTTTTTGTGAATTGCGTACAGAAGAATAGCTCGGCCATCAAAAAAAGTATAGAAAATTCTTATATTCTCAATGCTTCTAATTCTTAATTCATACAAATCTTTTTCTAATCTCTTACTGTCAGGCATTGTCAGTTCGTATGCCCTTTTAGAGAGTAACTGTACACTCCTATCAACCCTCGCCCGCGTTATTTTATCCAGAGAAGTAAGGAAATTTTCAATGTCCCGATGAAAATAATTTACTTCCATAATTCGCCGAAGCCCTTCCGAATTGGCGCCTGCTCGACATTCAGATCGAAGACTTTCGGATTAAGTTTTTGCGCCGGGTTGAGCATAATTAAGGACCTATATGACAATCACCCTTAATGGAATCAATATCAAGAATTGATAGCGACACCCCCCTCACTAAGAAAAAAATAATCACCAATGAAATAATTATTAAAAAAAAGCGCAACAAAGATGGTAAATTATTTTTAGGGAACAAAATTATACTCGTTACGATGGACCATATCGCTAAAATTGGCTGAATAAGTAAGTTAAAACCCATCCCAGCACACAAACCTCCGCCGTTACTCCTTATATACACTATCAATAAAAGTAGAAGGGTTACAAAAACTATAGTAAAAATAAGATAGTTCCGTATTTTTTTACTCATGTTCTTTTATTCACAATCTTACCACATTCAAACCTCCCCACCGCCGCGCCTAGTGCATAACCAAATTATTTTAACTTGGTGAAAACATCTACCTCGGTGAGATTAGTGTCGGCGGTGAGGTATTTGGTAATAAAGGTTTCGTAGCGGCGGTCAATGACGCGGGCGTAGCCGGTGCCCCAGGGAATGTGCTGTTGGAGGAATTCGCCGGCGGCATTAGTGGTGGTGTTGGTGGAAGCATTAACGCCACTGACTACGACACCGGCCGGGATAATTCCGTCAATCACCTTCACTCGGCCGGCGACCGAGCCATTGGTGTAAACATTCGCCACATCACTCACCTTCACGCGCGAGAGGCCACTGCCGTTGAAAAAGTAGATGCCGCCTGACGCATCAGAGGTACCGAGCGTCACTTCGTAGGTGGCGTTATTGGTGAGACCGCCAACGGTGGCATTCGAGGTCGTGGTCGTCGCCGTCACATTCGCTCCCGACCAAGTACTACTGCCTTCGAGTCGCCACATAAGGGCAACTTTATTTAAGTTAGGATCAAACTTGACCGGCCACCGCCAAGTGATCGCCGGCGTGCCGGTATTCGCAACATTCTTGTAAGCGACATAGTAGAGCGGGAGTCCCGGCCGATTACTAGGGTCAGCCGTGTAAGTGAACGCCTCTTCATAATACGAACCGGGCTGAATCACTCCATCCTCTCCCTCGACGAATAATCGGAACGACACCTCGCCTTGGAAATTCCTAGTGCTGCTTATCCCCACCTCGAGATCAAGAGTTGCCCCGGCGTTGATGACCAAATGATTTTCTTCGAAATCAAATGAAGCGAAATGGTAATCGTCGGTAATGATGTGTAAATCACCGGTATCAATCGCCGCAGTGCCCGGATTAGTGAGTCGAATATTGAAAATGGTTACCGCCCCGGTCTGAAAATTAGAAGTCGGAATAATATCGGAGATCAAGAGGCCGGTGGGCGCCGCATTAACCGCCAGCGCCTTAATCACCTTCGCCGTGGTGTAAAGGTCGTGGCGGAGACTGCCGTCCGTCTCTTGCTCCCGCTCGAAATAGGCCATCGCCTCGGCGTCGTAGATCGGACTGGCTCCCGATGCTTTAATCGCGTGATAAGCCAGTGCCGTGTTAAGCAGATTGTTGCCCCACGAACCACCACGACTTTGGGCACCAATAAGCGCCGTGACCGCCGGATTAAGCGTGTCATCAATGGCTGTCGCCCCCAGCGTCCGATGTTTCCAGAGGAGCAAGGCCTCAATCACTTCGCTCGTCACGGGTAGCGAAGTGACACCACCCTCGAATGCGGCCCAACGCTGGTCGACTTGCTTAGTATTAATGAGATACCGAAGCCCTAGCGAAGCGGTGGCATTTGGCTCATCACCCCAATCACGGAAGTTGGCGGCGTGAAGGGCTTGGATCGCTTTGGCCGTCGTCAAGGGATCGGGTTCATACTCGCGATTGAATTTGAAGCCGCCCCGATCTTCGTCGAGTCCATTCACCAACATTTCCACGGTCGAAGTCCCAACCCCAGCCCGCGCCCAAACCTTGAGTTGCTCGGCGAGATAATCATTATTCTCGGGAATATAATATTCGAGCCAGCCGAGACCTTGATCCACCACCTCTCCCGTCACACCGTGCGCCTGCAAAGCCTCCAAAACCGCGATGGTCGTAATAAATTTCGTGGCTGCCTTACCCCCCCACGAACCATCTTTATTTTGCTCGGCAATCAAATAATCAATCGCCCGGTCACTCACTGTGGGATCGGAAGCCGTGGCGCGGGAAGGTGCTGGATTCACCGATGTCACAACTTTCACTCCCATAATCTTGGCCACTGGCTCGGCCGGGGTTAACTCACTCGGACTCAAAGTCACCACCTCCCCCGCCCCAATTTCCACCGCCGATTCCCCTGCCACCACCACCACCTCGCCCAAGACAAAAGACGGTAAGACTAAAATAATCGCCATCAATATCATCAACGCCCGATTCATAAAATTATTTAACGATCTTAAACCTATTTGACCCCAAAAGCAAGCGCGAGTTTGTGTCTAATTTTTAGGCAAAAGAAAAGACCCTTGATGTGATCGCTGGGTCTTTTTTTACAAAACGGTTTGGCTACTAGGGTCGGCCAATACCGTCGCACCATTCAGAATCCGGACGCCGATAAGATTGTGTAGATTGTTTCTCCAGCACATCCGACAAGTTAACAATCGACGAACAAACATGAATTCCGTACCGTTCCCGCAAAATCTTTTCCATTCGTTCGGCGTTGTCTCCACACTCTTGGGTGTAGATGGTGTTGAGATCAACGCCCTCGACAATCGTGGCCACTGAACCCAAACACCAAGTCCGAAACATGCGAACTGCGTCCAGAAGCGTTTCCAGCCGCTTGGGATAGCACACGAACGGCGTACCGGTTTTCGTCGATCGGTGAATGTGTAACTTGTTCGATTTAAAGAATTCCTCACCCGGTTCTACAATTTCAATTTCCTGATGAGGCAAACCGGGAATCGATCCTCCCCATTTTTGGTAAAACTCCATTGGATCCAGATGTAAACTTTCCAGATTAATGGATTCGTGGATCGAAGCGACAAAGCGATGCTGATCCTCTTTAGATTGAACCCCTATTGAAACTCGAGTCATTTCCTTTACCTTTCAAAAGACCTGTTTAACTACTACCTATGTCCGCCATTCCACCTTTGACCCTAACATGACTTATGTCTCTTTGTCAACTTTACACCCACACTTCGCTTGGCAACGGAGAATACAGCGTCGCCACTACGACAAATAATTTTTAAGCAAACGAAAACCCCAAACTAAGACTTGGGGTCTTCGCTTGGGGTTCGGATGAACCTCAACTTACTTTTCGAGAGTCCTCGGCGCGGATCTCGGCCATAGCCTGATCAATCTGGTCTCCGAGTTTTTTTATTTGCCCCCTAAACTTTCGAGCCAGAGATCCAACGAACCGCATTGGGTCACGCAACTCGCCGGCAACAGTAACTGAAAAAATATAGTTGGCGACCTTGCCTCCACTTGACGGTTCTCCGACCGGCTCCCACATGGTCACCGCATCCCCGAATACACGCACAATATCCGTATAGGTAGAACCAGTAACGGGGCCATAGTCATCAGTACTAGTAAGCAGTAGCTGAACATGAGTAGCAGTAACAACAAGAACGCCGTCGATAGGTGACAAGACCCTCCTGACACCCAGGATACCCAACTTCAAACCGTTATCAATTTGTGTCTGCGGAAGGTGCATGACCTTCTCCTTTCGTTATGAGGTTCTCAAAGAACCAAAACTATCGTATGTTTCCAGAGCCCGATTTGTTGGCTCCCCGAGGATTAACAACCTCGATTTACTGGCCCTATTCTACACCCAACACCACACACTTGTCAAGTGGTCAAGCCGAGTTTTGTCAAATGTGCCTACCCGACCGCAAGGCAGGGCTATAAATAAGGGTACTTTGGTTAGTCAGTTTTCAAAACAAGGTCGGCCTTCTGTTCCGGCTGATATTTCCTTCGGTATTGCTTGAGGGCGAGGGTTATTTGTCTGAAGTGTGAATCGGGATGAGTCTCGGGAAAATATTTATCACCCCAACGCGCCTTTTCCCGCGCAACCCGTCGCTTATCAATCTCTTCGGTATCACCGTCAAGGTAAATTCGTTTGTCCCAGAGGTGATTTAACAACTTCGGATGAAACATCCGAACGCCGTCTATGATTAAAATTCTTTTCGAGAAATCGTAAATGATTGGTATATCAACTTCGCCAGAATCGGGATTAAAGATTTTAGTCTGATAGGGTTCGGAGGAAATTCTGAAAGCGTTTACTAATTTCTCAATTTCGTGATAGTTTATAAAATTGTATCCCAACTCAAAATCTATTTCTTCCCTAACTTCTTTACGCGGATAGAGAAAATCATCAAAATGGACCGGCAAGATGTCATTATTTATCTTAACCAAATTCTCCAAAAGCGTGGTCTTCCCCACCCCCACATAACCATCAATCGCCACCACTATTTTATCTTTACCCACCAACCATTCACTAATTTTCCGATTAGCTTCTTGAGCTAGTTGGTCTGTGCTCATTTTATAAAATACTTTTAACAACAAAATGTTGAGGATGCAAAAGTCGGTATTTGAGACTCAAATTCGGGATCAAGAAAACCACCCAACTCACTATATGGTACGGTTACAACTGGATTTCCTTGTGCGTAACTGGCCACTTGATAATCGCTGAAGAAAAATTCAACCCCATTTTCTTTGAGAATAAAATTGGAAAAGTTTTTTTCATCTAGTCCACCACCACTTTGTATCTGCTCGTCATTTGTGTTCGCCCCCATTTGATTTTTGAGATCAGAAATTACCTTGGCTGATATTATAGAAAGATAACCTGAATTGGGTTTAAAGAAATCGCGCAGCAACATCCTTTCACCATTCTGGAGGTTGTAGTGTAAACTACGAGCACTATGATATGGATGTACTGACATAATACCCATTCCATAAACGCCAAAAGCCACACTTAGATAGCGAGAATTCAATACTGAAACCTGGCCATGTATATCATATGTACCCAAACAAGAAGCGGGTGGATAATCACCACTACATACTGATTGTGCATGTTTAATTTCAATCAAGTCTGGTTTGGCTGCTTCAAGTTCCTGATCTATAAAATTTTTAATATCCTCATTCACCTTCTTTTGTTTGCTTTCGCTGGGCAGTCGTTGAATTTGGGGGTAGCTAGCACCAAGAGTGAAAAACTTACTTCTTAAATCTACTTCCTGGACGATATAAGCGGGGGAATTGTCAGACAACATCGATTCGGTAGAAGTGACCATCCGCATTTGTGAACTCCAGTCTAGTACATCTTCGGATAAGATAAAATTATCCATTTGAGTTGTCGCTTGAGTTGATGTTGCATTCTGAACATCATTGGTAGCTATTGGCGGTTTAGAATTAGAGGGCAGGAAGAATAAAATTCCAGAAATAAAGCACAGACCCAAAATGAGGAGGGTGTATTTAAGATATTTGTTTTTCATGGTAACCGTTTGGTCAATCACTTAAACAACTCCTTAAATTCCGGTGATGATTCGGCTACTTCTTTCCAGAGAGAATATTCGGAGCCGTTCCATTTGTAGATTTGAGTATATTGGCGACCTTTGTCGATCATATCCGGTGAGGTCGGAATCAGATCGAAATTTTCTAGAGCTGGGTTAATAAGTATTATTTCTGGAATTCCATCATTGTCTTTGTCTTGGAAGAGATCGGGGAATTCGTCATAGCGTTTCATTAAAAAATAAAATCTATTCCAGACCTTATTTGGATATTTATGAGAGAAATCAAAATCTCTAACTAAATTTTTTTCTTCATCCACTATTTGATTTAGTACTTTGTATGTTTTACTTTTAGGGTTGAGGGAGATTACCCAAAATTCTCTATCGTTATATTCTTCTTCTATGTTTCTGTATAAGACTCCCCCTTCTGAGTATATAATTAACTCTTTCAATCCATTATTATTAATATCCCTAACTTCTTTTATGGATAGTTCAGGCTTCCACAAAAAAGGAGATTTTATTTCCCAATAAATACTAAATTGGCCGTCACTAAGTTTTTTCAACATAATAATACCACCATTCGCACCATAATCCTCGGCTTTGTAAATTCCAATAATGACTTTGGTAGATAGATCGTTGTCATCTAGAAAGTATGATTGGTTCTTTTCATAAGAATCCCGCTCAGTTTCTGTCATATTTTTCAATAGACGATATCGATTATCTCGCTTTTCTTTGGGCACATTTGATAGGTCAACGATTTCTTCTCTAATAGGTAGTAGCTTTTCTTCTCGCTTCGCATATCCAAGAATAATCACCGCGATTAAAATTAACAAGATAATTACCCGTTTTTTTATTTTTTGTTTATTCATTGTTGTGGATTCTGTTCGTGATACACCCCGCAGACCTTATTTGTGTGTTGTATTGTAGACGGTGCTCTACCATTATAAAAACGAACAGCCCACCATAAACGATCTTTATTATCATCCAGTAATTGCGTTATTGACTGCCATCGTGGGGTATTATTACGGTAATCTAGTTTTAGAGCTTCAACCCAATCATCTCCGTAAGTGTTGATGAAATATTGGTTATCGTGAGGTTTAACCTTGCAATCATTGCTTACATACCCTCGACCTTCTGAAGTGGCAATTTGATATTTCCCTTTCAAATGATCCACCGCGTATTGAAGGTTCACACTCGGATAAAATAACTCCCAAGGATTCCTAGGGGGATCGAAAGGATCGTCTGTATCTAGGTTTTGGTTGAATCCCTCAAGAATTGCACTCCGGTAAAGCATTTGGGCTGGGCCATAACTCGTAGCTATCAAAAATTGTGCTGGGTAGTTTCCATTTTCCTTGGTGACGGCATGGCAATACCAGTAAAAATTCTTATTATCATTCCAGACATCATAAACAGTCGGGGTGGTAGTCGCTGACATCTTGAAACTTGAGAGACTGTACTCCTCTATCATTTTTTTGGGAGAATAATGCTGGGGATTATTCCGAGCAAAATCCATGGCACCGGTGCCAGTGGCCATACCACCACCGCCTATTACCCAGTAAGAATAAGGGGTAGAAGTGCTGTTGTACAAACCATCTTCTTTGTAACCAATATCTTCACACGGTTCATATCTAGTGGAATAAAAATCATTTGAACTTTCAATCCTGATCATGGCTTTTAAAACCCCGGGTGGAAAACCCGCTGCTGTCATGTATTGGTTGACGAGTTGATCAATGGTGGAAGTATTATTACCTCCCGCTCCCGGCGTGCCAATTTCCGAACCTGTTATCCCCACCACCACACTCGCCCCCGCCCCATACCCGGCTTGCAGAGTGTTGGGGCCAAGATCGGTATGAGTGGTATCGAGGGAGAGATCTTCGATCCAGTGAGTGACGAGGGCGGGAATTTGGTAATTGACGCGCCAGTGGATCCGTTGACCTTTCTGGAACGAGGCGTTATTGGTTGGCGAAATGATTTGGGCGGTGACGATCGCAAGATGCCCCCAATCACGGAACAAATTCCTCAACCCATTCGGCCAACTTTCCACCACCGTGTAGCCACCGTTCAAACCTT
>JBBTRZ010000023.1:0-13783 GCA_038064935.1 Patescibacteria group bacterium
GCAAAATAACAGTTTAAAATTCAAAGTATTTTCAATTTTTAGTTGTTGTTTTGAGTTTTTCATTATGTACTTTAAATTTTTCGTTTTACGCTTTGAACTTTTAGTTTATTCACTAACCACGCGGAACACTTCTTCAATACTGGTAACCCCGCGCGCCGCCTTATAAATCCCGTCTTCGAGCATCGTGTTCATCCCCTCCTTCTTTGCCTCGGCTTCAAGCCGCGCCGCCGTCTCCCCTGTCATTACCATCTCCTTCAAGGTCGGCGAGAGGGTCATGATTTCATGAATGCCGATCCGATGAGCATAACCATCGGCGCATTCGGGCGAGGCGAGGGGCCGGGCGAATGATGCCTTCGACCAACCATCACTCTTCGAAACGATGTTTTCGGCGACCAAGACATCCAGCACGCGCTCCGCTTCTACCCGGGTCTTCAACTCCTTGAATTCGGCCTCGGTCGGCGTGTAGCGTTCCCGCGCCGAGCAGAGTTGTCGCACCAAGCGCTGACTCATAATTAACCGAATCGTCGAGACGAGGAGAAACGGCTCCACCCCCATGTCGAGGAGTCGCGGGATGGCCGTGGCGGCGGAATTGGTGTGAAGCGTCGAGAGGACGAGGTGGCCGGTTAAAGCGGCGTTGATCGCTAAGTTCGCCGTCTCTCGATCGCGAATTTCACCCACCATAATTATATCCGGATCTTGACGCATGAGCGAACGCAGACCGGCGGCGAACGACAGTCCAATCTCTGGCTTAACCTGGGTTTGGTTGATTCTCGGGATTTGATATTCAATCGGGTCTTCGATCGTGGAAATATTCACATCGGGCCGATTGAGAATATCGAGAATCGTGTAGAGCGTCGTAGATTTACCGGAACCGGTCGGCCCGGTAACGAGAATAATCCCCGTCTTCCCGCGAATCCCTTCGTGGATTCGCTCGAGCCCCGCGCCGTGGAAGCCTAATTGCTCGAGAGTAAAACCAGCAATCGCGTCGGGGAGGAGTCGCAGGACAATCTTCTCGCCGTAAAAAGTCGGGAGGATCGAGACGCGAAAAGAAGTGTGTTCGCCCGAGTGCTCAATCTTGAAGCGACCATCCTGCGGCAGGCGCTTCTCGTCGAGGCGCAAGCTTGAGAGAATCTTAATCCGGGCGGTGAGTCCGGCCGCCACATTCTTGGGTAAGATCATGGCGTCGTGGAGGACACCGTCAATTCGATAGCGAATCACGAGCTCGCGCTCGAAGGGTTCAAGGTGAATGTCGGACGCCTGCTGGAGAATGGCGTGGAGGAGGAGCGTATCCACAATTTTGACAACCGGAATATCTTCGGCCAGCTTCTTCAACTCGCCCTCACTTACGCCCAACGCCCCCCCCTCGCCTTCGGCTTCGAGGAGACGCGACTCCTTCTCGATGATGTCGCCAAACTCGGACTTCAAACTCTTCTGATATTGGAGCAGGATGCTCTTGATGGATTCATTGTCGGTGAGTCGCGGTAAAATCTTCAACCCCACCCCTTTTTTGATAAACTCGATTGACTCGAGATCCTCCGGGTCGAGCATGGCCACCTCAAGCGTATTATTGCCTTTCTTAAACGCCACAATGTTGTGCTTCCGAGCAATCGGCTCGGGGATCATAAAGAGCGTGTTCCGCTCGATCTTCTCGCGTTGGAGATTGACGAAAGGGATGCCGAGGAGATAGGCCTTGATCCGGCGGAAATCATCCTCCTTAATTTTGCCGCTCGCGAGAAACATCTCCTCGAGCGACTTGCCCTTCGTCTTCGCTTCGAGGGCGACGGCGTCAAAGTCGGTTGGCGCAATCAACTCCGTCTCGAGAATAAATTCCCGCAACTTATCCGGATCAATCCACATGACACATAGTATAGCACTACTATTGCTTTTTAGGATCAAGGATATTAGAATAGTGACTGGATGTTAGGTTAAAGCTAACTTCCAGTTACAAAATGGATAGAAAACCCACAAAAGGTGAATATCTAGACACCTTATTGAGAACACCTAAAACTATCTTTTCCACCAAAGATGTGGTTTTGTTGTGGGGGAAACAAACCGCGGTGGCAATTCGAGTTCGATTGAATTATTATGCCCGGATCGGAAAATTAATTCGAGTGCATCGCGGTTTCTACGCGAAAGATAAAAATTATAATCCTTTTGAATTAGCCACTCGTATTTATACTCCTTCATATATCAGTTTCGAAACCGTCCTAACCCGGGCGGGAATTAATTTTCAATCTTACGGAAATATTTTTGTCGCCTCTTATCTCAATCGAGAAATTACCGTCGGCGAACAAAAAATTACCTTTATCCGAATAAAAAACTATGTCCTAAGTAATACGACTGGAATTGAGCACACGGCGGGCTACGCTATCGCGACCCGGGAGCGGGCATTCTTGGATCGGGTCTATGTCAGTAAAGACTATCACTTTGATAACTTGGCTAACCTAAATTGGGACAAGGTGTTTGAAATTTTACCAATTTATCACAATCAACGATTAGAGAAAAAGGTGGAAAAATATTTTGAATCATATAAAAATAATCAATCCGTATGACATTGGATTATTCAAAACATAAGAACATTCTGCTTCAAATTTTGAAGGATATTTACATTGACACTTCAATCGCCCCCTATCTTGGCTTCAAGGGCGGAACGGCGGCGCTTATGTTCTATGGCCTGCCGAGAGACTCATTTGACCTGGATTTTGATTTGCTAGATGAAAGTAAAAAGACCGAAGTGTTTGAAAAAATTCAAAAGATCGTTAGTGAGTATGGAAAAATTACTGACTCCCATATCAAACAATTCAATTTAACGAATATTATTTCTTACGACCTAAAATCACAGAGGATAAAAGTTGAGATCAATCTTAGGCAGTTCGGCTCGCGATATGAGGTTAAAACACTGCTCGGCATCTCCATGCTGGTGATGGTCGAAGAAGATATGTTTGCCCATAAACTCATGGCGATGTGCGAACGAATTGGTAAAACTAGTCGAGATATTTTTGATATCCATTACTTCGCCAAGAATAATTGGCCCATTAATCGCCAAATTGTTAAGGCGCGAAGCGGCCTGTCTTTCCGGGAAACCGTAACTAAATGTATTGATCTCTTGGAACAAATGGAAAATCGTCATATCTTGGATGGTCTAGGTGATCAACTGACTGAACCGCAGAAAGATTGGGCGAGAATTAAATTAAAATCAGATACAATTTTCTTGCTGAAAATGATGCGCCATAACGAAAAATGAAAAGTGCTAAAAAACTAGCCCTCCTCGGTTGTAAGCCAGTCCCATGTCAAGGGGAACCCTTGACATTAGATGCCATCGGAATAATTCAGCCAATCGTCAATAAAATCTGAAAACCTTTCCGTGCCTGGAGCAAAATAATCAGGGAATTGTTTGGGATTGAGAATTTTGTTCTCGGGCAAGTTCTCGCCTAGATAATGGGATAGGCTCGAAAAACGATACCGGCTTAAATGGTTTTTTGCTTGATTGATGTTGGGTATTATTTTTTTCTCCCAATTTTCCGGATCAGTTATTTTTACTGGATTGAGATGGATGTAAGCAAAAAGATATTTCAAATAAGCGTCTTCAGCAATATGTTTGGCGCGGAATGGTCCCTCAAATAAGGAACCGGTCCGTTGATACTTTTTATTAAAATACATTGAATATCCGGTTTGGAGTTTGAGCATGAAGCGGCTGATATTACTTCCGCTCGGCTCTCTAAGCAAAATATGGAAGTGATTTGGCATCAAGCAGTAAGCTCCAACATCAACCAGAGTTTCCTTCCTCGGTAAATCAAACAGGATAATCGGGTCCTTCTCCTCGTGGTCACTCAAGTGAATTACCGACTGGCTATTCGCCACATAGAGCAGAACCATGAAGCGCCAATGGTCGCGCCAATCGAGAAAAATTTTCCGCTTGTCATTACCACGGTTGTAGACATGGTAATATTCACCCGGCGCGAAACTAAATTTTCTTTCCACCCTCTAATTTTATTCCTCGCCTTTTTTGATGTCAAGGGTTCCCCTTGACATGGAGTGAGGCAAAAGGGAAACACAAAAAAGCCAAGCATTGCTTGGCTTTTTCTCATTTTATCGAATGTCAAGGGGAACCCTTGCCGGTGGCGAACGAACCCTTGCCGGTGGCGAACTTATCGAATGTCAAGGGGAACCCTTGCCGGTGGCGAACGCTTGACCCTTGAGGGGGTTTATGTGTGGGCTAAAAACAGACCGCTCGGCATTTTGCCCAATCTACACCAACTACGCCACGACCTAAAGCTTTAATTTCCCAATGAACAACACCGTTTGTATTAACTTTTTGTACTTTACAATAACCGTCCCCTTTTAAATCTACTGTGCTTAAAGCGCAAAAACCTGGATTACCTGTAATTCCATTAAGGTTATTAAGACTACAAATAAGATAGTTAAGCTCACTATTTGCATTAGTCCCACCAGTCGGATCATAACACTCACTTGAAACTTGAGGTGTAGCAAGACCCGGCACAGATCCCCATTCGGCCTCGCCAGAACTATTAGATATTAAAACTTGATTAGCGCTAGCGCTTGGCAGACCAGTTGAGGCGCCATAAATACGAACTTTACCGGTGATATCAAGTTGTCTGTTACTACTTAGACCAATAGATGAACTAACAATAGAAGAATTGGAGGGTACAAAATCAATTTTTTGAGGTTGTTTGACTACATAATCCCAACCACCCGCGCCGCCAGTATCATCAGGAACACACCGCCAAGCTAATGCATTATTAACCATTGTTCTTTTCAAAATCAGGTTCTCGTTGCATACCGGTAAAGTTAAAGAAACTGAACCGCTTGTGGCGCCGCCCTCCAAACCACCGCCGGATGGAGTATTCACCGCGGTAATATCACCGGTTCCGGCGACACCACCCTCATCCGAGGCGCACTCCCAACCCTCCGAGAGAGATCCCGTCGGCCTCCATTTAAGTATTTTACCACCACCGCAATCACGACGCAGAGAGATTGCGACATCGCCACTCAAAATCTCCCCGCCAACCGTGTCAGTGCTAAGAATAGGTGGCCTTTTAATGAGCAGACCACCATCATCGCCATCGGATGTAATCATGGTAATATCTCCGGCACCGGCGACACCACCCTCATCTACACCGCAACCCCAAAGACCATTATTCCACTTCAAAACTTGGCCATCAGAGCAATCTGATAAATTGGCCGGACTACCACCGGTTGAACTAATTCTCACTTCACCTAGACCATTCACCCCAGCCGGACCGAGTATTATATTGTCACCAGCAATAATCTTTGACACCCCGCTACCGCCCGGCGATGTGCCACCGGGAACGCAATTATCCCCATTAGCATCACAATATTCTCGAGCACCGACTTTGCCTTCCACATCAAGCTTCAAACTAGGAGTCAGGTCAGCGATACTATTGCCCCCAATAAGCACATTATCTTTAAAATTTGCCCACAAAGCCCCAAATCCGCGAAGCGACAAATCGCCAATTTTCCTTTGGAAAAAACTAGACGCATTGATCGGCGGCCAGCAACCGGGGGTGGCGGGGTCGTCGCAGACCGGGGTGTCACCTCTGATAAGGACATCATGCTTTCGGCCACGATCAGGATCTTCCCCCCGCGGCGGATGCCACCCTGGGGTCGGCGTGGTGCCGATGTCTGGAGTACCGGTACAGTCCGCCGGGCAACTGGTAGCGGTCTCACCCGCTTCCGCTTCGCATCTACTGTTACCGCAAGTCGCGCCACCACCGGTTGTGACAGTAAAATTACCACTTTGATCAAAAATGGAATTTCCGGTGATAGTATAGAAATATGAACTGGGCGGATTAGTAACAGTGAAGATGTTGGCCGGAATCGTGTAAGTGTGAGAGCCGTTAACTCTAAAACTGGCACTGTCGAGAGTAACAGTGGCTAACGAATCGAGGCGACCAGTGTCAGTAGAGAGGTAGCGGTTGATTACGACATCGCTGGTAATGCCCGTACTTGTCCAAGTGATGTTATTGGGAACATTTGCTTGCCAAATTGGACAAGTTGGAGCGCAGACCGGTGAGGTAATATTGATCGTTGGCGCATCATCGACTGAAAAAGCGCTTCCTTGATCAAATACACCTCGACCCGCACTATATAAGAAAAGAGTATAAGTTTGCCCTGGAATAAAACCATTCATAGGGGTAACTGGAATATCTAATACGCCGTCATTCATAACCTCTTGGTTCCGATATGTGGTGAGGCCATTGGATTGCTGTGCAATCTCAACTGTAAGTCCTGAAAGCCCCACATTACCAGTGGAATCCCAACGGAGGTGAATGGTATCATCCAGACGAATATTAGGAAAACTGGAGGTAATAGTAACAGAAGGGGGTAGCTCGAAGGTAACTTGAAACTGACTGCTATCACCAACAGCTGTAGAGTTACCGCCGTTATAAGTAATCATTACCCTAATTTTGTATGATCCCAGTGGAATTGTTGTCGGAATCCTGATGATTTTTTCCCCCTGCCAATCTTCCCCGACAGAACTGACTACTAAAGTTCTTTCGGGGCCATTCGGAGCAACATCTACAACTTGTATCGTAGTCTGTCTATAATCAAAAATACCAGACGCCGCCCAGCGTATAACTTTAATTGAGCCGGCTGGCCATTGTTGAAGACCACTAGGAAGATCGACTGTGACAGTGGCCGATTGAGCTGAAACTGAACTTGAAAAAGCCGAGAACAAAACCGGAATAATGGAGAGGGCGAGCAAATATTTTTTCATATTGATAAAATTATTTTATTATTTTAATGAATCAAAATTTCAACCTCGGCCATAATAATAAGCCACGGCAAAAGTAAAGACTACGAGGACACCAAAAATAATATATAAAATTGTATCACTCATGGCTTTTTATCACTCATCTTGACGCCGATAAAAAACAATACCAGACCTAGAATGAGAGCAAAAATATAGAAAATGATTGGATTCATAATGTTTTAGATTGCTTTAATCGCTTTGATAATGACACGGCCGCAGTCAGAAAACCAGCAGTTACGCCAACCCCTCCCAAAAGTACGGCCCAAGTAATCTTATCAGATAAACCGGGGATGAAGAAGCCAACCACCGCCGAACCGAAAACAATCTTGGCCGCATCACTAAGAAAATTGATAATAATCTCCATATCTATTTCAACGACTCAAAAATGGCCTGTTTTTGGGCTTCCGTTAATGGCCTAGCGTTAGACGGCGCTTTGAGCGAATCCATAATCGCCGTCTTTTGCTCGTCGGTTAAAGGCGAGGTATTAGAGGGCGCGCGGAGCGAATCAAGGATCTGCTGTTTCTGGGCGTCGGTCAGCTCGAGGCGCGCCGCGGGTTCGGTCGCCTCCTGCCGGAGCGCCCAATTACCGATCCAAATAATTACCCCCACCAAAATAATTGCCACGACAATGAGAATGACGATCGGCCGACGATGAAGCTCGGCCGGGGGCTGGCCGCCGCCGTAAGGAACTTCGGGTTGGTGCATTGGGATTTCGCCGTCCATAATTATTCTGATGCCCATATCTTAACATATTGATAACTTATTACTTTGTGTTAACATGTTGATAACTCATAATGAAAATGAATTTGAACGACCAGCAAAAAGAGAAACTAGAAAAACTAGCCACCGAGAATGATCTACGGTTTATCGTGCTTTTTGGATCACAAGCAAGCGGCGCCGCCAACAAACAGAGCGACTATGATGTGGCATTGATGTCTCGACACCCCCAACCGCTTTACGCAAATTTCAACCGCTTTACGCAAATCCTAGACCGGTTGAGCAACGCCCTGCAAGTGCCTGAACAAAAATTGGATTTAACCGATTTGCACAATGAAGACATCCTCCTGCGGTACCAAATTGTCTTGGATGGCGAGTTGTTGGTTGGCGACATTGATGATTACGAGAATTTCCGGGTCTTCACTGTCCGGGAATACCAAGGAGCCGTGAGGTTACGAGAACTAGCAACGGCCGTGATTAAACGCCGACAAGAATTACTAAGGGGGGCTCTAGCATAAATTTATCATATGATTCGTGAAGATTTAGTGCGACGAAAAATCAGTTTGATCCAAGATGAATTGGTCCATCTTGAGCCATTCAAGAATTTTACCTTAGATGAAATCGCTAAGGATTATGTAAAGCAGGCGGCTCTGGAGAGAATACTGGAGCGAATCATCGTAAGAGCAATCGATATCAATAACCACCTGATTACGGCCCTGGCTCTTAAGGACACCTCTCCACCGAAAGACTATAGGGAAACTTTTTTTTGTTTAGCCGATCTAAAAATTTATCCCGTTGAGTTCGGAAAGGAAATAAGTAAAAGCGTTGGAACGAGAAACATCCTCGCCCACGAGTACGACGAAGTAGATTATCAAAAAATCTACGGTTCAATTAATGATTGCCTCCGTGATTATCACCAATATTGCCAGTATATTCTTGATTTCCTTGACGCCCAGATTAGAAAAATGTAATAATAACCTTGTCCGCGACCGCGGACTTTAATTTTATGATGGACTTGAAGACATTAAGATCGGCGCTCGAGCAACTCGAAGATGAGCGCGGCATTCCCCAAGCGAAAATCTTAGGGGCGATTGAAGATGCGCTGGTGGCCGCCTATAAGAAGGATTATGGCAAAAAAAGCCAGGTGGTGCGAGCTAAATTCGATCTCAATACCGGCGTAGCTGAATTCTATCAAGTGAAACTGGTGGTGGATGAAACGATGCTTACCGACGACGATGGCAAGGGGGCTGGCAACGCCGCTGGCAAGGGTTCCCCTTCTCTTGAAGGGGAACCCTTGCCAGCAACACCGGCTAAAATCAATTTCAACGAAGACCAGCATCTCCTGCTCGAAGACGCGCGCAAAATCAAGCGCGATGCCGCAATCGGTGAAGAGATGATCTTCCCCCTCGAAACCAAGAATGATTATGGTCGGATTGCCGCTCAAACCGCGAAACAAGTGATCATCCAGCGAATCCGCGAGGCCGAGCGCCACTCAGTACTTGAAGAATTCTCCAATCGCGCCGGTGAGATCGTGAACGGCAAGGTTCAGAAGATTGAACGCGGCCACATCTTCGTTGATCTCGGACGGGCGACCGGCCTCTTGCCCTTCGAAGAGCAAGTTCCCAACGAACACTACGAGCAAGGTGAAAGAATTAAATGTTATCTAGTGGCCGTCGAAGACACCGCGCGCGGCGTCAATCTGCGACTCTCGCGCGCCCATCCGAAATTCGTCGAGAAACTCTTCGCGCTCGAAGCCCCCGAACTCGCGAGCGGCGCGGTCGAGATTAAAGCGATTGCGCGGGAGGCCGGTTCGCGCACCAAGATCGCCGTCGCCTCGCGGGAGCGCAACATTGACCCCGTCGGCTCTTGCGTCGGCCAGCGCGGCGTTCGAGTGAATACCGTGATCAGCGAATTAGGCGGCGAGAAAATCGATATTGTGGAATGGTCAGACAATCCATCAACTTTGATCGAGAATGCGCTCTCGCCCGCCATCATCAAGATCCTCACCCTCAACGAAGAGACGCGCGAGGCCGTGGCGGAGGTGGTTCCCGATCAATTCTCGCTCGCCATCGGCAAGCGCGGTCAGAATGTGCGCCTCGCGGCCAAATTGACCGGCTGGCGGATTGACATCAAGTCGCCCGGGTTCGAAACCGTCGACGACGGCAAGGTTAAACCTTCCACGGAAGGTTTAACCTTGCCGTCTGATACAATCACACCATGAATCTCTGGCACGATGTCGCACCCGGCACCGCCGACAAAATTAATGTGATTGTCGAGATTAGCCGTGGCTCGAAAAATAAGTACGAGTTGGATAAGACAACCGGCCTCATCACCCTGGATCGCGTGCTTCACAGCGCTCAAGAATTTCCTTTCGATTACGGCTTCATCCCCAAAACTCTGTGGGCTGACGGCGACGCCGTGGATGTGGTCCTGCTCACCACCTATCCCCTCCTCTCAGGGACCCTCGCCCGCGTCCGGCCGGTCGCGGTGCTTCGCATGGTGGACGGGGGCGAGCCGGATGACAAGATTATCGCCGTGCCGATTGACGATCCGCGTTGGGACCTGGTCAACGATTTAGCTGATATCAATCCGCATACAGTTAAGGAGATCAGACACTTCTTCCTTACTTATAAGCAACTGGAGAATAAAGAAGTGACGATTTCGGGGCTAGGACCGCGCGCCGAGGCCGTTGCCGTCTTCGAGCGCGGACGGAAACTTTACACCGCTAAATATCCCAGTTAGAATAGGCCTCTGGCCACATTACTAAAGTTAAGTAATTAAATATTTAAATATGAATGACGATACTTCAATGAATAATTTCCCGATTGGCGAACCGCCCTCGAAGGGGCCCGTACTCGGGACCATTATCATCGTCTTACTCATTATCATCGGCGGCATTTATATCATCACTTCGCGCCGCGACAGCGAACTGCCACCGCCGCCAGTAATACCCATTGATGATTTTGTTGAAGAACCAAATCCCGCCTCGCCGCCTTCGCTCGAAGTAGAATTTAACGCCAGCGGCACCGAGTCTCAAGATCTTTAATTTTTCTGCCCTTGATCGCCATCGAGATCAAAAAACTTCCTCACTCGACCGTGGAACTTCGGGGCGAAATCGCCGCCCCAGTTTTTGAGTCTCACCGCGCCGCGGCCATCGCGGCGCTGGGCAATGAGGTTGAGCTCCCCGGTTTCCGCCCCGGCTACATCCCGGCCGAGGTTCTGACGCGTGAGCTCGGCGAGGAGCGGGTGCTTCACCGGATGGCCGAGCTTTGCTTGAATCAACATTACCCGACGCTTCTCACTGAACATAAAATTGACGCGCTCGGTCGGCCGAGTATCACGCTGACGAAAATTGCCCGCGGCAACCCGCTCGGCTTCGTCATCACCACCGCCGTGCATCCGGAAGTGAGACTCCCCGATTATCGCGCTTTAATTCAAGATGTTAATGTCAAGGTTGAACCTTCCGCAGAAGGTTCAACCTTGACCGTCACCGACGACGAAGTGAAGGCGGTGATCTGTGATTTAGAAAAAATGCCCGCGGGCAACCGGCCGAACTTGGCCGAACCGGACCTGCGGGAAAAAATTAAGATCGGCCTGCAACAGGAAAAGAAAATTAAAGCCCGCGACAAGCGACGCCTCGAATTAATCGGGAAAATTGTGGCGGCAACACCGATCGAACTACCCTCCATTCTCATTGATTCAGAATTAGAAACGATGCTCGCCGAAATGAAGCATGAGATTAAGCGTATGGGTCTCCCCTTCGATCAATATCTGACGCATCTTAAAAAGACAGAAGCGGAACTGAAAAAAGATTGGCTGGTACCCGCCGAGCGGCGAGTAAAAACGGGGCTCGCTCTAGACGCGATTGCGAAGCATGAGAAACTCGAAGCCCCAGCCGAAGAACTTGAAGTGGAAATGAAAAAATTACTCGTGGCCCATCCCGATGCGAACCCTATTCGCGCCCACGCCTACCTCGCCAGTCTCCTCATCAACGAACAAGTTTTCCAACTATTGGAGTCGCTGGCGAGATCAGAGGAAAAAGATGAATCAAAAGAAGAAGCGTCCGGCAGTGATTAAACTAACGGACGCTTAAACTAGAACGGGAACCTCCTTTTCATGTTCAAAGACCAAACTCACTAGCGACTTATCAACTATAAACAAATGGTCGCTAAACTTCCTACGATAACCTTGGTAAACCGCTTCCCAAAAACTGATTATCTTACTACTATCCAACAATGTTTTGGTTTGCACTATTTGATTAAAACGATACCTATGACCCTTCTTCAAGGTTATCCGCTGGTTCAAACTCTTCAACCTCTGACTTAAGTAACCATGGTAATTAGTCACATTTCCTCCTCTCTTTTCAACATCCAAAAACCATGCTACATTAAATCGATGTTAATACCAACCGTCATCGAGAAGTCACCCTTCGGCGAGCGGGCTTACGACATTTATTCGCGGCTCCTCAAGGAGCGGATTATTTTCTTGGGCGGCGTGATTGATGATCATGTGGCCAATATCATCATCGCCCAACTCCTCTTCCTCGAGTCCGAAGGGCCGAAAAAGGATATCACGCTTTATGTGAATTCGCCGGGCGGCCAAGTGACAGCGACGATGGCTATTCTCGACACCATGAATTATGTGAAATCCGATGTCTCAACCGTCTGCGTCGGTCTCGCCGCCTCGGGCGCGGCGATTGTCCTCTCGGCGGGAGCGAAGGGCAAACGCTTCGCGCTGCCTAACGCCGAGATTATGATTCACCAACCGCTCGGCGGGACGGAAGGCCAGGCCTCGGACATCGCCATCACCGCCAAACAAATTTTGAAAATTAAAGACAAACTCAACAAGATTCTCGCTAAACACACGGGACAAACGGTCGCCCAAGTCGAGAAGGATTCCGACCGCGACTACTTCATGTCGGCCGAGGAAGCGGTCAAATATGGCTTGGTGGATAGCATTGTAAGAACAAAAGCCGACGAAAAGAAGGCGGGGTGAAATAAACTTATGCAAAAAAATTATTTGTTCAATATCAATATTGAAAAGGGTGAGGATAATCACTTTGTGGTCTCGGTTCCGTCTTTGCCCGGCTGTTTCAGCCAAGGCGACACTTACGAAGAAGCGGTGACTATGGCCGAAGATGCCATCCGCGGCTATTTGCAACTAGCAATCGAGAAAGGTGAAACTATTCCGGTTGAGGAAAAACCTGCGGAAAAAGTCATGTTGGCAGTACATCTTCCCTCTCTCGCGATGGCATGAGCCGAATACCTAATGTCACGCCGAGACAGATGATCAACGCTTTGCATCGGGCCGGTTTCCATGATGAGCGACAAATCGGAAGTCATTTTTATTTATTTCATTCAATCAAAAATCGTCGCACGGGGATACCGATGCATCCAGGTGATTTGGATCGAAGCTTAATGAAAAAAATTATCAAACAAGCCGATCTGACCGAGGATGAATTTCGGCGATTACTTTGAAAATTATTTCATGATGTAAAAATCTTTCGACAGGGTCTTTTTATATTTTTCGGCCTTCTTTTTGTTCCGTGAAATTATCAATTTATTCTTCCCGATTTTGGAAACAATTACTGAAAGTTCATCACTGGTTTGATCGTCAAAAATTTTGGTCTTGGTAAAAAACTCATCAATCTGTTTAGAGATTACTTGATCAATAAACACTTCAATCAGACAGTCACCAAAAATATTAAAATAATAATTATCTTTTTCAAAAATTTTCTTATCGGCAATATGATATTGGGCAAGATCGCCACTAAATTTCTTTCTTAATTCCCGGTCTAGGGGTTCATTATGAGCAACGGTAATTAAAACTTGTCTGGTTTTTTCAGCCATTGTTTTGAGTAAAGTTTGTTCGGTTTCTTGACGGGCGTAAGCAAACCATTCATGCGGGTTATAGACAAAAATTGGTTCTTTTGGACTTATCGTCTCGGCAAACATATGGAAAGCGTGGCTCCAAAAAGAATCGAGTAAGTTTAAATTTTTGAAAAAATAAACAATTTTATCTTTTTCCCGAACATTCAAAAAATTATCCGGGCTCGCGACTTTCGGCAAGTAATAAAATTGGGCTAGAGAAAAAAACTCATTCCGGTCTTTAAGCCAATGCAAATTTAGGGAAGCCTCTTTCCCATGAATGACAATCTTTTCTTCATCCCTCAATTTTCTCAAAACCCGATAGACTCCCTGTTTCGTCGTTTTGGGACGGATAGCCGAAACACTCTCGATCAGTTTAATGGTCGGCATAGTCCCCTTCTGA
>JBBTRZ010000024.1:0-10378 GCA_038064935.1 Patescibacteria group bacterium
CGAACACGCCTCGGGTTTTTAAACATCATTGGATATTTCTCATGCAACAAAGCCCAAAGAACCTGCTACATTATATACACATGACGGCTGGAAAGTCAAGCGCCCGCAATGGTTCAATAGCTTGGAATCACCTTAACGGTTAAGAATAAGGATATTATCAATGGTACCGTCAATTATGTTACAATCGTCGGGTATGGGCATTTATCTACCCATTTTAAGTGTCGTCGTCGTGAGCATCATTTCCCTCGTTGGCGTTTTTGCCATCTCCTTCCGGGAGGATTTGATTAGGAAATATATTTATCTCCTCGTGGCGCTCGCCGTCGGCGCGCTCTTAGGCGACGCGTTCATTCATCTCATTCCCGAAGGACTGGAGCAGATCGGCAACCCAACCATCTTTTCCCTCCTAATCATCGCCGGCATCCTCCTCTTTTTCATCATCGAGAAATATCTTCATTGGCACCACCACTACGAGTCGGCCGATTTGGATCACGCGATTCATCCGTTGGGGAAAATGATTTTGTTCTCCGATGGGGTGCATAACTTCATTGACGGTCTGATCATCGGCTCAAGCTACCTAGTGAGCCCCGAGCTCGGTATCGCCACCACCATCGCTGTCATCCTCCACGAGATCCCGCAGGAGATCGGCGACTTCGGCGTTTTGATCCATTCCGGCTTTTCGAGAACTCGGGCGCTCTGGTTTAATTTCGCCTCCGCCCTCGCGGCCGTCTTGGGTGTCGTTATTGTCCTAACGGCGGAACGATTAGCCGGCCTTCTGTCGGTTTGGCTCATTCCCTTCGCCGCCGGTGGCTTTATCTATATCGCCCTCTCTGACCTAATTCCCGAACTGCACAAAAACTCTGATAGAAAATCTCACGCCCTACTGCAACTTTTGATGATTGTCGTTGGCATCATCTCCATGCTTCTCCTCCTCAAACTAGAATAATTTCCTTCAACCTAATTCCCGATTGCGTCAACGGCTTCATCGGCCAAATCTTTCGCCTCATCGGCCAAATCTTTCGCCTCGCTATAATCCTCGTCATCAAAGGCCTCGCGCGCTTCGTCAAATTTATCCTCGGCCTCTTCGAGCAAGTCCTCGGCCTCATCCACATCGCGCCGATCATCGTCGGCTTCGTCAATCGCGTCTTTAGCTTCATCAATCGCGTCGTCGGCGTCATTGATCGCCTCATCGGCGTCTTCCTGACTCCCCCCGACTTCTTCTTGAACATCGTCGAGGTAATCATTGGCCCGCTCGGCCAAGATTAAAGCTTCGGTGAAATCCTGGTCAATGAAAGCATAAAGTGAATCAATAATTTTTTCTTCGGCTTTCTCGGCGAGCCGTGTCGCCACGGCGACATTCTCGCCGTCATCTGCCGCACTTTCAATATCATCTTCAGTATCGTCTAAAAGCGCGCGCACTTTCTTAATTAAGGAGCGGGCTTTACGCTCATCCTGGTTGGGCGCGGACGCCACGGTAGTTGGTGCTGGGGGTGGTGGAGTTGGAGATGAAGCGTTAACGGCCGGTACCCCGGGTCCACACGGCACGCCAGTCATTCCACTGTAACCGGTGGTACCGGCGCAACCGGGAATTAATGAGGGGCTCGCGGACGGTGCTGGTAAAATTGGGAAACTTGGTAAGGGGGTGGTGGGTGGTGTTGTCGTATTGGACGATATGGGAGAAATTTCCGCCTCGTAAACCCGACGCGACATCGAGCCAAAGTAACCAGTGCTCGGCAAATTGTTGGCAATCTGCCAGCGGACAATCGCCTCCTTAGTCAGATCGCGTAACTGGGTGGTCTCGTTGCCCGATGAACCACCGCCGACTTCGGTAATTCGGAAACCTTTAGCGTTGAGATGGCGTTGTAGACACCGCACATCTTCGCCTTCGTCACCGAGCTCCAGATCGCGGGTGAAATCACAACGCTCGGTGGAGGCCGTCGTCGTTTGGGCACTCACTTGGGCCACGGCGACCGCCAAACTAAAAACCGCTAACCCAACTAACATTTTGTATTTATTCATATTAAAAAATTATGACTTATAATAACTTGCCTATTATACACCACCCCCGCCAATTTCCAGCCATTTATCCACTGACGCCAGTGATTAGAGGGCGTGATAAATAAATAACCTCATTTGACTGGCAATAAAAATGAAAACTGGCTAAAATATATCTGGATTTGAACATTTCAAATTCAAAAAAGAAACATTGTCTCTTGAAAGGAGAATCGTCTTGGAAACGACAATCGCGGAAGTTAGAGATGAACCGTATGATTTAGGAAGATGTTTATTTATCGGTTCGGTTCACTTGATGATTCCCCTGGGGATTATCTTGTGGTTCATGGACATTGTCCACTGTTCATGGAGAAGTGTGGCCCTCGCACTAATTTGGTTTGAATTTAGTTGTACTAGTGTTACCGCTGGTTACCATCGTCTGTTCGCCCACCCGACCTACGATGCAACCTTGCCACTAAAGATTTTCTACCTGATTTGGGCCGCGGCGACATTTCAGGGTTCAGTTTTTGAGTGGGCTAGTAAACATCGGGCTCACCATAAATATGTTGATACTGACCTTGATCCCTACAACATCAACCGCGGTTTTTGGTATGCGCATATCGGTTGGATGTTGAGGAAAACTCATTCTGATTTCAGTTTGATCCCTGATCTCGTCAAAGATCGCCTGATCTTTTGGCAACATCGGCTTGATCTCCCGTCCGCGCTGGTCATGACCTTCATCTTACCCGCACTTATCGGTGGACTGTGGGACGAAGCACTAGGAGCGCTTTTCTTAACTGGTTTCCTCCGGCTAGTGATCCAATGGCACATGACCTTCTGCGTCAATTCAGTCGCTCATTATTTTGGTAAGCGGGACGATCCCAAGAGTACGGCCCGTGGCAGTTGGCTGACAGGTTTTTTCACTCAAGGTGAGGGTGATAGCCACGGTTATCACCACCGTCATCCGGGGGATTATCGAGTGGGGATCCATTGGTACAATTTGGACTTCGCCAAATGGTTTATTTGGACTTGCTCAAAAATGGGCTTGGCTTCAAATCTCCGTCGAGTTCGTCTCGCCAACGATTAGTTGGCGCGTAGGTAAATGCCTTGTCATCCCTCGATTTACTTTCGTCTATGGGCGAATGGTGAATCGAGGGATTTTTCTTTTTACCCCAATTGCTGTAAGATAAAACCATGATCATTGAATGGGAAACGCTTGAACATCCGCCGCGGGAGAGATCGAGTAATTGGTATTGGCTAGTGGGGGCGTTTGCTCTTATCCTCGTCGTCGGGGCGATCGTGATGAAAAATTTTCTCCTCGCCATTTTGGTCCTGCTCGGCACCTTCACGCTCATAATCGTCACCGCCCGAGCGCCCAGGAAAATCCGGATCGCCGTTTCTCGCCGCGGAATTCAGATTCACAATAATCTTTTCCCTTATCACACCCTGCGCTCCTTCTGGCTTCATGAGGACGAAGTGGAACGGAGGATTATCATTCAATCCGAGAAACTTCTCATGCCGCATATTCACCTGCCGCTTGGCGCCGAGGTGGATCATGAATCTCTGCGCCTCTTCCTGCTCGACTTCTTGCCGGAAGAACCGCATCGGCCGACCATTGTTGATCTTCTGGCCGAGTACCTGTAGATATAAATAACTGTCCCCGTAGTTCAACGGATAGAATGTGAGCTTGCGGAGCTCATGATCGAGGTTCGATTCCTCGCGGGGACACCAAGAGCGAACAGCGTGAGCGAAGAGTGTCCCCGAGCGAGCAAACTGCTTTGCTCGCGCCGAGGAATCGAACATCGGAGCGTTGCCCGATGAACACATCGGGCCGCGAGGCGGTGCCCAGGCCGAGATGAGCGACGGCGAGTCGAGAGCTGCGGGAGATTCCTCGCGGGGACACCCGCTAAACTTTCTTCTTCTGATTAACCAAGCGGGCAGCTTGAGATTTGCGGCGCGCGGCGGCGGACTTTTTAATAATCCCGCGCTTGAGCGCCTTATCAATCGCTTGGTAGACGGCCGGTAATTGCTCCCGGGCCGCCGTGGCGGCCTCGCTCACGGCGAGCGTCTTCAATTCTTTCCACGCTTCGCGCAGCGCCTTTTTCCGGCGCAAATTGAGCGCGCGCTTCCGTCGCGACCCCCGCATGGCCTTCTTCGCTGATTTCGTAATTGGCATAATTAGCTTTAAGTTAGCATGTAGACTAATGGAAAAGCAAATTTATTTTTTCTTGTAAGCCTTGTCGCGCCGATCAATATAGCACACGATTATCAAATGTTTTTCCCAATTAACTTGGTAAAATACTCGCCAATCACCAACCCGCAACTTGGAAAAGTCTTTAAACTCTCCCTTGAGGCTGATCGGGAAAAGAGAATCGAAATTAAGAGCGAACCAATCTAACTTTTCAATAATCCGCCGGCGAATTATCCAATCTAAACCACCGAGATCATGCTCCGTTTCCGGCTTGAATTCAATCGACCAAATCACCATCACAAATATTTATTTTTAATTTGGGAAAATGGAATGGTTACACCAATTCGCCCTCGGACAACTCTTAATCTCCTTTTAGCTTTCTCGGTTAGCTCAAGTCCGAGATCGGGATCACTTAACACCTCTTCAACCGCCTGCATAATCAGGGGCCTAAGATGATTTACATTTTGGGGAATAATTGGGGCAGGTAAGGTTGGCATAATTAGCTTTAAGTTAGCATGTAGACTAATGGGAAAGCAATAGTATAAGATAACGGCTATTATGATTGCGCAATTGACGGGAGAAGTGGTACGGAAGGATGGGCGCGGGATTGTGCTCAATGTGGGTGGTGTGGGTTACCGCGTGCATGTGGTAAAGGAGCATGGGGAACAAATGAAGATTGGCGCGAATATCTCGCTGCTTACCCATCTCTCCGTCCGCGAGACGGCGCTCGATCTCTATGGATTCGAGAATACTGAAATGCTCAACTACTTCGAACTCTTAATTACCGTCCCCGGGATCGGACCCAAGAGTGCCCTCGCCGTCCTGTCACTGGCCGCGCCAGAGGTATTGCGGCGCGCCATTCTTGCCGACGACACCACCTATCTCACGCGCGTCTCGGGCATTGGTCGCAAAAGCGCCGAGAAAATCATTGTCACCTTGAAAGACAAATTAGGCGGACTCGATCACGGCGAATCGAGTCTCCTCGCCGGTGAAGTCGAAGCCATGGAGGCATTACAAGGACTTGGTTACACGCTGGCGGAGGCGCGCGCGGCGTTGAAGCTCGTGCCCACGGGAATAGTCGAGGTTGGGGCGAAAGTGAAAGCGGCGCTCCAGCGTCTGGGGAGAAAATAAAAAAGTATGCGACGAGCTCTTTGGTTGGAAATAATTCTTAAGTTTGGTCGGCAAATTATCCCCCGACCAATTTTTCGCGCAACTCAACCAATCTATCACTACCTCCTCGCATTTCTAGGATCGGTGATCTATCGGCATCCTTCGCGGGCGATCGCCGTCATTTTTATCACCGGGACGAAAGGCAAGACGACAACCAGCGAAGTTATGAACGCGATCTTCGAAGCAACCGGGGCAAGGACGGCGCTCGCGAACACAATCCGCATCAAGATCGGGGACAAGTCCGAGCCGAACAAATTCAAGATGACAATTCAAGGTCGCTTCTTCGTCCAACGCTTCCTGCGACAGGCCGTAGAAGCCCACTGCCGCTATGCCATCATCGAGATGACCTCGGAAGGCGCCAAACAATTCCGTCACCGCTTCATTGAAATCGACGCGCTCATCTTCACTAATCTGGCACCGGAACATATTGAATCCCACGGTTCGTATGAGAAATATTTGCAGGCCAAGCTCTCGATCGGCCGGGCTTTGGCGCGCTCGCGCAAACCGGCGCCAACTTTAATCGTGAATGGCGACGATCGAGTGGCCAAGCACTTCCTCGCTTTGCCAATTAGTCGGATCGTCGTCTATCGCTTGCGCGACGCGTCGCCTTATGCCACGACGGAATCCGGAACGAATTTCACCTGGCGCGGGAAACGAATTCGGACGCAATTGCCCGGCCTCTTCAATCTCATGAATGTCCTCGCTGGGGCTGTCACGGCCGACCACTTCGGCGCTACTCGCACCGCCATTCGCCGCGCCGTGGAAGGGGTGACGCTCGTGCGCGGTCGGATGGAGAGAGTTGAAGCCAAAAGTTTCAACTCTCTTTGGCCTGACTTCACCGTCATAGTGGATTATGCTCACACCCCGGATTCTCTGCGTGAGGTCTATCAAACTTTTGCCGAGCGCGGGCAAATTGCGGTCTTAGGTGGCACGGGCGGCGGGCGGGACACCTGGAAGCGGCCGGTGATGGGCACCATCGCCAGCGAACATTGCCGCTTAATTATTCTGACTAACGAAGATCCTTATGACGAAAATCCGGAGGCCATTGTCAACGATATTGTCCGTGGCATTAAACGCACACCGTATAAAATTATTATGGATCGACGCTTGGCCATTCGCGAGGCGCTCCACGAGGCCCGCGCCGGCGAGATAGTCATCATTACCGGCAAAGGCACCGACCCCTTTATCATGGGGCCAAAAGGGACAAGAATACCTTGGGACGACATGGCGATTGTCCGCGACGAATTAAAGAAGCTAGCACCTAAAAGCTAAAAGCTATTTTATATGCCTGAACTGCCAGAAGTCGAGACACTGCGACGCGAGTTGGAACGCGTTTTGGTGGGTCAAATAATTAAAACGGGGAAAGTGTTTTGGCCCGGAACTGTCGCCCCCTTATCTTCTTCGGCGTTTGTCAAAAAATTATCCGGACAAAAAATCACAGCGATCAGGCGACGCGCTAAAATCCTGCTTCTCTCTTTATCTCCCAGCCAACTTACACTCGCCATCCATCTCAAGCTGACCGGGCAACTTGTTTATCACCCCCTCCAACCCCCCCAAAGGGGGAGAGATAATTCCCCTCTCCTTCGGGGAGGGGCTAGGGGTGGGGTGGTGATCGGCGGACATCCCGAAGACCCGACTAAACACACTCGAGCCATTTTTCATTTCACGGATGGCAGTCAACTTTATTTCAATGATTTGCGTAAATTTGGCTGGCTAAAACTACTATCCAGCAACAGTAAGGAGGGGTTGCTTGCCCGCCTCGGGCGGGAGCCACTATCGAAAGAATTTGGCTGGGAAACATTCAAAACTATTTTGCAACGCTACCCCAACCGCCGCCTGAAACAGACCCTCCTCGACCAAACCTTAATCGCCGGTTTGGGAAATATTTATGTGGATGAGAGTTGCTTCGCGACGAGAGTAATGCCCGATCGACGAGTTAAAAAATTGACGGACTCGGAGATTAAAAAGTTACATCGAGCGATCCAGCGAATTTTGAAATTGGCCATCAGGGAGGGCGGCACGAGCGCGCGCAATTATGTCCGGAGCGACGGCAGGCCCGGCGGCTTCGTCCCCTATCTTAAAGTTTATGGCCGGACCGGGAAACCTTGTAAAAATTGCCGCGCCCCAATTACCAAAGTCAAACTCTTGGGCCGCGGCACCCACTTCTGCCCGCAATGCCAAAAATAAGTTCACCCAATATCCAACCAACGGAAAAGGCAAATGCCGGCCGCCACCGCGACATTGAGCGATTCTTTCTGGCCGCGCATCGGGATCTCGGCAATCATGTCACACCGTTTGAGAATCGCGGGATTTATTCCCCTGACCTCATTGCCAACGATAATCGCCGTTGGGCCTTTGATTTTTACTTTTTTATAACCAACTGACTTGTCTGATTGCTCTAAAGCTAATAACTTATAGCCATTAGCTTTTAGCTTATAGGTTAAGTGAGAAATACTTCTGAATGATTTCCAAGCAATGTAATTCTCCGCCCCGAGCGCCGTTTTAGTCAAATCTTTATTGGGCGAGCCGAAGCGATCAACCGGCGTCGGCGTGTACCCGCTCAAATAAATTTTCTCGATTCTACCCACCGCATCGGCAATCCGAAAAATCGCGCCCACATTCTGGGCACTGCGGAGATTGTGAAGAATGAGACAGTTTTTAGACATCTTTATTTAATCACATTTTTTACGGCAAACTTTCGCACACCTCTCCATCCTTATCCCGATCTAATTGGTGAATATCATTATTGATTCCACCGCAAGCGACAAAAACCGTTTGCGCTTCGGCTTGGGTCTTAAAGTCAGAACAGTTATAAGCATTGCGAGAGCAAATGTATTTACCATCTGGAATCGGTGGGCTTACAGTTTGTTGAGTATTTATTGGAGTAGTTGACGCTGGTTTGATAGGGCAAACCCCGTCTGCCCACAACCCTCTTTTTGCCGCCCTCGCTTCTTTTTCGGCTTGTTTGAATTCAGTTTGGTATTTGTATGACAAGTCGTAGGTATATTCGTAGGCAAAACCTTGCTCAATCATCAATTTGTTGAAGTTAGTACCATCAGACAGAAAAACATAACGCAGAGTCCTTTGATATTTATCGAGTTCTCCTTGGGTTGGATCGGCTTCTAACTTTACCTGTTTACCGCTTAATAATTCTTTGGCTTTATTAGAAGCTTCATTACCAAAACATTCTACTGGTTTGCGGGGGTCAACAGTTTCGGGTGTGTTGATGCCGATTAAACGGAGAGTTTTACTAACCCCATCCTTACTTACCGTGATCGTGTCGCCGTCAATTACTTTTATTACTTGATAAAAATTATCAGTCGCCTCTGTCGAAATTGGGGGTGTTGCTAAAGTTGCAGGAACAGAAACAGAAGTATTGGTTTGGGGTTGAGGTGTGGTTAATTTTTTTGAACCAAGACTGATTATCACAAACACCAAAACAAGGGTATAAATTACCCAAGCCCACCAACGGAAATACCATTTTAAAACCATAACTCTATGATACTCTTAATTACTTACATATTCATACTTAATTAGAAGTGACTTATATTTTACAATTTAGCCTCTTTGTCCCCTAAACATATTTGATGCATCATATTATTATAGAGATCACCAATGGTATAGAAGTAGGGTGAAGTTTGACCATCAATCAGCAATTTTCTAACATTATCTCTAAATTTAACACGAGAGCGTAAATTTGCCATGCCAGCCGAATGTCCTTTTATCAGACTGATCGCAACATAATTAGATGGGTCTAAAAATAATTCGGCCGTTCTATCTTGAAGCGGTTTCGAAAGTTTCTCGTTTTCTTTATAAAAAGTGAAAGGTATGTCATAACCAATATAAGCTAGGGCTCCTTCATCCACGGCTTTTTTGCCCAGAACATTAAGAGAATTACAGGCACGGGCATAAACAATTTTATTGCTTAAAAGCCCAGCTTCTTGAAAAGAAATCAATGGATCATTACCTTGTCCAGCAATAAAATTATCGTTGCCATGTCCATTCATAACTACAAGCATTTTAGCATCAGCTTTTTTCTGAAGTATACCAAGAAACCTCTTTTTATTAGCCTTGTCTTTAGTAAGATCTATTAAGCTAAAGCCTTTGCGTTTACACTCTTCGATAATATGTTTACTCCACCAGAAAAGATAATAAGTTCCTGGATCATTATTCGGTCTAGTAATTAGAAGGGTGCTACTCACTAGTTTGTGATTCCTGATGTCAATTCATCTAATAATCTTCCAGTACTTAACGCTCTCAAAAATTCTAACTGCGATCGGACAACCTCCCGCCCAACCGTGTCCTCTCTCTTGACTCTCTCAATGATCTCAGCACGCGTAAAATCACCTTCATCCCCAACTGATATAGTAACATTATTAGGAATAGACAGAAGCCGCGCAATCACAAGCTCTTTAAGCTCTACTGAAATAGGCTCGTTTGATTTAGTTACCCCAGACATATTTAGAGAATATTAAGTTTCTCAATCTTATCTAAAACCTTGACTCCACGCGGTGTATCGTTGGCAATCTCAAAATAAGCGGCTTTCCACGAGACGGGTCCGTCTTCAAAAACAATGATTATTTCATCCCTAGAACCCAGCGGTAGATTGGCATAGGCCTGTAAAAATCGTTCTCTAATCGTTGGTTTTGAAAGTTCTGGGTTCAAGGTGGTTGGATCCATTCATACAATCATACACTGGTTGTTAAATCTAGCAAACGCGCAACAAACACTCAGGTTATTTCAAACCACTGGTGTTTTTATAGTATTTCTGCATTTCTTGCTCCCAGTTCTTCGGATAATAAGACAAAATTCCTCCTGTTAGTTTGATCGGGATCTTTCTGATCCTAGTATCATTATGATGATTCTCGCGAAATTTTCTATAGCTCGTAGCTAAAATTTTTGAAACGTGTTCGCTCGGCACAATCCAAAAATCTGGCTCACTCTTAAATTCATTAAGACGAACGAGTGCATAAAATCAAATCACCCCGATGCAGAGCATCGAGGTATGGTGACCGGCCGAGTCAGTGA
>JBBTRZ010000025.1:0-9480 GCA_038064935.1 Patescibacteria group bacterium
ACTATTGTACCGAAAAACCCCACAGAAATGTGGGGTTTTTCGTGCAACAAAGCCTGATTTCTCGCGAAGTTTTCGAGAGATTCGATTCAGAGAGAAACATCTACGTCCCCGGCTCTATGGGGCTCGCCTCTTCTATTGGACTCGGACTTGCGATGGTCCAACCGACAAGGAGAGTAGTGGTGATTGACGGAGACGCAAGTCTTCTCATGAACCTCGGCTCCATCGTGACGATTGGAAACAAGCAGCCGAAAAACCTGCTTCACATCGTTCTCGACAATGGAGCGTACGCCTCATGTAGCGAAGAACGATCGATGTCAGACACCGCGCGCCTCGACACGCTGGCAAGTAATGTCGGCTATCGGCATGTGCGAGTGGTTCGTGATCAAGTAGATCTGAAATGTGCTATAATGGAATTCAAACAAGGTCCCGGGTTCATTCTCGCAAAGATTGAACTCGGCGGTCGTCGCGATTTCCGTCGTCCACAAGAACTTGCTTCGATCAAAAACAGGTTTATGCTGTTTTTGAAACAAGCAATAAAAGGAGAACAACCATGATGTTCAAAGGTAAAACAATCTTCAACGCGTCGTTTGACGTATTCGCCGAGACCTACCACTCCGTTCGTCCCGGATATCCCGCACAACTGTACGCGGATATCAAGGAACTGTGCGGAATCGGCAAGGAACCGCGGCTTCTCGAGGTCGGCGCCGGTAGCGGCATTGCCACGGTAGAACTCGCCAAACTCGGCGGCCGCGTCGTGGCCATCGAGCCGGGCAGCCACCTTGCGGCAATCGCCAGGAAACAGACTGAGGGATTCAAGAATGTCGAGATTCTTGAAGAGACCTTCGAGAGCTTCGAGTCCTCAGAGTGCTTCGACGCGGTTCTGGCGTTCACCGCTTACCACTGGGTCGACCAGGGAATCGGGTACCAAAAGGTGCACGATCTTTTGGATGATTCCGGCAGTCTCGTACTCGTCTGGAACAGCTTCTTTCTTTCAGATTCAGCGGTAACCGCCGAAGTGAATCGGGCTTACCACGAGTATCTACCCGACGCATATCCCGACGAATCAACCGTCGGAGGGGTGAACGAGGGAGTGCTTTCGAAACTCCATCGTCGCGAGCAGGAGGTTGTCCAAAACCCCATGCTCTACACCGTCGGCATCCGCAAGTACTACACGGCGTACAACTACAATGCCAAGACATACCCGAAGCTCCTCAATACTTTTCCGAAAATTGTGGAGATTCCTGAGGAGAAGCGGCAGAAGTTCTTTGCGCGGATCTCGGAGATCGTGGGGAAACACGGCACGATCGTCGTGCCGATGCTCACGACACTCATCGTTTGCAAGAAGAGAGAGGGATTCCTCGACGCCATCTCACGCCCGGAAGGAGGTCAGTAATGCTTACCATAGAGCACGCGGCTCATCTTGCAGAGCGCTATCGCATGCCTCTGGAAGACATTCTCTTCATCGCTCTGAATGTTCACGGCGTTAAGCTCGACTGCGAGTTCGGCAGGATCCGGATGGACTTCCGTCTTGCCGAAAACGATCAGTTTCGTTGCGCCAAAGAACGAGGAGAGCTCAATTACTTCTTCGCTCTGCCGGTCAATCCGGAAAGCGAATTCACTCTCTCGGGCGACATTCTGTTGCTCGGAGAGACGACGATCGGTCAGGCGATCAATCCGATGGAAGATGTGAGCGATTTGTACTACTTCCGTAGGAAAAAGACGGTGTTTAACTTTAATCCGAACGCTCGGTCGGCGTGCGCAGGCTGTCGCTTCTGCTACACGTCCCGCCTCACACCGAACGACGAACAGCTGGTTCAGACCGAGAATGAGTTGAAAATATTTTTCGAGAACTGGATGCACAAGTATGGCTTCACCGACTTGTCGCATTTGGTTCAAATCTCTGTGGTGACCGGAAACTACAGAGAGAGCGAGATCCTGTGTCGCTTCTTACTTGAACTCAAGCGGGTGACGCATGGGTATCGCTTCGGAGGCAAGATCTTCTACCTTGGGTCGCAGATTACGGCGCCAGAACAGCTCACTCAACTCGCGGAAGCACAGCCGTTCGGTGTCTGCTTCTCGCTCGAAGTGTTCGACCGTCGGAATCTGCTTCGGAGAGATAAGAAGTCGCTCGAGCTCAAGGACGCCCGCGAAGCCATGGATTTGGCACGGCGGCTCGGTCATGAAGTGAACTTCTCCTACATCGTGGGGATGGAACCCCTGCAGGTGGTAGAGGAACACTTCCGATACTTCAGGGACCACGTGAACAAGTTTCCGACCATCAACACCTTCCAGAAGCACCGGTTCCAAGGGCCGACCTTCATGGACCCAGACGCCGATCGTCTGGAGTACTTTCTGGAGGCCCGACAGATTCTTGAACGGCTCTTTAGCGAGACAAATATGAGACCCCGCTCGTGTGGGAGGATTATCGGAGTTTATGGTTCTTGACCTTCGACAAAGAGGAGCTCCGTGGAATTCGGACTCCCTAATCTAGAAACTACTCAAGGGTTGCTATCGTTCATAATTAACGATAGCAACCCTTTTCTTTATTTATAAATTCATAATTCAACAATAAACCGACTTCCCTTGCCGAGACCGTCGGATTCGGCCCAGATTTTGCCATGGTGGGCCTCGATGATTTGCCGTGCGACATAGAGACCGAGGCCGGTGCCGGTAATATTAATTTTACCCGTATCATCGGCGCGGATAAATTTCTGAAACAAAGTCGGGATCACTTCTTTCGGCATACCCACGCCGCTATCTGATACGGTCAGACGGATTTTATCTGCAACCCGATTAAGTATTACTTTAATCCAACCGCCCGGAGTATATTTGATCGCATTATCAATCAAGTTACTGACCACTTGCGAGAGTTTGCCCGCATCACCAATCAACTGATAGTCCCCCGCCGGATCGGCGTCGAAGGAAAATTGTAACCCCTTCTTCTCCACCGTCACCTTCAATTCTTTAGCGACAGTCTCGACCAACTCTTTGAAATTTAATTCCGTTTGATCATATTTCATCGTGCCCAACTCAATCCGCGTGATGTTTAAGAAATCTTCAATCACCCGGACCAACTTCTGACTCGACTGGAAGACGACCTCCACCGCCCCCTTCGCCTTCTCCCCCAACTCGCCAAATGAGCCCTCAAGGAGCATCGAAGAATATCCCTTGATCGAGGTGAGCGGACTCCGCAACTGATGCGATGCCATTGAGACGAATTCTGTCTTCTGCTTGTCCAACTCTTTCAACTTCTCATTCGCCACCCACAGTTTGTCATTTGATTTTTCGAGGGCTTTCAAAAGTTTCTCGATTTCTTCGCGCTGCTTCACTTCTCTCCGCACCCCGCGAATAAGGAAAATGCCGAGAATCACCGTGAGAGCGAGCGTAATCGCCACGATGAGGTGTAAAACTTTAATATTGTCAATAAGGAGAAGTGATCCGGTGAACACCCAAAGGGCTAAGACCAAAACATTGGAACCGATCAGTTTGAGATTGAAGGCCTTGAAACGGACGATGATGTAGGCCATAAGCCCCAGGAAAATCATCATGCCCATGGCACCAAAAAAGTTAATTTGATAAGACTTAGTCAATTCTCCCAAATAGTTGGAACTCCAAAACAAGAAGAGGAACGCGATCACGCTGATGCCGGAGAATAAAATATTTTTCTTCGCCCCGCTGTCAGGAGCTTTCAGATAACGCCGCAAACATAGAGAGGTAATCCAGATAATAACTAGCGGCTCGAAGTAATAGAGATAGGTCCAGAGGGGGCCAACAATGCCTTCACAATTCGTCGGATCATAACTGCCAATATTCCACTTTGAACCAAGCAAGAGAGGCATCGGCAAATATAGAAACATCAAAATTATTTTCAGATAAGATGGGATGTCTCGTTTCTCTTTATCCATGAAGATGTAGAAAAAATAAACCGAGAATAAGAATAATAAGGATTCAAACATGGCTGTGAGCTGCCAAGAAAACATGAGCACATTGTGATAAACAGCGATCCACTGAACTAGAATGTTTAGCACCCATATCGCGAAAGAGATATTAACCGCAAAGAGTAGTTTACTCACCAAAGCAAAATTATTTTTACACATCACATACACGCCGAGAACAAGCGACAGAATAATCGCCGGCAAGTAAGAATAGAAAAGTAAAGGCGGAGCGATGCTAGGATCGAAGAGAGATAAAAAGCTAGGAATCGAATCAGCGCACATGCTTAACAGCATATCATATTTATGTTATAAAGGTGAAACGTATCACTATGAAGATTCTATTCATCTCGAATGATCTAATTGGTGGCAATTTGGCGTATTTAATGAAAAAGGAAGGGCACGAGGTGAAGTTGTACATTGATAGCAAACAACAACGAGGCAATTTCGATAATCTCCTAAACAAAACGACTGATTGGCGTCGAGAATTAACCTGGGTGGGGAAAAGGGGGTTGATAGTTTTTGATGATATTGGGTATGGTAAAATTCAGGACGAATTGCGGACCAAAGGTTATTCTGTTTTCGGCGGATCTAGATTGGGTGATAAACTAGAGAGTGATCGGGAACACGCCCAAGACATTTTCAGTCAACACAACATAAAAACGGTACCAATAAAAAATTTCAAAAATATTCCTGATGCCATCAACTTTATTAAAAAGAACCGCGGAGCTTGGGTAATTAAACAGAATGGACACGCCTCGAAGAGTTTAAACTATGTGCCGGAGTTCGACGACAGTCGCGATACACTTAATGTTTTAGAAAACTATAATCGTCATACCGAATATCGAACACGGGCGATTACATTACAGCAAAAAATTAATGGGGTGGAAATCGGTTGTGCTCGTTACTTCAACGGCAAGGATTGGGTCGGGCCGATCGAGATGAATGTCGAATATAAAAGATTTTTCCCGGGTGATTTGGGGCCACCGACGAGTGAAATGGGAACCCTCGCCTGGTACGATGATGACGATGAGGGGAATTTGCTCTTCCAGAAAACTTTATTTAAATTAAAGCCCTATTTACAAAAGATTGATTATCGGGGCGACATTGATCTCAATTGCATCGTGAATAAAACCGGGGCCTACCCGCTCGAAGCCACCCCGCGTTTCGGCTCACCCATCGTCCACCTGCATTCAGAAATTCATAAATCCCCTTGGGGCCAATTCTTGAAAGCCGTGGCTCGTGGTGAACCCTATAAACTGAAATGGCACCGCGGTTATGGAATCGTTATCCTCGTCACGGTCCCACCATTCCCCTACAGCAAGAAGTTACCTCGGAATTCGTCTTATGGAATCAACGCCTATTTTGATGATATGAAGAAGGCTGATTGGCATCATGTCCATTTCGAAGAGATCTCCCTGCGGTCTAGGGAAAATCAATACTACATCTCCGATCATCGTGGTTATATCTTATACCTCACCGGTATGGGTGAGACGGTGGAGCAGGCTCAACACCATGTCTATGATTTAGCCAAGAAAGTTAAGATCCCGAAAATGTTTTACCGAAATGACATCGGCAATCGATTCGTCATTGATAGTCAAGCCAAACTCCGTAAATGGGGATATATTTAGACGGCTACTCGCGGAATTCAACTTCCGTCCGCTTATAATCTCCTCTTACCACTGTTTGCTCGAAAGTCAGAGCGATTGAGATTAGACTACCTAAAACTAGAAGCCAAAATAAAATCTTAGAGACTTTGTTCATAAGTTAAGACAGTTAGACTATAGCATAAAGAAAGGAATGGCAAACTAAAAATAGAGAAAATAGGAGCCAACCAGAACAATCGTGATCGCGATAGATTTCTGCAGTAATGTTTGTTTAGTTAAATTTTCTTTGGAAATTTTTGGGAGAAAAAGGGTTAATAAAATGCCGATTAGAAAGACCAACACGGGCTGAAGTGAGTTAACCATCAAAACCAAGACAATTGGTGCCAACAGTGAAGCGTATTGAATTAAGGAAACAGCTACCGTATTTAGGACTTCGTTAATTAGATTCAAACCAATAACTCTTGACCAGTTATCTCGCAATAAGTTGTGGAAATCTTGCCGATATGAAGTGATGAAAAAGTAGAGAAACAATCCCGCGAGAAGTAAACCAACATTCTGCCAAAACAGAGACGCCCAGAAGGTTTCTTGAATCGCAATTATTTTAAAAATAATTTCATAAAGAGCATAGGTAAAAGAAGACCCGGCCATGAGCCAAACCATTTGCCTTTTAAAAATTATTGGTTGGCCAGATTTTTTCTCAAAACTAAGAATGAGGACACCAATGATAATCACGAGACCGGCAATTATTGATTGCCACGGTATAGTCTCCCGGAGAAAAATGAAACCGAGGCCAAAACCAAATACCGGAATGAGTTGAAAAAATGGGATAGCGGTAGAGGCGTCAGCGTAGGTTAAAGCTTTGAAATAAAAGAAAATCGCCAAGAAGCTTAGGATACCAACGGTGACCAACCAAAGCGCGCTCGACAGGGAAAGTGAGAAAACATTTTTATTGATTAAAAAAATTACTGGAAGTACCACCGCCCCAAATAGTGCCGAGAAAAGCATTAGGGCCCCGACACCACTATGCCGCAGATATCGAGAAATTAAATACTTATCAATGTGACTAATTGTCGAGAAGCATAGGGTAGATAAAAGGGCGATGAAAAACCAGTTCATATGTTGTCGCCTACACCAATCCAATATGGAGCTCGTAACGATGACGGTAATTGCCGTTTTCAATCTGCATCAGTTGATCGTGAGTTCCTTCTTCCACAATCCTCCCTTTTTCGAAGACGAAAATCCGATCGGCCCGACGCACTGTCGACAGGCGATGGGCGATGATGAAAGTGGTCCGACCCTTCATCAGTTTCCCCAACGCCTCAGTGACTTTACGCTCCGTTTCGGAATCAAGCGCACTGGTTGGCTCGTCTAAAATTAATATCCCGGGGTCGCGCAAAATAGCCCGGGCAATAGCGATGCGTTGTTTTTGTCCCACCGAAAGCTTGATGCCGCGCTCACCGACAATCGTGTCGTATCCGGTAGTTAGGGCGTTGATAAATTCATCAGCATGCGCTTCTTGGGCGGCCCGCCTGACGGCCTCGAAAGAAGCTCCGAATGAGCCATAGCTAATATTTGATTTGACGGTGTTATTAAAAAGCGCCACTTCTTGAGGGACCACGGCAATATTTTTTCGAAGATTAGTGAGATTGAGCCGACGCGTATCAATACCGTCAATAAGCACCCGTCCCACCGAGGGGAAATAATAACCGGAAATTAAAGAAATCGCCGTGCTCTTCCCCACTCCGGACTCGCCGACAAACGCCACGACCTCGCCCGCGCGAATCTTAAAGTCAACGCCAGACAGCACCTTCGTTTGATCACCTTGGTACGCGAAATGAACATTTTCAAAAACTACCTCGCCTGAAAAATGCGGCCGAGTGACGGCAGCTTCCGGCGTATAATTCTCTTCTTCGCCGACAAAAATCTCCTCCGCCTGCGCCGCAATGGTAATACCATTTTGAATCGTTTGCCAACTGTAACCCAACGAGACAAAGGGGCCAAAGAACATTGCCGCATAACCATTAAGCGCCACTAGTTCGCCAACGGTAATGGTGCCGTTTGAAATAAATCGCACCGAAAAAATGAACACGGCTAATTGGGTGACGAAAACGATCAGGCGTTGAAAAAAACTGACATTACTCCAATTGCGCTCGAGTCTAGCCCACAAACGATAAGTTTTACCCATAAGGGATTCGCACACCGTGCGATCTTCGTACTCCTCGGCCGCCGCTTGCTTGACGCTCTCAATCTGGGTCACGGCTTGGGCAGCGTCATCCCAACTTTCATTCCAGGACTTATGCGCGGCGGCATCAACTGCCGCAATCGGTAAAAGAATTTTTATCAAAAGAGCAATGTACAAAAGGACACCAATAACCAAAATACCAGCCAGAAAAGAGTTAATACTGGCCGCTAACACAATGCCAATCACGATACTTAGAAATTGCGGGGCAATATTGGCGACCGTCCTGACAATGGATGAGACCCTCCAGCCCGTGGTGCTTATTTTTTGCAACACGCCGTTGATGTGAACATTTTTATGGTAAATCAGAGGAGCGCGAAGCAGATGTCTGAAACCCCGTACTTGGATATCAAAGTGCACCTCCGTATTCACTCGTCGGTTGAGACGATCCATGATCCAATCAATATTATTGGCAACGAGTTGAGTCAACACCCAGAATCCGAGAAAAAAGGCCCAGAGAGGCAAGGTGTTCGTGGCTAAAGTGTGAACCCCCTGGGAAAGTTCAATCAGCGTATCGAAAAAACGCCCCGTCACATAAGGGACAAAACCATTGGCTACAGCTGATACGAACCCAAGAACAATTAGAACGATGAGTTCTTTCTGGAAAGATTGAATATGGCGCCAGATGGCCCACAGACCCTTCCTCATATTTTCTTTTGGTAAATGAGACGAGTTGATCATCGGCTTTTTGCTATCACACTTGTCCTGATCCTATCAAAAAAGAAAGCCCCCGTCACTCCACCATTTAAGGCGAGCGACGAGGGCTTTGATATATTACGATATGCGACTGACTTAAGCCGCGGCTTCAAGAATTATCCGTAATTTTTGAAGCGCTTTTTTTTGTATCTGTCCGACTCTCTGCTTGCTTATTCCCATCCCTTTTCCCACCATTTCTAAAGTCTTCCTCTTCCCTTTTGTATCTTCGGCGAGAAATCGCTGGTGAATCACAGACTGTTCCTGCTCGCTCAAAACCTCCGGGTCTGCGGCTAATTCCAAAAGTGAAAGCTGTTTCTCATTAGAAATGAGATGATCCGGGTAAGGGTCTTGCATCTCAAGACCTTGCAAGGAGAAGAAAGACTGATTTGTTTTTTCCCAGCTACGCCTTTGTTTTTCATTAGACACACATTTGAAGGCATTGTGTATCGCCCGGGAAGCATAAGTGGAAAACTGGAAACCTCGCCAGGGATCAAACTTGATGACGGCGTTGAGCAAACAAACCATGCTTGCACTGTAGAAATCATCACGGTGTCTCCTGATTATCTCCCAATCAGCCGAGTCGGTCATCTTGCTCCTGATCCTAGAAATGACGAGGGGGCCGTTTTTCTTGATGAGCAGGTCGAGAAGCTTTTGGCGCAAGCATCTCAATTCTTGATCGGATCGGCCGGTTTCCTTAATCCGGTCTGGGTGACAGATCGCAAAACAACAAACCTGAAAAGCCATGAAGGGTGCCCGGTCGTAAGCAATCCTGTCTTTGATCGAGGAGACTCGCTCCAACCATTCCTCACCCTTATTCAGAATCTCTTTTAAGCGGCCCGGGATACCGTAATCCCGGTTGTAGATCGGGTTGTAAACATAGGTAATTCCCTCTAGATTTTTCACTTGTATTCTCCTTTCAAAAAACATGTTCAACCTGACTTGTCTCAAACTCCGGCTTTGTTGCACGAAAAACCCCACATTTCTGTGGGGTTTTTCGGTACAATAG
>JBBTRZ010000026.1:0-31657 GCA_038064935.1 Patescibacteria group bacterium
CGATGTCATTTTACCCTTGCTAGAGAAGCGTCACTCGGAGGTGTGAGCTGGTACAGAGGTTGGGAGGTGAGATATAATGTTAGTGATGAAAGAAGTTGAGTTGCTCGAGCTGTCCGCGCCCGGTTGCCAACATTGCGCCGCGTTCCGCGACTTTTGGCATGGAGTAGAAAAGGATTGGCCGTCGGTCAAATTTCGGGAAGTTAGTGTCACCACAGAAGAAGGTCAAGAGTTGGCGGGTAAGCATCTGATCTTTGCTTCGCCCGGGATTATTCTAAACCAGGAACTTTTCTCAACTGGCGGAGTGAATGAGGAGAAATTTCTAGCCAAGTTGAAGGAGTTATCGCAATCATGAAATGAATCGGCTTAAACCAGAACTTGTTTTACGGCTGTCGCTCGCGCTCACCTATTTTTATTCGGGTTACAGTTTGCTTACCAGTCCTAAGAGTTGGACGCAGTTTGCTCCCCTTTGGTTTCGCGATTTTTTAGACAGTTTGAATTTTCCCCTAACGGCTTTCGTCCAAGTGCAAGGGGCGATTGAGATCATAATGGCTCTAGTTTTTGTCATTTGGTTCATGCCTCGACGGTGGGTGCGCTATGCCGCTTTCCTTTCGAGTTTGGAAATGGGGCTCATCCTCTTTTTTACCGGCATTGATTTAATCACTTTCCGGGATATTGGTCTCCTTGGTCTCTCGTTTGCTATATTTCTAATCTACCGTGAACGGAACTAATTTTAAAAAGATTTTAATCGGTGGCATCTTGGCCCTGACGATCCTAATGATTTTTGGGTTATTGTGGGCTTTTGTCTTAGGCCCACAGAATAGCGCTTTGGCGTCGGGCAGTCTCGGTTGGTACCTTTTCAGTTATGCGATGGGATTAACGATGATCGTCCTGCCCTGCACCTTGCCGCTTGCTTTCGTCATTGTCCCAATGGTGCTTAAGAAGGGCGCGGGCAAAGGTTTCGGCTTGGCCCTCGCCTTCGGTCTGGGAGTAGCCATCACCTTGAGTCTCTACGGAATTCTGGCGGCGGTGGTGGGTAAGTTGGCCATCGGTTCTCTCGCCACGCCGCTCGAGACGGTCAAGAATTGGGTTTATTTTATTGCTGGTATTTTCGCTTACCTCTTTGCCTTGAGTGAAGTTGGTTTAATGAAATTTCATATGCCAACTTATAAGGGAGCGGCGCCGGCTTTTATTCAGAAGCAGGGCGATTATTTGAAAGCGCTTTTACTCGGTTTGTTTCTTGGCAATATCGGCGTTGGTTGCCCGCATCCGGCCACCCCCTTGATCTTGACCGAGATTGCGAGTTCGGGCGATATTTTCTACGGCTGGACTCTCTTTCTCGTCCACGCGCTCGGCCGGATTATCCCGTTGCTCATCTTAGCCTTTCTGGCCATCCTCGGCGTTAACGCTCTGTCCTGGCTGGTCGCGAGGAAAGATAAGTTGGAGCGAGCAACCGGCTGGGCTATGGTTTTTGTCGCCGGTTTCATTCTGACTCTCGGATTATTTACTCATGACTGGTGGGTCAATTCTGGACAGCATACTTTGCTCGAATCAATCACCCAAGAGGAACTTCTGACTGGCAAAATCGCCGCCGAGCTGGGTGTCGGCAATGCTCACACTCATGGATTAGAAACCGGCGCCGGCTTGTTTGGCTTACCCCTTTCATGGGGAAATTGGTTTATGGTTTTCCTTTGGGCCTTGCCACTGTGGTGGTACTATAAGAAGAAACGAGAAGAATCTATGGAAAAAAATTTGTTAGAAAACCGTTTTTGGACCTATATTTTTTTAACGCTTTTGTTTATCGTCACCTTCGTGTATTATCTGCCGACGCGATTTCTGCTCCAAGCGCAGATGCCACATGCTGATGAGATGACTAGCGGTCACAATGAGACGGTTTATCGTGAAGTGGGGGCGGTGACAACGGGGCTCAAGGTCAATCTATTGACCCTCGCTACCTCGACGACGGTTGGGGTGCCGACTGAATTGCGTTTTTTCGTTGGTGACGAGCCGAGTGGTTTGCCAGCGCCGAATTATGTGTTGGAAATAGAACATGAGAAATTAATGCATGTCATCGGCGTCCGCGATGATCTCGAAGAATTTTTCCATATCCATCCCCAGCCAATCGCCACCCCGGGTATCTTTAATGTCAATCACACTTTTACCGCGCCGGGAAACTACAAAGTTTGGTCAGAGATCAAGCAAGGAGGAATTGTTCACACTTTCGGACATACGCCATTCTTGATTGAGGGTTCTGGTGTAAGACCAATTAAAAATCATAAAACAGATTTTTCTCGCCTAGCCGAAGTGGCTGGTTATAAAGTGGCGCTAAGTTTTGACGAGCCGATTATCGCCGGTCGCGAATACGATCTAACATTTTCTATTTCAGCTTCAGGCAACCAGCCCGTAGCACTTGATAATTATCTCGGGGCCGAAATGCACTTGGCGATCATCAAAGATGATTGGAGTCAGTTTATCCATACTCATCCGACCGATGACAACCACCCCCATTCTTCTTGGCCATTTGAATTTATCTCGCGAGCGTTGGCCAATGGCGACGGTCACGGCGACGAAGTTAATGGACATGTCGATACCAGGCCAATGGAAACCGGATTGGGAGTGGGGATTGCTTCGGCTTCAATTCCCTTTGTGGTTAATTTTCCCACACCGGGACTTTACCGCGCTTTCGCCCAATTTCGACCGGCCGACGCCAACCTTGCTCCAGATGATTATTTGCTTGCTTCGTTTTGGATTGAAGTCAAGGAGACTGGTCAAACTGCTGCTCAAACACAAGCACTCATTCCAAGCCGAACTTTTACTGACACCGGCGCCGGCAGTGGCACTTGGTGGTCGCGATTATTGATCAGCATTTTAGCTATCGTCGGGTTGAGCCTACTGGTTCGCCATTTTTTAAAAATAAAAACCGTTTAATTTTCCCATGAATAAATATTTCATCTTACTTATCGTGGGCGTTGTGATTATTGGGGCGGGCGTGTTCTATCGTTCATTTGTGATCGATGAAGCGAATAAGGGCATTGATACCGGTCAGGTCCGAGAAATTACCGTAATTGCTAAGCGCGATGAGTGGCGGTTCGCGCCGGAAAATTTTGAAGTCAATCAGGGTGATACGATTAAGATGACGGCGATCAATGAAGATGACTATGATCACGGCATTGCCATTGAGGCCGCCGGCATCTCCCAGAAGATGCCGGCCAATTCCACCGTCTCATTCTCGTTCAAGGTAACGAAAGCCGGCGATTATCCCTTCTATTGCTCGGTGCCTTGCGGTGATGGCGATGTCGGTGGCGTCCACCGCGCCCACGAAGACATGATCGGGACAATTCACGCCCGGAGTTTAGTCAACACGCAATAATCAATAATCTTAATCCATGACTAATTTTCAAAAAAGCGCGCTCCAAACCCAATATCCTCTTAGTCCAAGGAAGTTTTGGAAGAAAATCGTTCAAAAAGTATTCCCTATAGTGATTTCTGTTTCTGCCTTAATATTAGCGCCAACGATTTTATTTTTTTCTGGTAAAACCAAAACTCTTGTCAATTTTAACGGCAAAGAGATACACATTTTTAATTACTTATTAAGCTTCTCAATTTTGGTTTGGTTTTTGATTATTTTATTCACGGTAATTGTTTATGCGTTCTATGTTCGTGCCTATATTCGACGATATTATTATGATGCGGGAGAAAGTTTTGTCACTATCAAAAAAGGAGTGTTTACGCCGACGGAGATTCATGTCCAGTATGGCAAAATCCAAGATGTCTATGTGGATCAAGATTTACTTGATCGGATGATGGGACTCTATGATGTTCATATTGCCAGCGCCACCGTTGCTTCCGGGATCGAGGCTCACATTGATGGTGTCAATCAAATTGCCGCCGAAGGTCTCAAATCTTTTCTCTTGTCTAAGATTAGTGGTCAGGTGTTACCAACTGATCAATCTAGCCAGACAACAGTTTCTAGTTCTCGCGCCACTTTTTCATCCAGTGAAGAAATATCTAGCAATACTTACCCCATAAGTTCTCGTTTTCTACCAGCCCGATTTTTTTCCGGCCTCCTTTGGTTTGCTGTTCTATTTTTGTTTTTTGCAATACCGATTTTAAGCGGTTTCGTTATTGAGGGATGGTCGCTCCGTACCAGGTACGCTTTGTATGTTTTGGGGATTATCTGTTTTAGTTTGTATGTTTGGCGTTTAATTTATCTGATTATTTGGAAGAAAAATTTTAGATTTGCTTTTCTTCCAGATTTTATTCGCACGGATTCTTCAGTAATAAATAAAAGTGAGAAACAATTACCTTACTCCAGTGTTCAAGATGTCATGGTTCGTCAGGGACTTTTTGACCGGCTGTTCGGTATTTGCAGCGTTTTTATTTCTAATGCTTCACGAGTCGGTCTCGGTATCGTTCTTCCTGGCCAAAGTCTAGAGAAAGGCAATGAAATTGCTAATATTTTAAAAAACTCGGTTTTATCTGCCGATCGGTCTAAAACCGGATTATAAATTATGACCGACAAAATTTTGACAAAAATTGCCTTGTTCCAGGGTAAGAAAATTAGAAAAACTCTCAAGAATGGTGAGTGGTGGTTTGTGATTACCGATGTTGCGGAAGCTTTAACTGGTTCAACTCAACCAGAAGGTTATTTGAAAGACATGCGTCGTAGAGATCCAGAACTTGCTAAAGGGTGGGGGCAAATTGCCACCCCCCTTTCTATTTCCACGGCAGGAGGAGTGCAAAAACTAAATTGTGCTACCACCGAAGGAATTTTCCGTTTCATTCAATCAATTCCCTCGCCCAGAGCCGAACCATTTAAGCGTTGGCTGGCAAAAGTGGGTTATGAGCGAATACAGGAAATAGAGAATCCGGAACTGGCAACAAAACGGACCAGAAACGGCTCGGGCGTTCCGTGGTAACAAAGAAAAATTTTATAAACAAACCGGAAAATAAAAAACGATTAAGAAAATAATATGACCAAGCTCGTACTTAAGGTTAAAGGAATGCATTGCGCGTCGTGCGCGATTCTGATTGATAAGTTGGTGGGGAAACAAGCCGGTGTCATTAGGGCGAGTACTAGTTACGGCGCCGAGAAGGTGACCCTCGAATTTGATGAAACTAAAATTACTCTGGAGAAAATTGATCAGCTCATCAATCAGCTTGGTTACGATCTAATTCGGCCGGAAGAAGAGGGCGGGACGCTCGAGGAAGAAGAAAAGAAAGAAGCCAAACAAATTAAAGAAGCCGGCCGGCGGGTTCTACTCGCTTTTATAATTTCCGCGCCGATTGTCATCTATTATATGTTTATTCACATGTTTAATTTGAAGCATGTGCATGAGATTTGGGGTTTAGATTTGAATTATGTTTACTGGGTATTATCCACGCCGATTCAATTTGTCATCGCTTGGCCGTTTTATCGCAACGCGTTCACGGCTCTGCGGGTGGGTGTCGCCAATATGGATGTCTTAGTCGTTCTTGGTACATCGGCCGCTTATTTCTACAGCGCCATCGGTTTTCTCTTTTTCAACATTGACCATCCGTTTTGGGAATCGTCCGCCGCTCTGCTCTCCTTCATCTTACTCGGTCGTTACATCGAGGCGCGAGCTAAGGGCCGGGCCTCGTCGGCGATTAAGGAGTTATTAAAATTGGAAGCGAAAGAAGCTCATCTTTGGCGCGATGGACAGGAAGTGACGGTGCCACTTAATGAGATTAAGGTGGATGATATTGTGATCGTGAAGCCGGGGGAGAAGATTCCGGTTGACGGGGTGATCGTTGAGGGAAAAACCCATATTGACGAGAAGGTAGTTACCGGGGAATCCTTCCCCGTCGGCAAGGGGATTGGTGACGAGGTGATTGGCGCGACCGTGAATCAAGATGGACTTGTGAGATTTAAGGTGACCAAGGTAGGCAAGAATACCCTACTGTCTCAAATTGTAAAAATGGTGGAAGAGGCCCAGGCGTCTAAGGCCCCGATTCAAGATTTGGTAGATAAAATTAGTGAATACTTCGTGCCGGCGGTCGTCGTCTTGTCCATCATTGCTTTCGTCGGCTGGGTCTTCGTCGCCGGACTACCTTTCCGCGCGGGACTGATGAAGATGATCGCGGTCTTGGTGATTTCTTGTCCGTGCGCGATGGGGCTCGCCACGCCGACAGCGCTCGTCGTCGGCATCGGTCGGGCCGCTAAATTCGGCATTATTTTGAAAGGCGGCGAGGCATTGGAAAAAGCTTATCGGGTCACCACCATTGCCTTCGATAAAACGGGGACCTTGACGATTGGCGAACCCAAAGTGACGGACATAATCACGGCCTTTGGGGTTGATGGGCGAGACCTCTTGCGACTCGCGGCGGCGGTTGAGATGGGTTCGGAGCATCCGCTCGCGCGGGCGGTCATCGCTAAAGGGAAGGAAGATGTTGGCGAATTGCCATCGGTCAGTGATTTCCGCGCTCTGCAAGGAATGGGGATTGAGGGAGTCGTCGAGGGTAAGAAAATTGTGATCGGTAATACCACCTTGATTAGTAATCTTAATTTGGTGGGCAGTGATCTTAGAGAGGTTTTTGAACGGTTGCAAAATGAGGCCAAAACTGTGGTTTATGTTTTCATTGATAGTAAACTAGCCGGGCTCATCGCCATGGCTGATACTTTGAAACCAAACGCGGCCGCGGCGATTGCCGCGCTTAAGGCGATGGGGAAGGAAATTATTATGATTACCGGCGACAACCCCAAGACGGCGGCGGCGATCGGCAAACTTGTGGGGATTGATCGAGTGCTGGCGCAGGTCTTGCCGCAGGATAAAGAGAAAGTGATTGCCGGTCTCCAGCAGGAAGGTAAAGTGGTGGCGATGGTGGGTGACGGGATTAATGATTCGCCGGCGCTGGCTAAAGCCGATCTCGGGATTGCCATTGGTTCGGGGACGGATGTGGCGATCGCGGCCGGAGAAGTGATTCTCGTCAAAGATGATCTGCGCGATGTGGTGACAGCGATTCAACTCTCCGGCAAGACGATTAAGAAAGTGTGGCAGAATCTCTTCTGGGCCTTCATTTACAATCTGGTGGCGATCCCGATCGCCGGCGGGGCGCATCTTCTCTTCACTCAAGCGTCGCTCGGTGTGCCCGCGTCTTGGGTGGCGAAATTTGCCGAGTCGTCGAGTCGTTGGGGCCGGATTTTCTACAGTTTCTCCCAAGCCACGCTTCGACCCGAGATCGCCGGCTTCGCCATGGCCTTCTCCTCGGTCTCGGTCGTGTTAAACTCCCTCTTGTTAAAACTCTATACCCCGGCGATTGAGAAGAAAAACTAACCTTAATTATTTATGGAAAAGTTGGAAATGAAAATTGAGGGGATGCATTGCGGGGCGTGCGCCACCGGTATTCAAATGTTGACTGCCACAATGGATGGTGTCAAATCGGTTTTCGTCGATTACAACGCCAAAAAGGGAACTTGGGAAATTGATCCGACCAAAGTGACTAAAGAGCAAATTCAGAAAGCGATTGCCGAACTCGGTTATACGGCCGCTTGAATTTGACATTTCATTTGCTTTTATCGCGGAATAATGCTAGGTTGAGCCGCATATGAATCGTAGTTTCCATCGTCGTTCTGGCTCCCGACCGCCCCAGCATTATCGCAGTGGTCCGTCGTCGTCACGCTTTGGTGGGTCGCGCCGCGGTGGTTCGCGGGGGTCACGCCTCGACATTAGCGCTTTCATTAATAAGGCCGTGGTCGTCGAGGAGACGGAGCAACACTTCCTACCCGAGCATTCCTTCGCCAGTTTCTCGATTGACGAGCGATTGAAGAAAAATATTATCGGTAAGGGTTATACTTCGCCGACCCCGATTCAAGATCGGGCGATCCCGCATATTTTGCAGGGGAAAGATGTGGTCGGAATCGCCAATACCGGGACCGGTAAGACCGCCGCCTTCCTCATTCCCATTATCCATAAAGTGCTGAAGAATCCGCGCGAGCCGGTACTCATCGTTGTTCCGACGCGCGAATTAGCGATCCAGATCAATCAAGAATTTATCGCTTTCACCTCGCGCCTTCAACTCTACTCGGTTTGTTGCGTTGGAGGGACGAATATCGGTCCCCAACTTCGTGATTTGCGGCATCATAATCATTTCGTCATTGGCACGCCCGGACGACTGAAAGATTTGATCAACCGCGGGTCGCTCAAACTTGGCGTCACGACGACCGTGATCCTTGATGAAGCCGATCGGATGCTCGATATGGGGTTTATTCCGGATATGCGTTTTATCATGGGCAAATTGCCGACGATGAGACAGACACTCTTTTTCTCGGCGACGCTCTCGACCGAAGTGAAGGGGATTATTCATGATTTTTTACGCGAGCCGGTCCATATTTCGGTGACGACGCGGGCGACGGCCGACAACATCGATCAAGACATTGTGCGACTCAAGGCGGGACAGGAGAAACTCGACGCTCTCCACGATCTCCTCATTCGTCCTGATTTTCAAAAAGTTTTAATTTTTGGTCGGACTAAGTATGGTGTGGAAAAGCTCGCGGTCATGCTCGTGAAGCGCGGGTTCAAGGCCGATTCGATTCACGGCAATAAGAGTCAAGGTCAACGGCAACACTCCCTCGGACTTTTCAAAGAAGGACGGATTCAAATTCTCGTCGCGACCGATGTCGCCGCTCGCGGTCTCGATATCGCCAATGTGAGTCATGTCATCAATTACGATTTACCGGCGACTTATGAGGATTATGTCCACCGCATCGGTCGCACCGGCCGCGGCACGGCCTCCGGCTCCGCCCTCACCTTCGTGGAGTAGGGCCTGATCTATCAATTTTTTGAAGCGGATAACTAACTCATTCGTTCTACATAATCACCAGTTTCAGTGTTGACGACGACGGTGTCGCCTTGGTTCACAAACATCGGAGTATTAATCACCAGACCGGTCTCGAGGGTCACCTGCTTCACGCCGCCCGAGATTGTATTGCCGCGGACGGCCGGCGCCGCGTCGGTCACCTTGAGCGCCAACTTGATCGGGATTTTAAGACCAACAAATCGGTCTTGGAAAGTTAGCAAGCTCGCATTGGAATTTGGTTTTATATAAACAATTTTATCTTGCACTTTATCCGGTTCCAGTTTGAACCGTTTAGCTTTATCTTTAACCTCGCAGAACCAATACTCATTTTTATTGGTGTAGAGATAAGTAATTTCTTTTTCTTCAATCTCGGCTTCGTCCACCTTGTCGGAGACGGCGAAGGAGTGTTCGCGAACGCCGCCCGTGATTAAATTTTTCAATTTCGTCGCGTTGACCGGTTTTCGTTGTTGCTTGCGAAAGACATGCGCCTCCATCACTTCGTACGGTTCGCCTTCGAAAACGATAAACTTCTTTGGTTTGATGTCGTTATAATCGAGCATAAGATTATATTGAGCGCTTAGGTCGGTTCGGCGAGTTTAGCTCGGACTTGTTTGAGGATTTCCCTCTGGAGCGACGGGTTGTCCCGTAGATAAGTCCGCGCCGCGTCATAACCGCGGCCGAGTTTGATCTCCTCACTAGTTTTTTTATCACCCTCCGCGATGGGTTGATAGCTGTAACTCGAACCGCTTTTGGCCACCACGCCATGCTTTTCCGCGAGAGCGAGGAGTTCGCCCTCCGGCGAGATGCCTTCGTTATACAAAATATCAAACTCCGCCATTCGAAACGGCGCCGCCACTTTATTTTTGACCACCTTGACGCGCACCCGCCCGCCGACGACTTCCTCACCCTTTTTAATTTGGGCAATTCGCCTGATGTCGAGTCGGACCGAAGAATAGAATTTAAGGGCTTTGCCGCCCGGGGTGGTCTCGGGATTGCCAAACATGACACCAATCTGCATCCGAATTTGATTGATGAAGATGACCACCGTCTTCGACCGCGCGACAATCGCCGTCATCTTGCGGAGCGCTTGTGACATGAGGCGGGCTTGCTTGCCGACATGATAAGCGCCGACATCGCCCTCGATCTCATCCTTTGGGGTAAGCGCCGCGACTGAATCAATGACAATCACATCAATTTTACCAGACCGAATTAGTGACTCGGCGATCTCGAGCGCTTGTTCGCCGTAATCCGGTTGCGAGATGAAGAGGTCGTCCACCTTCACCCCAATCTTTCGCGAGTAGTCGGGGTCGAGTGCGTGTTCGGCATCAATGAAAGCGCAAACGCCACCCTGTCGCTGGGCTTCGGCAACGACATGGAGAGCGAGGGTCGTCTTACCCGAGGATTCCGGGCCGTAGATCTCAATGATCCGTCCGCGCGGTACGCCACCGATGCCGAGCGCGGCATCAAGGCCGATCGAACCGGTCGAGATCGCGCCAATGCCCACCTTCGGCCGGTCGCCGAGCTTCATAATTGCGCCGTCGCCGAACTTGCCCTGAATGTCTTTAATCGCATTCTCCAGACTCCCAATTTGATCACCCTTGGCCACCTTCGTGGCGTTGGGGTCAGCTTTCATTTTTTTAAACATAAATTTAATTAATTAAAACGAGCTCGAGCTTGCGCTCTACTCGTCGGCCGAAACGATCTTCACCGTCGAGTTGGATTATATTATAACCCTGGGCCAGGAGCAATTGACTTTCGAAGTTACCCGTGTGATCGGGAATGAGCAACTCGCCGTTTAAGAAGAGTTTGGCGACTCGGTTCACGCGACCGCGGATGGCGATGAGCGGTGAAGCGCTACTTGATCCATCAATTGGCGATTCCACAATAATTTCCGGGCCATTAATTAGTCCCCGCATTTGGTACAGGCCGTAGGAGAGGACGAGCGCGCCGAAAACGGCGATTAGAAAATATTTCAGTTTGGTGCGCCCGGGGGTGGGGTTGGTCATGATTCGTTGGGGGTGGTACTCCTTTCGTAGACGGCGCGGGCTTTCGCGCCCTCCCCCGGGCCGATCACTTTCCTCTCTTCGAGCATGTCAAGAAGCCGAGCCGCGCGGGCGTAACCCACCTTAAGTCGGCGTTGGAGATAAGAGGCCGAGGCCTTGCCGCTCTCCATCACCAGCGCTCGGGCTTCTTCATAGAGTGAATCATTCTCGGTGTCCGCATTTTCTTCGTCATCTCCAATCGAGACGCCACTTTCGGACCCGCCTGCCGACGAGGCAAGTTCGCCATCGATCGCAATTTCGTCTCCCAACTCATCGCCGTAATGGGCGATGAGCCACTTGACCACGGCCTTCACTTCCGCGTCGGAGATGAAGGCCGATTGCAGACGCAAGGGCTTCGACATGTCGCCGGCGAGATAGAGCATGTCGCCCGCGCCGAGCAGTTTCTCGGCCCCGGCCATATCAATGATGGTGCGTGAATCAATTTGGGAGGCGACCTGGAGCGCGATCCGCGACGGGATGTTGGCCTTGATGAGACCAGTAATCACTTCGACCGACGGTCGTTGAGTGGAGAGAATGAGATGGATGCCGACCGCTCGCGACATTTGCGCGAGTCGGACAATCGCCGCCTCGAGCTCGCGCGGGTAACTCGCCATGATGTCGGCGAGCTCATCAATCACAATGACGATGTAAGGCAAAGTCTCGGTTGCCAATGTCAGCAAGGCGGTGCCTTGGGGATTTGAAGGCGCCGCCTTGCTGACGATTTCCAACTGATGATATGACTGAATGTCGCGCACGGCATGGCGCTCGAGCACGGTGTAGCGGCGTTCCATTTCTTTCGTCGCCCACTTGAGAGCGAGAATCGTTTTCTTGGGATCGGTGATGACGGGAGTGAGGAGGTGAGGAATTTTATTATAGATCGTGAGCTCGACGCGCTTGGGGTCAATCATAATGAGGCGCAACGACTCGGGCGGATTACGGTAGAGGAGGGAAGTAATGAAAGTGTGAATGACCACTGACTTGCCGGAACCCGTCGCGCCAGCGATAAGGAAGTGAGGGGCCTTAGCGAGGTTACCGAAATGCGTTCCGCCGGCAATGCCGCGGCCGAGGGAGACGAGGAGCGGATGCGGTGATTCCGTGAACTCACGCGCGGCGAGGAGCGAGGCGAGACCGACGATGGACTTGGTGCTGTTGGGAATCTCGATCCCGACCAGCGATCGGCCGGGGATTGGCGCTTCGATGCGGAGTGGGTGAGCGGCGAGAGCGAGAGCCAAATCATTTTGGAGCGCCACAATCCGCGAGAGCTTGACACCCTCGGCCGGTTTCAAGGCGTAGCGGGTGATGGAAGGCCCGATCGAAACCTCGTCCATCTCGACTACGATCCCGAAATTCTGGAGGGTTCGTTTGATGATCGTCGTGTTGGCCTTGATGTCACCGGCGCCGGGCTTTCCCGCGTCTCGTTCAAGGAGCGTCAAGGGCGGCGACTCGAAGGTATCTCGTCGCCGCCGCGCCAGTTTGCCAATCAAAGTGTCAAAGCCAGTAGTTTCGTCTTTTTCGTTAGAAGATTTGGTCCCCAAGGTGACACCTTGGGGACTCGAATCTAAAGGTGTCACCTTGGCAACCGCGGGCAAAGGCGTCTCGCCGATCACCACTGGCAAAATTTCTTTTTTTCGCCGCCAGTTCCAGAGTGACCGACCGAAGAGTGACCATTCGAGTGTGAACGAGGTGTCGAATATAATGAGCATCGCGACCACAACCAGCGCCCCGAGGAAGAGGACGCTAGTGTAGGTGTCGAAGAATTTGAGCAGTGGGAAGGCGATGGCTCGACCCACGATGCCACCGCGGTCATTCAGAATTATGCTGGTGAGCCCGAGGAGACCTAAAAAAAGAATTAAGCCACCGATTAAACGATTGCCGATGATGTTTGGTCGGACGGGTTTAAGGAAGGCGAGTCCGAGTAAGATGAGGCAGAGCGGGAAGAGGAAGTAGCCGTAGCCAAAAATGGCGCCCCCCGCGCGGTAAAACATCCGTCCCGCGCCGCCGGCGAGCTCGGCGCTCGAGAGGAGGAAGAAGATCGCGAGGGCGAAAGCGATGACGGCGAGAACACCCTGCTTGGTTTCGTCTTTTAAATCAAGTCGCCGCTTTTTTGATTCACCGGATTTTTTCATAAAGGATTGAAGAATTATAGCATACTTGCCCGTCCGCTTTTGGCGGATTAGGGCTGGACATCCGCCGTGTCCTATATATAATATCAAGGACATGGCGGAATTATACCCAAAGGACATCCGCCAGCCGGCGGAGCTAAAGGACACAATCAAGGACAAAACCGCCAAGCTCGCAGCCGCTGTCTATTTAGTGACCAATTTCCTCGCTGATTCAGACCAAATTAAATGGAAGTTAAGACATAAAGCCCTTGAACTTAAAACGGTGATAACTGTCCTTGATGGCGCTGGCGCGGTCCCGGTCGAAGCCATTTTGTCCGATACTAAGGAGATTATTTCACTCATTGATATCGCTGTCCTTGACGCTCGCGCCTCGACGATGAATTTCTCCATCCTCCGTGACGGTTATCTTAATCTGCAAACCGAATTCCAAACTTATCTCGCCGGTGATTGGTATAAAAATACTTTGGTTCCTTTCCCCAGTCTAAGTCAACCTAGCCAACCTCCAGCCCAAAAAACCTTACCAATTAAGCAAAAACTGGAGAAAAACAAAAGCGATAATAACGCCCGGCGCGAGAAAATCATCAACTTTATCAAACAACACAATTGGTCATCTATTAAGGAGATTGCCAAATTCATCCCCGAAGTGGGTAGTAAAACGGTTCAACGCGAGCTTGCCGAGTTGATCCAAACCGGCGCGCTCAAGAAGACGGGCGAACGCCGTTGGAGTCGCTACAACTTGAATCAGGGTTGACGCCTAACCTCGATTACGCTACACTTATCCACACTAAGTATTTTGCGCCTCGGAGTCCGAGTGTACTATACTTAGCTCGTGTTCTTTGACAACCGAATATTCTGCTCTGAAAAATTGTGAAATTCCGCTTGACCCAACTTCCTTTTGCTAAAGCTCCGGTCCTGCCTCGTCTCGCTTGTCGAGACGGGTCGGTGGCAGGGGATTTAGAAATTATTAGTAGAGCAATTATTAGTCCCGATGTTAAATCGGGATCCCGACCGAAGCGTCGGGATTAATTAATAGATTATTAATCGATTCATTATGATTAGTATAAAGAAATTAGTTGTCGGTTTGATGATGGTAGCAGTGGTCTTCGGCGCCTATGGCGTCTCGCAGGTCAACGCTATCACCGCCTCCGATGTAGAAATGCTTTGCGTGGTGTTAAATTGCACCCCAGCCCAGAGGGCCACTATGTTGTCTCTCTCTACTGGTGGTAGCTCAACTGGCGGTATGGTTACTTCCGCTCCAGTTCCTCCTCTACAGATGCAGAGTTCCGGCGCTGAAGTGACCAAGCTCCAGAACTTTTTGATTAGCGAGGGCTTCCCCATCGCGGCTGGCGCGACTGGTTACTTCGGTGATCAGACGAAGAATGCGCTCATGGCTTTCCAGACTGCCAATAACATTAGCCCCGCGGTCGGCTACTACGGCTCGATCACGGCTGGTGTTGTTAGCAATATGATTGCGATGACACCGCCTCCTTTTGTTCCCCCTCCGTTTACGAGTGGCCCTTGTTCAGGTGGCGCGATGTTTAATTCTGTCACTGGTGCTCGCTGTAGCATGCCTCTTCCAGCTGGTTGCACAAGCACCGCTGGTTTTAGTGTCACCACCGGCATGTCCTGCATGGGTAGTTCCGTTCCTCCTCCGACCTTACCGGCTGGTTGCACAAGCACCGCTGGTTTTAGTGTCACCACCGGCATGTCCTGCGCGGGTACACCTGACACAACTCCCGACGACGACGATACCGGTTTGACCGGCGGCGCGGGTTCGGTGTCTGAATACCAACTTATCACTTCTCTCAATAACGAAGAAGTTGGAGAAGATGCTGAAGATGTGGAGATTGCTGGTCTAGAAATTGAGGCCGACAACAGCTCCGACATTGAACTCACAGCAGTTCGGCTAGTTTTCGGTAATGACGACACCACTAACAGTTCAGCTACCGCTGATGACAACTTCGATGAATATGTGAGCGAAGTATCAGTTTGGTTTAATGGCGAGGAGGTTGCTCGAATGGATGGTGACGAATTCGATGATGACAATGATTGGACCAAAACCTTAACTCTAGATAGCGGTGCGGTCATCAAGGCCGGCGAAACAGCTGACCTTGTTGTAGCTATCTCTGCAGTTAGTAACTTAGATTCAACCTTTGTCGGGGAGTCTTGGGATGTTGATTTCCGCTCTATCCGTTTCGTTGACGGCTTAGGTGCTTCAACTTCAGAAGATCCTTCGACCGGAGTGCGTCTTTTCTCGTTTGAGAGCTTTGCCACATCGGCCGGCGCGGAGCTCAAGATTTCTGCAGACGATGAGTCTATCAATGACCCCCATATTCTTGATGTACATGCTACCGACGAAACTCAATCTGAAGATGTCGAATTGCTATCCTTTACCTTGGAAGCCAAGGGTGATTCTGACCTAAAGATCAAAAAGTTTGCTGTTGATATTGATGTTACTGGGGCTGCTAATGTCGATGATATTATCGTCGGTGGCGCGACTCCGGCGATCAAGCTTATCATTGACGGTGAGGAGTACGGTACGCCTACCTACGGTGGCAACGGTGGCGGTGCTTATGCCGCTGGTACTACCGGTGTCGGCGCGGACGAAGCTGTTCGTTGGGCCGATGTTGATTACACCCTTGCGGCCGGCGATACAGTAACGGCTATGATCGTTGCCGACCTTCTCGCTGTCGACACGGCACTTGACGTGGGTGATACCATTGCTGTTAACATCTCCGAATCTGAAACAGCCCAGGTAACCTTTGTTGAGGTGGAAGACTCGACTGGCGAAAACCTCGTTGATGCCGATATTACCGGCGTGGCGAGTGCTGGTGCTCATGGTGTCCATGATGTCTTTATTGATGTCAGTTTAGTGAGCGTTAAGGAGACGCCCTTGCCTGATGATGATGCCGATGACAACGATATTGTCACTTTCGAGATGGTCTTCGACATTACTGCCAAAGACGGCACGGTTTATATCGGTGATACTTCCACAGCTACGACTGTAGCCGATGGTTCAATGGGTACTGGTGCGACCACCGATGCGATTGTCTATCGGGTCTACGACTCTGGCACGGCGACTACCGATGACTTGGATGATTTGATCACCTTCACTACTCCTAGTGGGGTGACCGACTCCACTGACAATATTCAGATTGATGAAGGTTACACTACTCGGGTGTCAATGACCGTTAAACAGACTAACAATGATGCCAGTGACGATGGTATTTACTACCTCGATCTTGCGGCTATCTACTGGGGTATAGCGGATGACACGACTTACGAATTCCTCTATGACTTCGATCTTGATAACTTCAAGACCGGAACCGAGACCATCAACTAACACTTGTGAGTTAGTTTGAGGATGCTAGCGAATAGCTAGAATCAAAAAACCACTCCCTCCACTCTGGTCGGGGTGGTTTTTTGGTGTCTGCGCTCATAATTAAATTCTCCCTCTCCCTTGGGGAGGGTAGGGTGGGGTTGTTGTCTGTTTCCGGCGATATGTTACACTGCCGATATGACTACAATAACAATTCCCCAAAATTTGATTATGGAAAAAGATCTAATGATTATTCCTCGTTTGGAATACCAGAAGCTTCTGAAATATAGGGTGGCTAAAGAAGAACACGAAAATTTATGGCGGGATGCTTCTAAGGATAAGTTTTTTAAGTCTTACAGCAAAGCCGATTCAATCTATGACCAAATATAAGTTTGGAGATGTTGTCTTGGTCGTTTTTAGTCAGACAGATGGTAGCAGGAAACAACGCCCGGCTTTTGTAGTTTTAGATATTGGCGATGATGATATTGTGCTGGCATCAATAACAACCACTGAACGGAAGAGTAAGGGAGATTATAAAATAAAAAATTGGCAACAATCCGGATTATTGCGTGACTCATGGGTAAGGTTGGCAAAGATTACTTGTTTGAATAAAAGTGATATCAGCAGACAACTAGGTGTTTTCCTTGCAAATGATAAAACCCAAGTGGTTTCAATTTGGAATAGATTATTCAAGTTTTAATGAGAAAAACTTTTAAATTAAAAAAGAGAAGTTGTGCTCTCTGTAAGCCACACAAGATGGGGTGGGCAAGTCGTTGGAACTATAGAGAATATTTCGGTCTTAAAGAATTTGATAAAGATAAACGCGAATTAGAACTAACCTTGTGAGTTGGTTGTCCGTGCTCATAATTAATTTTCCCCCCTCCCCTTCGGGGAGGGCAGGGTGGGGTTGCTTGTTCAGGTTGATAATGATAGGGTATAAGTTATGACTACGATGATTAATAAAAAAGCAGATTTTGCTCTTAAAAGTCTTGTTCTTGAAACGGTGTCTGGCGTGTTGTCTGATCCGGACTACGGTTTGGAAGTACAAGAATTATTTGCAAAAAAACTTTTGTCTAAAAAGCGAAATTCCGGTGAGGGAATTTCGCTTGTGGAAGCTAAGAAGAAATATCTATAACCAAGAACCGCCATGTCTTTCTGGACCGTTCGGTTGAAGAAAGGAGCTGAAGAAGATTTGAATAGTTTGGATAAACCTATTCGGCGAAGAGTATTAGAAAAACTATTTTGGCTCGAAGGGAATTTCGATGATATTTTGCCACGGTCTTTGAGTAATAAACTCTCTCGATATTATAAGTTGAGAGTAGGCGATTGGCGGGTGGTCTATATCGTTAAGGAAGAAACACGAGAGGTTTCTGTGATTGCGATAGACCATCGCAAAGATATCTATGGCCGGATGTATGAATTGGAATCCAATTAAATCCAACTAACCTTGTGAGTTAGTTTGAGGATACTAGCGGATAGCTAGAAACCCCTACCGCGACGCTTCGCGTCGCCACGGGTAAACAAAAAACCACCCGCCCTAACCGGCGCGGTGGTTTTTTGTTGCCCGATATTTTACCCCCATTTCCCCAAGGTGTCACCTCTGTACACCAAGGTGACACCTTGGTAAGATATTTTTTGTGTTTCCGAAATTGCGGGAGGCGTTGCCTCCCGCAATTTCTATCAAAAACCACCCGCTTTCATACCGAGGTGGTTTTTTGGTGTCCGCGCCTCACAATTAAATTTCCACCCCATCCCCAACCCCTTCCCCGAAGGAGAAGGGGGGAATTAAACCCTCTTCCCACCCGGATGATTCGGTCGGACGGGCTTTGGGGAGGGCAGGGTGGGGTGTAATTTGCTTGCTTAGTTGGCGGCGTGGTAGGATAAAAGTATGATTATGGCTACTAAAATGAAGGTTAAACGCTTGTCGGCAAAGCTTGGTCTTAAAGAACAGGCGGTTGTTGATCGGGCAGTTTCTCTACTCTGGGAGAAAGATTGGAGTCAGGTGAGTCTTAATCGAGAGACAGATCAATGGGAAAAATTATCTGACGATGTATGGCGACAGATCAAGGATTAAGTCCTGGAGAAGTTGTTTTGGTCGAGATACCATCATCTGGTGGTCACGAACAACACGGTTTGCGGCCAATTGCCTTGATCACTGGTGTAACCATGGGCCTGATTACGGCGATACCGCTCACAACCAACGAAGAAGCGATTTCTTTTCCGCACACCTTAACGATTAAACCGAGCAAAGATAATGGCCTCTCTTTTGTGTCGACAGCTCTTGTTTATCAGGTGCGCGCATTAGATTGTAGGAAGTGTCAGGAAAAATTAGGGAAATTAAGCAAAAATGATTTCCTTAAAATTCAACACGAGTTGAAAAAGTATCTCAACTTGTGAGTTAGTTTGAGGATACTAACGAATAGCTAGACCCCAAAAACCACCCGCCCTAATCGGCGCGGTGGTTTTTTGGTGTTTGTTTATCTTCCTCTTGCCCCTTTCCATCCCTCGTTCTCTCGTTACCAAGCCCCGCCCTTGTACAAGATACAAGGGCGGGGCTTGTATGGTATGATCTTGAGCATGGAACGCAAACTTAAATTTTCCATCGGGGAGTTTTATCACATTTACAGTCGAGGGGTTGATAAAAGAAACATTTTTACCAACCAAGATGATTACATTAGGTTCACTAAATTATTGTTTCTTTGCAATGGCACAGAACCAATCGTTTTTCGTCTGATTCAAAATCAGCCGTTGGATAAGATTGAGAGGGGTAAAAAATTAGCCAGTGTCGGCGCGTATTGTCTCATGCCCAATCATTTTCATCTGCTTGTTCGGGAGACAACCGAAGGGGGAATTACTAAATATCTAGGCAAACTGCTAACGAGTTACTCGATGTATTTCAACAAAAAACATGAACGAGTCGGGACTTTATTTTCTAGTCGTTTTCACGCCGTCCATGCTGATTCTGATGAATATCTTCGATATTTATTTTCCTATATCCACCTCAATCCGGTAAAAATTATTAAACCAAATTGGCGAGAGCAAAATCTGGCGGACCTGGACCGATCCCTGATAATGAAACATCTTTCGGCTTATCCATATTCTAGTTATCAAGATTATGCTAGTGGTAACCAAAATAATCGCGGGCAAATTCTTAATCGGGAAGATTTCCCGGAGTATTTTCAATCAGTTCATGATTTCTCGGATTTTATAAATGATTGGTTAGCCTACAACGATCCAATACAAGGGCGGGGCTTGTATCCTTGACTCTTCTTTGGGGAGGGCAGAGTGGGGTTGTCCACAGTACCGTTGACTTCTATCATCGAAGGAGTAACCTGTAAGTATACACGCTCCAGCTAACCGCAAGGTCCGCTGGGGTTTTGGGTTATTTGCTGGTAGAATAAGGCCCAAAATGAGAAAAACTTTTAAATTAAAAAAGAGAAGTTGTGCTCTCTGTAAGCCACACAAGATGGGGTGGGCGAACCGCTGGAGTCTAAAAGAATATCTCGGCCTTAAGGAGTTTGACAAAATCAAACGAGAGGTAAATCAATGGTAGAAATTATCCGATGAAATCTAATCAACCTGATAAATTTAGTTTGGCTGGCATTTTGACTGCCATTTTTGTTTTGGTTTTACCTTTTGTTAATTCTCGCCAACTCTTTTTTGGTGCGGTTAATTCCAAATATCTGTACATTTTTGGTTTTATCGCGCTCATTGCCCTAGTTTTTGGCGTAAAAGTAATTTTGCGTCAGTCACAGATTATTTTCAGTAAGCGATGGTTGTTGTTGATTTTTGGGTTGGTTTTATTTATCCACTATCTCTCGGCCGTCTGGGGTGTTTTTCCAATCCGTTCCTTTTGGTCCGACATTATCCGTTCGAGTGGATTGATTTTTCTTACCGGAATCGCCCTCATCGCTTGGTTACTAAGTGAATTATTAACCGCGCGCGATTGGCAATTATTAAGGTGGGCGATCGCCCTCTCGGGAGCGCTATTATCTCTCTTTACCCTTTTCGGTTTCGCGGCCTTGGGTAACAGCACTTTCGCCGGCGCTTATTTATCCTTGATCCTGACCATTACTTTAATTGAGCTCACGCGTTCCCGTGTCGGATCTAAATGGCGGAAAATTTTGATCGGTCTAGTTGTGATCCAACTTATTTCACCCCTCCTATTAAACTTGAAAGGTTTAACCAATGTCTTCGTCGAACCGGCGGGCATCTTGGGCTCGGCCCGTGCTTCGAGCGCCACCGTGATCGCCGTTCTAATTTATTTCGCTGGTTGGGTTCTCTGGCGTCGTTACGCTACTCAAACTTATCAAAAATTATTTTTTAAACTTTGGAATGGTTTATGGCTCGTCGGATTAGTTTCGGCCGTCCTACTTCTTTTTGTCCCCGATAGTTTTGTCCAAAAGTCGTATATCAAAGAATCTTCGGCCGCGCGCCTGGTCGTGTGGGAGAGTGGTTTGGAAGCGTTCAAGGAACGACCGCTCCTTGGTTGGGGGCCGGAGAATTTCCGTTTAGCTTTCGAAAAGCATTTCGATAATCGCCTGTATCAAGATGAATATCTGGGCGAGATTTGGTTTGATCGGGCGCATAATGTAATTGTCGATACTCTAGTCAGCGTGGGTCTTGTTGGTGTCGTCTCAATAATTTTACTTGCTACCATGTTTATTGTGGTCGTGATAAGAGCAAGAAAGAGAGGACTGATTGGTGCGGGCGAAGCCCGCTTATTATCAATTATTCCTTTCGCTCACTTCCTCCAACTCCAAACCTCCTTTGACACGGTGGCAACCTATGCGCTTGGTGGTCTAGTTTTGGGTTATGTTTTATGGTTAGAAAAAGAGCAAATAGTTAGGAGTATCGGTAAGCGTTATATTATGGTTTTTATCGCTCTGATTATGTTTATTGGCTCTCTCTATATGTTGCTCACAGAATCTGGTCGGCAGAGATCTCTATATAAAATTTTCTCGGCCGAGAAAAGTGAGGATCAACTGGCACTCGCCGCTCGGGCCTTATCTCGTCCCGATACTGAATCCCTCCGTCTTGCTTCGGCCTCCATGATTAAGGGTTTGCTGAAACAAATCGCGGCCGAAAAAGACCCGGCTCAAAATCTGACGCAAATTGGGTTAAAACAGCTCACTGCCTACGAAACTCATTTTAAGAATTATCTAGATTACGAACCAGATGATTATCGCATCCGCATGAATTATGCCCATCTGCTTGTTATAAAAACGGTTTTAGGCGAAGATCGTCTTAAAGATGCCCAAGCGATCATTCAAGATTCTTATAAATTATCGCCCAATAATCCGCTAACTTATGCTCTCGACGCTATCATCGAACTTTATGGTGGCAAGGTTAAGGCCGCCAAAGAAAAGATAAATCAAGCCATTACCTTAAACACGCAGGTGGATTTTTCTCGAGAAATTTTAGTTTATATCGAAAAGCAAGAGAAAGAATTTCCAGTAATTACGGTGATTAAACTAGAAAATTTGTAATCAGTTGTGGTACAATGATTGGCAATGGTAAGTGCCGTGTCGTTACTCGTTTTCCTCTTCGGTCTCATTATCGGGAGCTTCTTGAATGTGGCGATTTACCGGCATCGGACGGGTTACAGTTTGGGCGGGCGGTCGCAGTGCCTCGCCTGCGGCGAGACGCTGCGCTGGTATGAACTCATTCCGCTCGCGAGCTTCATTGCCCAAGGTGGCAAGTGCCACACCTGCGGCGCGCGGGTGTCGTGGCAATATCCGCTGGTCGAGATTGCGACGGCCCTCACCTTCTGGGGGATTTATCGGGTGTCGCTTGCCACTCACGCCGGTATCTGGCTTCTCATCCTTGATGCCGTGATCTGGAGCATTCTCATTGCCATTACCACTTACGATCTGCGGCATAAGATTATTCCGGACGAATGGGTTTACCCATTCGTCGCGCTCGTCATGATTCGCTTGGTCGTAAGCGGCGCCGATTGGCAATGGGGGTTCCTCACCGGGGTCATTCTCTTCGCCTTCTTCGGCGGCTTGTGGCTCATCTCGCGCGGTAAATGGATGGGGTTGGGCGATGCTAAATTGGCGCTCGGCCTCGGCTTCTTCCTCGGCCTCGAACCCGCGCTCTCGGCCGTCCTCCTTGCCTTCTGGATCGGGGCCGTGGCTGGTATAATTATCATTGCGGTCGAACGCTGTCGTCGCCCCGCCTTATCGTCGGGCAGGCGCTCCACTCCCGCCCCGGCTCTCGGTCGCAAGATCCCCTTCGCCCCCTTCCTCGCTTTGGGCGTCGCGCTCGTTTACTTCGCCAATCTCCATGTCATTCCGCTTTTTATCTCTTAATTTCCTACAAGCTAAAAGCTATAACCTAAAAGCTTCTTATCTGTGGATAAGTGGCATCGCTCTGGCCTGATCAGTGGTATGATACTTCCATGCGACACAAAAAACTTTTAGTCTTCCTCTCCGTTTTTCTTCTCCTTCTCTCGGTTAGTTTGGTCTTTATTCAATTGACTCATCCCGCCGATGCCGATTCTCCCAATAGTGATGTTTCCGGCTATGCCTGGATGTCAAACAATAATTGGATTAAATTTAAGGGTGAAGCCCTTGATGGTCGTCCCTATGGTGTCAATTTTACTCGTAACATAGCCGATTCTGGTGGACGGTTTGTCGGTCATGCCTGGAGTTCAAACCTTGGCTGGATTGATTTTAATTCTAATTTGACGGGTTCTTTACTGGATCCTTTCCCTGAAGCTCCAAATCATGGACCTTGGTTGGAAAGCAACGGCTCAGTTACTGGTTGGGCGCGAGCGTGTTCGGTTTTTGAAGGTTCTGATTGTAGTGGGAACTTGCGTCCACCATCTCAAAACGGTGGTTGGGACGGTTGGATCAAAATGTCGGGATTAACCGACCCCCCCACCAGTGCACCTTACGGCGTGACTTTAGTCGGTAACAAATTTGAGGGTTACGCTTGGGGAGCGGATGTGGTAGGTTTTATTGATTTTTGTGCCAACAAAACTAACCCCGCGTTGGGGCCTAATGCTTGTGTGACCCTAGATTCTGCCAATGTTACTTGTACTGTCGCCCCAACTTCAGTTGGTTTAAATCTGCCGGTGACTTGGACTGGTAGTGCTAATCCTTCTAACCCCGCTTATATTTATGATTGGTCTTGGACTGGTAGCGTGTCTGATGATATGGGGAGTGCCACTGGACCAACTCAGACAATTTCAGGTGGTTACAGCCAGGTCGAATCAGTTACTGGTGAGGTTACAGTGACTGATGGTGTAGGTGGTCCGCTTATTGGTACAGACTCTTGCACTTTGAATGTCAATCCAGCTGACACGAAAACATTACAAGTTATTATCGATGGTGACGGTGCCAGTTATGGCCATGTCTCTAGTATTGACGGTTTTATAAATTGCGTCGGCAATAATCCTCCCTGTTCTCATGATTATCCAACCACCCAGGCGTCTGTAAATTTGACACAATCAGTCAGTGCCGGTTCCCCTGGTGTTACATTTACCGGTTGGTCGGTACCTGGTTCTGGGGCCGGGACAGTCGGTGATCCGCGCGTTGTGCCATTGGATGCAAATCCTGCCAACAACACGGTTGTTCGTGCTTTCTTCGATGATCCAACTATTACTTCGTCTGCAATTATTACAATTATTCCGAACTTTATCAGAATACTTCAACAGCGTGCTGGTGTTCCAAAGGAATCAACTAGTGCCGTCGTTACTGTAAATAATACTAGTATCCCCGTTACAAACATTGATGCTTGTTTAGTCAGTGTTAAATCAAAAGTGGATCCTTCTAAAACACTGGAATCAATTATTGCCGGTGCTCCACTTCCGCCAGGTATTACTGGTATTGGCGCTAATACCCCACCAACTTGCTCGTTTTTGGGTGATGAGGGTTGCAGTAATAATTGTCGTTCTTTCGGGGGCGGGATGAATCAGGGGGACATCTCTATTACTATCGCTGATAAACTTTACGAAGTTAAACAGTTTTCCCCTTATGAAGTTACAATTCAGGCTGCTAATGATACTAAAACACTAGAATTCCGTTATGAGGTGAGTGATATTGTTCCCCGCTAGGGGATAAACAAAGAATTGTCTGTCGGGGAAGTGGTATAATGATGAGTAATGAAAACTAGTAATGGTTTCACCCTGATCGAGATGATCGTCGTTATTAGCATCTTCACGGTCATGACGGGTGTTGTTCTTGCCAATTTGCCCCAGTTTCGAGACCAGACCGCCCTTCAGTTAGTGGCACAAAAAATGTCTATAACTATTCGCGAGGCTCAAGTTTACGGTGTTGGTGTCAAATACTTCACGATTGGTTCGGATTTTCCATCACATGGTATCAACTTCGATGACCTTTCTGTGCCAAGTAATAAAAAGTCCTATGTTTTGTTTGCTGATAGTAATAAAAATAATATTTATAATTCCCCTAATGAATTAGTTATCGGTTATGATCTGACTGGGGCAGTTGAGATATTTACAATTAAGGCATGCAATCCTAATTGTGATGTTGATTTATCTAATCTCGGTCTCAATATTGTTTTTGAGAGACCTAACACTGAAGCAAATTTTAGATCACTTTCCGGTTCTGTGATCATCGCAAGTTATGTAGAAATTACCTTGCGATCAACTCGAAGTGGCAAAACCAGAGCCGTTCAAGTTTGGAACACCGGCCAAATTTCGGTTAAAAACCAAGCTCCATGACCACCCCAAGCTACAAGCTAAAAGTTAACCACGGATTCACCCTCGTCGAGATTATGGTGGCGGTGTCGCTATTTGCCGTGGTGGCGGTGATTACGACGGGGGCATTAGTGACCGCGAGCAATGTCAACCGTAAAGCCCAGGCAATCAAAGTGGCGATTGACAATCTCAACTTCGCTATTGATAGCATGGTGCTCAATCTTCAGCAGGGTAGGTCCTATCACTGTAGTAGTAATGTTCCGGATATTATTGTCTGGTCTTTATACCAGTCTACGGAGCAATGCCCTGGGGAGGACCGTCGCGGTAATGCCATTGCTTTTAGATTTGGTAAATGCTCTTTGGTATCTGATGTTTGTAAAAAAATAATTTATCGCCATTACATTGATCCCAGTAATAATAACGGGAGTATCCAAATTTGGCGTGATAGTGGTAATTTTGTGGATATCACGGCACCGGAAATTAATATAAAAACTTTCGCCGTCGAATCAGAAACTGCCATCGAAGGGCGAGTATTGTTGATGATTGACGGTGAAGTTACTGGCAGTACCAATACAAAATTTAATTTTGAGACTACAGTCTATGGACAACTTTAAGTCTTATTTATTAAAAGTCTGGTTGCTGAAAGCTCGTGGCTTCACGCTTATTGAGGCTCTGGTGGCAATCTCCATTCTTCTTTTAGGTGTCCTGGGACCGCTTTCGGCGGCCACCCGCGGAATTACTGATGGCCTTATCGCTAAAAGTCAGCTTGTGGCACTTGGTTTGGCTCAAGAAGGGATAGAATTAGTTAGAGCAAAAGTTGATAATCTTAGTGGCCAGTGGTTGGGTGGTGGGGAGGCTGACCCCAGTGTTTGTTTATCGCCAACAACATGTTTAGTTGAGGTCAGAAATAATATATATGAAATATGCACGGGGACTGGTTGTAATTTACTTAGTAATGTTGATGGAATTTATGTGCCGGCAACCACGCCGGACGCATCCGGGCAACTTTTTCGTCGAGAGATTAAAATTGAAAAATCGTCGCCGGTTGCAGGCTTGGTAGATAATAACACCGAAGCAAAAGTCACCATTACCGTTGGCTGGTGGGATAAGGGTACATATCGTAGTTTATTTCTAACTACTTATATCTACAATATTAATAATCCAAATACTGCGCTATGATTTATCGATCTTCAAATTCTCGTGGATTTGCCATTCTTTATGCCGTGTTAATGGTGAGTATTGTGCTTACTATTAGTTTGACACTTCTTGATATTTCATATAAGCAATTAGTCCTTTCTTCCATCAACAAGGAATCTAAGATCGCTTACTATGCGGCAGTGAGTGCTTTGAGTTGTGTCAACTATTGGGATAAGGTTGTTAATAATTCTAATGTAAATTATTATCCATTCGGGTATTTTTCTGGTCAAACTCTCGTACCCCCTCCTTCAAATGAAAGTAAATTAATTGCTTGCGCCGGTAGCCCTTCTTTTAAAGTTGCTATGACAAATCCAGTCAGTGGCCAGCATCTTTTTACATTCCCTATAAATTTTGAAGGCGATGCTTATGCCATGGTGAAGGTGCTTAAAATTGATGGGCAATTATCACCAATTGTTGAATCAAAAACTTTAATTCAGGTAGATGGTTTTAATACCCCTAATGGTTCTCGCCGTGTTCAGCGGAGCATTGATTCTGATTAGAGAAAAAAGTGGAGGGATGTGAGGAGTGATGGTCATAAATCCGTTGTTAAATAAGGGTTTTTTGGTCTAGACGACAAATTGCTCTTTCAAGAGCAATTTGTTATACCTGTATTGAGTGTTAAATCAACAAAAAATTCAAGCCAGTGAGCGGATTGAGAAACTGCGGCGGGTGATTGATCATCATCGGTATCTTTATCATGTCCTCGATCAGGAGGAAATTTCGGCCGCGGCGCTCGACTCGCTGAAACACGAACTCGCCGAGTTAGAAAAACGATTTCCCGAATTAGTCACCTCCGACTCACCGACCCAACGCGTCGCTGGCGCGCCACTCCCCGGCTTCCGGAAAGTGACGCACCAAGTGACCCAGTGGTCCTTCAATGATGTCTTTACACCCGAGGAATTGCGGGAATTTGATGCGCGCGTGGCAAGGACTGTCCTTAAAGATGGTGCCCCAAGGACAGTCCTTGCCACTCCACCAACTTATACTGCCGAATTAAAAATTGACGGCTTCAAGATTGTTCTTACTTATGAACAGGGTGTATTGAAAACAGCGGCGACGCGCGGTGATGGTCGAGTGGGGGAGGAGGTGACGGCGAATGTGCGAACGATTGAATCAATCCCGCTTCGCTTGACTGACCCCGTGTCGGTGGTGGTGGAAGGGGAGATCTGGATGAGCAAATCGGAATTCCAGGCGCTCAATGACCGTCGCCGGGCCGCCGGCGAACCGCTCTTCGCCAATCCGCGCAACGCCGCCGCTGGCACTATTCGCCAACTCGACGCTCGGATGGTGGCGGCGCGTCGGCTCGATAGTTTCATTTACGATATTGCCTGGATTCAAGGTGAGACCTTGGCGGGTTCTAAGGTCTCACCTTTAATTTTACCCGCGACTCAAGCCGACGAACTCAACCGGCTGAAGGAGCTTGGCTTCAAAGTTAATCCGCATTGGGAATTTTGCCCCGACATCGAAGCGGTGATTCGCTTTTGGCAGAAGTGGCAAGCCCGCGCGCCGCGTGAGGATTACGGCATTGACGGCCTGGCCGTGAAGGTGAATGAACGCAATTTGCAGGAACGGCTCGGCTATACCGGCAAGGCCCCGCGTTTCGCTGTCGCTTTCAAATTCAAAGCCGAGGAGGCGACGACGGTACTGGAAAATGTTATTTTTCAAGTCGGTCGGACGGGAGTGGTGACGCCGGTCGCCATTCTTCGGCCGGTCTTACTCGCCGGTTCGACGGTCTCTCGCGCCACTTTACACAATGAAGACGAGATCAGGCGACTTGATGTCCGGCTCGGCGACACGGTGATTGTGCGTAAGGCCGGCGATATCATTCCCGATATTGTGAAAGTGCTGCCCGAGCTTCGGCCGGCCGATACCTCCCCCTTCTTTTTTCCCACTTATCTTGAATCCTGTAACGGTCCACTTGAACGAATACCCGGTCAAGTGGCCCATCGGTGCGTTAATCCAAATTCCTTCGCCCAACTGCGGCGGAAGTTCCATCACTTCGCTTCGAAGTCGGCGTTTGACATCCGCGGTTTGGGGCGCAAGGTAATTGACCTATTATTGGATCAGAAATTAATTGCGTCTTTCCCCGACATTTTTACTTTGAAATTTGGCGATCTAGTTGATTTGCCGCGTTTCGCCGCGACTTCGGCCACGAAATTAATCAAGGCGATTGACCAGAGTCGCCGGGTCACTCTGCCGCGGCTGATCATCGCGCTCTCGATCCCGCATGTCGGCGAAGAAACGGCGGACTTGTTGGCGGGGTATTTTAAAACTCTTGACCGTCTGATGAAAATCCCGAAGGTGGAACTGGAAGTGATTGAAGGTGTCGGGCCAATTATTGCCCAAGCCGTCAGTGTTTGGTTGGCTGATGTTGATCATCGTCGAATGCTCGATGAATTGCGTAAGTACATTAAGATCAAACGGGTTGAGGGAAAGGCGCTTTCTCGGCCGACGGCTCTCGCGGGTAAAACTTTCGTCTTGACCGGGGTGCTAACTTCGCTCACGCGCGCCGCGGCGAAGCAGAAGATTAAACAACTGGGTGGCCGTGTCACCAACATGGTCTCGGCTAAAACTGATTATCTAATCGCCGGTGCTACCCCGGGTACGAAATATAATGAGGCCGAACGCCTGGGAGTACGGATAATTAATGAAGCCGAATTTTTGCAACTTCTCAAATAATGCTAGGATAGGCGCATGATTAGTCGCGAAGAAGTAGTGAATCTCGCCGCGCTGGCGCGGCTCGCTCTGCCGGAAGGGGAGGTGGAGAAGTTGCGTCAAGATCTCGGATCAATCCTTGATTATTTCACTCGGCTGAAGGTGGATTCGGAGACGAATGAGGTGACACCAACTCGAACTTCGGCCGACAACACTTTGCGGACTGATGGCGCGCCGCATGAAGCGGGGATTCATACCGAACGCTTGCTTGCGATGAGTCCCGTACGGCAGGGTGGTTACTTCGTGGTCAAGCCGATTTTTCCCAACGATGTCATTTGATTTACCTTCATTAACCATCGCCTCGTGGCGCGAGCATTTAATACGCAAAACCGCCCGGGCCGTTGATTTGATCGCGGCCTATCGAGGTGAGATCGAGCGCCGCAATCGAGATCTAAATGCTTATCTTGAAGTCTTTACCAATGCGGAGCAGATGGCGGAAGAGAGTGATAAGCGGCTCGCGACGGGTGCGTCGCCACGGCCGCTCGAGGGCGTGCCCTTCGCGATTAAAGATAACATTTTAATTGAGGGGCAGATTTGCTCGGCGTCGTCAAAGATGTTGGCGTCTTATCGCGCGGCGTACAGCGCGACCGTGATCACTCGACTACAAGCCGCCGGCGCGATTATGTTGGGCCGGACTAACATGGACGAATTTGCCATGGGAAGTTCAACCGAGAATTCCGCTTTCGGTCCGACGCGGCATCCGCTCGACCCGACCCGCGTGCCGGGCGGTTCGTCAGGCGGCACGGCCGCGGCCCTGGCCGCTAATCTCGCGCTCGCGGGTTTGGGCTCGGACACGGCCGGCTCGGTGCGTCAGCCGGCGAGCTTCTGCGGTTTGGTTGGTTTGAAGCCCACTTACGGCGCTGTCTCGCGCTCGGGGTTAATTGCCATGGCTTCCTCTCTGGATCAGATTGGACCGATGGGAAAAACGGTTGCCGATGTTGAAACGATTTTCTCGGTCATTCGCGGCCGTGACCCACTTGATCCGACCACCGTGGATTATCCGAAGTCCGACCTGAAATTACCCGAGATAAAGTCAGTGAGGATCGGTGTTCCTGAAGGGTTAATTGGGGAGGGAGTGAGTGAAGAGGTGAAAAATAATTTTACGGCCGCAGTCGAGAAGTGGCGCGCGGCCGGGGCTAAAATTATCTCGGTTACCTTGCCGCGACTCGCCGAAGCCCTCGCCGCTTATTATATTATTTCGCCGGCCGAGGTCTCGAGTAATCTCGCGCGCTTCGACGGCATGCGTTATGGCGATCGAGCTGCCGGGGAAACTTTACTCGAGGAGTATGAGAAGACAAGGGGGCAGGGTTTCGGTCGGGAGGCGCGCCGACGAATTATGCTCGGCACTTATGTGCTCTCGGCCGGTTACATAGATGGCTATTATCGGCGCGCGGTCGAGACCCGTACCACGCTCACCGCCGATTTCACTGCCGCCTTCCGGCAAGTTGATGCTGTGATGATGCCGACAACGCCAACCACCGCCTTCCGGCTCGGGGAGAAATCCGTGAACCCGCTCGAGATGTATCTCGCCGATGTGTTTACCGCGCCGGCCAATATCACCGGTCTACCCGCGATTTCCCTCCCCGCCGGTCATGACGCAGCCGGCCTGCCGATCGGCTTTCAGTTCATTGCGCCGCCCCTTCGCGAAGATCGGCTTTTCCATTTAGGTCAGCAACATGTCAACCTTTGAACCCAAGTTTCTCAACCTCGAATATTTTTTCAATTTGATTTATCGTTTTTTCGCCGGTGTCGAAATCGGCGCGCCGTCGCCACAATTAATTTCTGGGTTGAAGGTCGGACTGTTTTTCTTAATTTTTGTTTTTGGACTCATCGTGGCGATGTTGGTTATCCGGATCACCACCTTGCGTCGGGAGGAGATTAGGGACTTCGTCAATCTACTTGAGACTGATAGCAGCGCTCAAAAAATTCGCAATAAACAGTGGGAGAAGGTGCAAACCCTTCTGGTCTCCGAAAGTCAATCGGAGTGGAAACAAGCCATTATCGAAGCCGACAACTTGCTCGATGAGATGGTTCGAGCGATGAATTATCCGGGCGACAATCTCGGCGAACGATTGAAAAATATTGAACCGAGCGACTTCACGACCTTGCAGTCCGCTTGGGAAGCGCACAAGGTGAGGAATCAAATCGCTCATCAAAATGATTTCACTCTTACCCGCCGCGAAGTCGGGCGGGTGCTGGAACTCTACGAAAAAGTTTTCCGCGAGTTTAATTTTATCTAAAGGTTCGACCTTGGCGGGTTTTAAGGTTGAACCTTGAAATTCAGTTGCGACCCAGTTTAGCCAGTGTTAGAATAAAAATTCGTTGAGAAGCGGATAAAGAGGGGGATGGAGAAGCGGTATCTCGGGAGGCTCATAACCTCCAGACGCGGGTTCGATTCCTGCTCCCCCTACAAGTCTTGTGATATTGTGTTACCCAACCAGCCGGTGTAGTTCAATGGTAGAACGGGGGATTCATAAGCCTCAAACGGTGGTCCGATTCCACCCATCGGCATTTCACTTTCCCTTTTAGTATATTTTTGCTAAATTGATTTAGTAATTTGCGGCTGTAGCTCAACGGTAGAGCACTCCCCTGTCACGGGAGAGGTCGTGGGGTCAGCACCCATCAGCCGCGTCCATATATGTTTTGTCGGTGTCGCCGCTGCCATCACGGCTCACCTCGATCCGCTTTTCCCGCCTAAACCATTGTGATACTATTCTCGCGTCAGCCGGAGTAGTTCAGTGGTAGAACGCCATCTTGGTAAGATGGAGGTCGAGAGTCC
>JBBTRZ010000027.1:0-1094 GCA_038064935.1 Patescibacteria group bacterium
GGCCGCCCTCAAGCATTTTAAGCGGGTTGACCCGCATTTTCATAAGGCAACGAGAGATCATCATTCTTCCCTCCCGGCATACCTTTCCGAGAAACGGACGCGATCAGAACTATTCGCATCATTAATGTCAATTGTGATTTCGCAGCAGCTTGGAAATGCGGCGGCCGATACTATCTTTGCTTGCGTGAAGAAAGCATGCGGCGGCCGATTAACCCCGGAATCAATCGTAAAAACTCATCTTGTCACATTTAGAGGAGCTGGATTATCGGGAGCAAAGACGAAGACGCTGAAAGCAATAGCGGCGGCCGTTAAAAATAATTCACTCAATCTGCTTTCATTAAAGAAGATTCCGGAAGCGGATGCTGCCAAAAAACTTACCCAAATATGGGGTCTTGGTCCATGGTCGGCGGAGATGTTTCTGATGAACTCGCTCGGTAAGAGCGACATCTTTTCTCCAGGCGATCTCGGACTCATTCGCGCGATGGAGGCCATGTATGGCCTTCCGAAAAATGCACCCCGCACTTCCCTGCTCGCTATCGCGGAAAAATGGTCTCCGTACTGCACCTACGCTTCGCTCCTCTTGTGGCGCACTAGACCCAGTAGGTGATTGTTGCTCAATCAGAGGTACGAAAGCGGATTAAGGTAGGCGGTGAGGGTCGCCACCGGCATGGTGGCATCTGCACAGCCGATTTTCGCGCCACGAAATTGCCGAAGGGTCATAATCTGAGTTCCCTCGGTGGCGTACACGCCGAAGTGAAGATGCGGCCCGGTCGCATACCCGGTCATGCCCGAGAGGCCGAGCATTTGTCCCGTACTTACTGCCTGCCCTTTTGCAACATCAATTTCGGAAAGATGTGCATACAATGTGTTCAAACCGTTGCCATGCACAAGCATTATCCATTTTCCATAGGAATAACATCCTCTAACAAGGTCCGTGTTTCCGGTGGCAAGGACGATGCCTCCGAACGATGCATGAACCGCCGTGCCGATAGGTGCGGCTATGTCCATGCCGGGATGCCCTCCTCCATTGTAAATTTGTGGATTTGCCGTTGAAAACGCCGTGTTCCCGAAATACTGCGTAATGCAGAATAGGT
>JBBTRZ010000028.1:0-6796 GCA_038064935.1 Patescibacteria group bacterium
GGGTGGTGAGGGCGCTGGGGGAGAGGTTGGTTGAAGTGGTTTGGGCGTGGAGGGGGGTGAAAGCACCGAGAGACAAAGCGAAAAGAGCAAAGATGATCAAGTAACGTTTAGACATAAAGAATGGTTGGGGTTAGGTGGAGACATAATGGGTTTAGTGTAGCAGGCAAGTGCGGTAAGCGGGAGTCAAGTTGTCCACAGAGGGGAAGAACTAGAGTCTCAAAGTGATTGATGAAATTATGCGCGAATTGTCGCTGTGGTAGAATCTAATGATGGTAGGGAAGCAATGGATTAAGAATTTTTCGGCGTTGGCTAAAAATCCCGCTAGGGAATTGGCCCTGCGTTTAGCTGAAGCCGCCTTTGATTCGATCGAGACCCGTAGCGTTGTGCGTCGAGCCGTCTCTTTTACCAACAGCGAGTTTAAGGTTAAGGATACAGTCATTCCGCTCGAAAAAGGGGGGCGGATTTTTATTGTTAGCAGTGGCAAGTGTTCGCTGGCGGCCACGCTTGAATTGGAGGAAATTATTGGTGAACGAATCACTGATGGGGTGGTGATTGATGTAGAAAATCGCGCCCCTCTCAAATACACCCGTTTTTATCTTGGCGATCATCCGTTTCCCACCGAAAATAATATTAATGCCACGGCTGAAATCATTAATCTTTTGTCGCAAGTCAATCAAGACGATCTGGTCATCTTTATTATTTCCGGCGGCGGCTCGGCATTTCTATGTCAACCGGAGAATCATACTTGCCTTGAGGAGACCATGGTGACTAAAACCCTTTTCCGTCACGGCGCAACGATTGAGCAATTAAATATTGTTCGGAAGCATTTGTCGCGCGCGCGCGGTGGCTACCTCGCTCAATATGCCTACCCGGCGCGCGTGGTCTCACTTATTTTTTCTGATGTGCCGGGTAATAATTTGAGCACAATCGCTTCTGGCCCGACAGTCATGGACCAAACGACGATTGAAGATGCTAAAAGAATCATTGGCCAGTGCGATAAGGGTGGTGAATGCCAATTAATTCTTAATTCTTTGATCGAAACACCCAAAGAAACCAAATATTTTGAACGAGTAACGAATTTTCTTTTACTCACCAATGAAGTGCCCTTGCGGGCGATGGCTGACCTCGCCTTGACTCTTGGTTTAACGCCGACAATTAAAAATTCAGCCATTACGGGTGAAGCGTGCGCGATAGGTGAAGCGATCGCTAAGGAACTGGCGTTGGCGTTACCCGGGAATGTCTACCTCTACGGCGGCGAGACGACGGTGACTATCCATGGAGTTGGGCGGGGTAATGGCGGACGCAATCAAGAGCTAATTCTGGGGGCCTTATCGTATCTTTCGCCGGGAGAAGTCATTTTGGCTTTGGCTTCTGATGGAGTGGATAACAGTGAATACGCCGGCGCCCTTTGTGATACAATGACGAGTGAGCAAGCGAAAATTGCTAATATGCTTCCCGAACGATTTCTTGAACAAAATGATTCAACTACCTTTTTTACGGCGGTGGGAGATTATCTTAGAGTCGGTTATACTGGCGCTAATGTTTCTGATTTAATAATTGCGTTAAAACTTAAACATGCCTGACCGTTCAAACGCTTTAATTCTTCCGTTTCGTGAATTGACCATTGATGATGTGCCGTTAGTCGGCGGTAAAAACGCGGCTTTAGGCGAGATGGTCGCTAATTTCGCGCCTTTCGGGATCGCGGTGCCGGACGGTTTTGCCATTACCGCCAAGGCTTACGATTATTTTCTCGATAACGCTCAACTGCGACCGGAGATTGAGCGACTGCTTGCGGGTCTCGACACTCGCGCGGTGCGCGATCTCGCGCGTCGTGGTGAAGCGGTCCGTCGGGTGATTTCTCGCGCGTCGTTTCCCGAAGATTTAAGATTGGCGATTAATTCCGCCTATCTTGAATTGAGTGGTGGCGCGTCGGATGGGATTGCTGTCGCTGTCCGTTCTTCGGCGACCGCGGAAGATTTACCCGATGCTTCTTTTGCTGGTCAACAAGAAACCTATCTTAATATCCGCGGTGGAGTGACTCTGGAGAAGGCGGTTAAGGACTGTTTTGCTTCCTTGTTCACTAATCGGGCAATTTCCTATCGAGTGGATAAGGGTTTTCCACCCTTATCGATCTCCCTCTCCGTTGGTGTCCAAAAGATGGTTCGAAGTGATAAGGGTTCAAGCGGCGTGGCTTTTTCTCTCGATACCGAAACCGGTTTTAATAAAGTGGTGGTGATCAATAGTTCTTACGGTTTGGGTGAAATGGTCGTTCAGGGGAAGGTGACGCCGGATGAATTTACCGTTTTCAAACCCACCTTAGATTTGAACTTTAGGGCGATTATCGCCCGTAATTTAGGATCCAAGGAGACTAAAATGATTTATGGCAGGGGAAATAAGGCCACCACCGTTGTCGCAGTTTCTCCTCGTGACCGTCTGACTTGGAGTCTCACAGATGAAGAAGTGATTCGTTTAGCCAGTTGGGTGGTAAAGATTGAGAAATATTTTTCCGAGCGCCGCGGGCACTATCAACCAATGGATATTGAATGGGCTAAAGATGGGATTACCGGTGAATTATTCATTGTTCAAGCTCGACCCGAAACGATTCACGCGACGGCCGAGAAACAAAGTTATCGAGAATATCGATTGACATCATCTCCCCCAAAACCTCTGGTTGTCGGCGCGGCGGTGGGTTCCAGGATTGGCGCGAGTAAGGTGCGAGTAATTAAAACATCGGCCAAAATCGCTGACTTTAAGGCGGGGGAGGTTTTGGTGACGGTGATCACTGATCCTGATTGGGAGCCGATTATGAAAATTGCTTCGGCGATCGTCACCGATCAAGGGGGACGGACAAGTCACGCCGCAATTGTTTCTCGCGAACTCGGCATCCCCTGCATTGTTGGTACGGCCACGGCAACGAAAGTGCTTCGCCCCGGGGTGGCGGTGACGGTTGATTGTTCGGCTGGTCGTACTGGGCGTGTTTATCCGGGAATTCTCCCTTTTGAGTTGATTGAACATCGATTGGATCAAGTGCCGGAAACAAAGACAAAAGTGATGGTTAATATTGGTTCGCCGGATGAAGCCTTCAGTCATTATCGTTTGCCGGTCTCGGGTATCGGCTTGGGACGGATTGAGTTTATCATTACCGAACATATTAAAATTCATCCCCGGGCCTTGATCGATTTTGACACTCATAATTTAAATAAAAAAGAACAGCGTAAACTTAAGACCCAGATTGAAACGCTGACTCTCGGTTACAAAGACAAAAAAACTTTTTACATTGATGAATTAGCGGAAGGCGTGGCCAAAATTGCAGCGGTCGTCTACCCCCAACCGGCCATTATCCGTTTTTCCGATTTTAAAACCAATGAATACCGAACATTGATCGGGGGGGAATATTACGAACCCGTCGAAGAGAATCCGATGTTGGGTTGGCGCGGCGCGTCGCGTTATTATCACGATGATTTCCGTGAGGCTTTTGCCCTCGAGTGCGCGGCGCTTAAAAAAGCTCGGACGACGATGGGCCTGACAAATATTATCCCCATGATTCCTTTTTGTCGGACACCGGAAGAAGGAAAAAAGGTGCTTGAGCTCATGACCTCGTTTGGCCTCGATCGAACGATAGATTCTGGTTTAAAAATTTACATGATGTGTGAGATTCCCTCAAATATTATTCTGGCCGATGATTTTCTAAATCTTTTTGACGGTTTTTCTATTGGTTCGAATGATTTGGCTCAATTAACCCTTGGCCTTGATCGCGATTCTGGAATTGTCAATAAAATTGCTGATGAAAATAATCAGGCGGTCAAGCAGTTGATTAAAATGGCGATTGCGAGCGCGCGGGGGCGCGGCAAATACATTGGAATTTGTGGTCAAGCCCCGTCTGATTTTCCGGATTTTGCCGCTTTTCTGATTGATCAGGGTATTGATAGTATTTCGCTTAATCCAGACAGTGTGGTGGCGACGATAACCGCAATTGCGGAACAGGAGAAGAATTTAAAAGGCGTATGAGATTTGCTGTTTTTGGTTATGAGTCGTGGGAACGCGAATATTTACTAGGCCAGACTTTGGCGGGGATTGAGTTAATCTTTTTTGAACATTCACTTGATCACGATACCATTCTCCCGGACACCGCCTTCGAGGGTTTGGTGGTGTTTGTCAATTCGCAGATAGATAAAGCGGTTCTCGATCATTTTCCCAAGGTGCGTTTTATTACTACGCGCTCAACGGGTTATGATCATATTGATTTAGCCGCTTGTCGGGCGCGCGGCGTTACGGTGTCAAATGTGCCGGCTTATGGTGAAGCGACGGTGGCGGAATATGTATTTGCCTTGCTCCTGTCTTTGTCTCGGAAAATTTGTCTCGGTTATTATCAAGTGCGCGAGTCGGGCAGTTTTAGCATTGCTAATTTACGCGGTTTCGATTTGGCAGGGAAGACGCTGGGCATCGTCGGCGCCGGACGGATTGGTCGCCAGGTGGCGCGGATTGCCCATGGCTTCGGCTTGAAGGTGGTGATTAACGATACCCATCCGGATGAGCAATTTGCCGCGTCGTTGGGAATTTCTTTTCAGACTCTGCCTGAACTTTTAGGGCAAAGTGACATTGTGACACTGCATGTCCCGGCTTTGCCCGAGACCGAACATCTTTTGAATTCAACTACTTTGGCTCAAATGAAACGGGGCGCGATTATTATTAACACCAGCCGTGGCAGTGTCGTTGATACTCAAGCTCTAGTCGTCGCTCTTCATTCGGGACAAATCGCCGGCGCGGCGCTCGATGTTCTCGAAGAAGAAGGGGTGATTCGTGACGAGCTTGATTTTCTGGTGAGTGGTCATCCCGAGGAACATAATTTGAAAACCGTTCTCGCCAATCATGCCTTGATTGATCTGCCGAATGTCATTGTCACACCACACAACGCTTTCAATACAACCGAAGCGTTACGGCGGATTCTCGAAACCACGCTTGATAATCTGCGGGGGATAATGGCCGGCGCGCCAATTAACCTGGTTCCATGATTCAACGACTGACGGCGCGGCCAATACTTGATTCTCGCGGCGAGTGGACGATCGAGGTCGTCGCGTGGTGGGGCGATCGGCGAGGCATCGCGTCGGTGCCACAAGGAGAGAGTCGGGGCGCGCGCGAGGCAGTCAGTTTGCCGGCCGATCAGGCGGTGAAGAATATTTTAGAAATTATCGCGCCGGCGCTTGAGGGAAACGATTTTCCCGATCAAGCCCGTCTCGACCAGCGGTTGCAAGAATTAGATGGTACGGCGACCAAAGAGCGTCTCGGCGGGAATGCTCTGCTCGGGGTTTCGCTGGCCTATGCCCGACTTACGGCGTCAATGCGAAATCAACCACTTTGGCAATACCTTCGAGATATTTGCGCTTGGTCGGTCAAACCAATCGCGCCGCCGCAACTTCTATCCCTGATGATCGAGGGGGGACTTCACGCGCCCGGCGGCGCGCTGTTCCAAGAATATCTGGTTTTGCCGCAGACAAGGACGATCGTTGATGCGATAGATTTAGTAACTGATCTCTATGGCTCATTGCGCGAGCTCGTGAGTCGGCGTTTCGGTCCCGCGGCCACGCGCCTCGGTGATGAAGGCGCTTTTGCCCCTCCGACCACTTATGAACCCTTCGCTCTGATAATTGAGGCGGGGCAAGCCAGTGGTTTAGCTGATAAATTCGATGTGGGTCTGGATGCGGCGGCGACGGGTCTCTCTTTAGCCCCCGAAGAATTAATTGCGCTTTATCGCGAGTTGCGGGCTAGTTATCCTTTGCGTTATCTTGAGGACCCATTTAACGAAAATGATTTGGATCACTTCGCCTCGTGCCTCGCTGAATTCGGCGAAGGCATCATGATCACGGGAGATGATCTGACGGTGACGAATGTCAAACGGATGGAACTCGCGCAAACTAAGCGAAGTGTGAACGCGATGATCGTGAAGCCCAATCAGATCGGGACTGTCACCCAGACGCTCGCGGCCGTCCGTCTGGCTCGAGAATATGGTTGGCAAGTGATCGTCTCGCATCGCGGCCGGGAGACGAATGATGATTTCATCGCCGATCTGGCCTGGGGAATCGGGGCGGATGGGATCAAGCTCGGGGCCCCGGCGCGCGGCGAGCGGGTGGCTAAGTATAATCGCCTGCTTGAGCTTGAAGCAATGTCCGGCATTTAGTAATGGCGGCGGGCAACTTCTGGAAGCTCCGGCGGAGTTCGTTGAGTGTCGCCGTGCCACGGAGCGCGGCCGACGGATGGAAGAGCGGGTAAATAAAAAGATTTTTAATGGGGAATAATTTACCTTGGTCGCGACTAATTTTCCCGAGGGGTAAAAAATAATTCATCGCGAAGCGGCCGAGCGGAGCGACGAGGAGAGGTGAGATAATCTCAATTTGTCGCGTGAGATAAGGTTGGTAGCTGGCGATTTCTTCGGGACTAGGGTCGCGATTGTCGGGTGGCCGGCGCTTGACAATGTTGGTGATGTAGACCTCTTCGCGTTGCCAACCCAGTTCGCCGATTAGTTTATCGAGAAGTTGCCCCGAGCGGCCGACGAAGGGTCGCCGTAATTCATTCTCTCGGGCGCCCGGCGCTTCGCCGATGAAGAGTACTTCGGTGTTAGGATTGCCTTCACCGAAAACGAGATTGGATTCGCGAAGAGGCAAGATTTTGTCGGCCCCAATTTCGAGAGCCAGCGCCGCCAGTTGTTCCGTTTTGGTTGGCACAAGGGCTATTATAACACAGGAATCTTATTAGACAATAATTAAGTGTTACCGAAATCAGTTTTTAAATCATATCACTT
>JBBTRZ010000029.1:0-15895 GCA_038064935.1 Patescibacteria group bacterium
CACGAGTGTGGGCGCGCTCGGCGCCCTCACGGTGAGCGGGCTCTCGACCTTAAGCCAGGCCTCGACCACCCGTTTGTCCGTCTTCGACCGCCTCTACATTGGTGGTACTTCCACCACAACCATCGTCGGTGACAATGCCACCTCGACTTTCTCGGGTGCCGTTGGTGTGAATGGCACTTCCACTCCTTGGGGCAGATTCTCGGTCGAGCTCGATACTTATAATCCAGGATTAGTCGTCGCCAACACCGGCTCCTCCACCCCCGCCTTCTACATCGGCGGGGTGAATCAGAACGGTCGCATTGGTCTCGGTACCGCTTCTCCCAATGAACAGTTGGAGTTGACGGGGAATTTACGGTTACCGGTGACGACTGGCGCGGGGGCCGGTGTGATTTATTCTGGCACCGATCCCTTCCTACACTCCTATGGAAATTCAAATATATTTTTAGGTGTTTCAACTGGTAATTTTACGACCACTGGCGCGGGTGCAAATTTTGGCTTAGGGACTTTTGCTCTTAATGGTTTAACTAGTGGTGATGAAAATACTGCCATTGGTTCTAGTGCTTTATCACTTAATACTATTGGATCCCAGAATACTGCCTTGGGAAGTTTTACTGGTGGCATTGTTACTACCGGCGTCAACAACACTTTCTTGGGTTACGGTGCCGATGTCAATCTCAACTCCATCTCCAGTTCCACGGCTATCGGCTACAATGCTATTGTCGGCCGTGACAGTTCCATTGTCCTCGGCGGCACGGGCGCTTTTGCCGTCAATGTCGGCATCGGCACGACCTCGCCGTATGCTCGCTTCGCGCTAGAACTCGATACGCAAGATGCCGCTTTGGTTGTCGCCAATCAGGGCTCCTCCACCCCCGCTTTCTACATTGGTGGCGTGAATCAAGACGGAAGAGTGGGAGTGGGAACCACTACCGATCAAACATCACAGAGTCGTACTTTCAACGTGGCGGGTAACTGGGGTGGAAATTCTTATGTGGATGCCGGAGCTTATACCTCGACCCAGACGGTTACTGTTCCCAATAAAGCATTGATTTACCACTTGACTAATAACATTGGCACAACCGATGTTAGTATCACGGTAACTTACAATATTACTGGTTTACCTAATACTGAAGGTACTTTCGCTTATATTTATACTTTTGCCCAAAAGGGGATAACTGCGGGATCTCGCCAATCTGTCGTTACAATTCAAATAAATGGTGCGCAAGTGAGTACTATTGCTACTCTTAATTCAACATCGGCTCAACAATCATTTGAATCCTATGCGATTGGTTATTCTAACGGCGCTTGGCATGCCATGAGTGATGAATCAAACAGCGATCTTTCCGATCTGGCTGAATGGATTGAGTCTGTTAGTCCAATCCCGCAAGCGGGAGAATTAGTGAGTTTAGCTGATACGCCGATTAAAGTCCGGCGCGCCAGCGAGGTTTATGATGAAAAGCTAGTGGGCATTGTTTCTACCGCTCCGCATACGGTCATGGGTGAACAAACGCCAACCGCTATTCCTCTGACGCTGGCAGGGCGAGTGCCGGTGAAAGTTACAGCCGAAAATGGCGATATTGAAATCGGTGATTATCTCACCTCGTCGTCTATTGCCGGAGTGGCGATGAAGGCGACTCGCGCCGGCCGGGTGGTCGGTCGCGCCCTTGAATCCTATGATGAAGACGGCGTGGGTTCCATCTTGGTCTTCGTTGAATTAGATTATTGGCCGGGACCCGCGCCGGTGGCGCTCGATCTGGCCGCGCTCTTGGCTTCGCCCGCTGGCTTGGTTTTCGGCGGCGACATCACGATTAAGGGCGATGCGATCTTCTTCGGTCGGCCGTATTTCACTACTGACACGGCTGGCTTCGCGATGATCAAGAAAGGAGCGAAAGAAGTCAGAATAACTTACGATCGCGAATATCTAGAAACGCCGGTGGTAAACATTACACCGGAAGGATTATTAGATCGAGACACGCGTTACGGTTTGTCTGATTCTTCGGCGACCGGCTTTACGATTAAGTTGAGTTCCCGAGTCCCGGCCGACATTAAGTTCAACTGGCTGGCGCTTGCGGTGAAAAATGCCAAAATCTTTACTTCCGAAGAGGACGAGCAAATTGAGGAAGATAATAAGGATAATGGAGAACCGCCGGAGGCGCCGGTCAGCACCCCAGACCCCATAGAAGAGGCCCCCACGCCCACGCCCGAAATCATTGACCCCGATTCTGTTCCACCCACGGAAGAACCAGCTCCTCCAGAGCCCGAGCCACCACCGATAAAAGTTGAAGAAACGATAGTTGAAGAGGTGGTAGTAGAAGTTGTCCCAGAAATATCCCCAATCGAGTCTTCCCCTGTCGAACCATAAACATGTTATACTGAACAGATTATGACCCGCCCCTCCCAAATCATCATTATTCTATCAACGATCACTATCACCAGTCTCGTGGTGACCGGATATTTCTACACCGAGCTCGAGCGCCTGCGGACTAACCCCCAGATCTTGGCCAATAACGAATTGCAAGATATTGTGGTGAAAGTCGGTCAGCTAATAGTTCTGCCCGACAATGAGCAACCGACTTTAATGACGATTGCTGATCCGGAGCAGTTGCGAGATCAGCCGTTCTTCGCTCGGGCTAAGACGGGGGACAAGGTGTTGGTGTATAATCAAGCGGCAAAGGCGATCCTCTATGATCCGGTGGGCAACAAGATTGTCGAAGTGGCGCCGATTACTAATAGTCCCAGCCCCGCCAGCGGCAGCTAATTTATCAGTTAATATTAATTAATAATATGGAACAAACGGACAATACTTTTGAAGCCCTGGTCCCACCCAAGCGTTCATCCTCGGCCCCTTTAGTCATTATCATTTTAATTATTTTGGCCGTTGTTCTCGGCTGGTGGTTCTTGAGCGGGCGAAGCCAAGGGGGGTTATCGACGAGTGGGGCGATGGGCGATTACCAAGCCGTGTTTCTCACTAATAACCAAGTGTATTTCGGACGATTAACCGAGACGAGCGATGACTATGTAACATTAACCGATATTTTTTATCTCCAGGTTAACCAACCGCTTCAACCCGCTCCGTCAGCTGGTGGAGCGATCGCCGCCCCAACCCCGAATGTTAATTTGATCAAATTAGGTGCCGAGTTGCATGGCCCCACCGACTGGATGAAGATTAATCGCGAGCACATTCTTTTTATTGAGAATCTTCGCGACGAACCAGAGAGTAAGTCCCAGGTGCTGGAGGGGATCAGGAAGTATCAGGCCGAACAAGCCATCAAACCATAATTTTCGGTGACCAGTTTTCGCCAACTGTTTTTCTGGCTCGCGTGTCTTACGGCGTTGCTCCTCCTCGGCTCGGGTGTGTGGGCCGAGGAATATACGGCGCCCAACTTTCGGGTACTCGATCCGGTTTTAGCGCCGGCGGGGTTCTCAACCTCAACCTCCTTTCAGCTTTTTGGTTCACTTGGCGAATTGGGTTTGGGCTTGAGTACCGCCGGTAGTTTCGGTCTCCGGAGCGCCTTCCTATACTATCCGGTCGTTGAGACGCCAATCGTCTCGGCGACGGCGGGCGTTGAGTCGGTCGCTCTCTCGTGGTCATCGGTCACGGCCTCGGTCGGTTGGACAGTGGGGGGGTATAATGTTGGTCAGTCAACGGTTTCGGATGGGCCGTATAGCTACACTTCAGTCGGTAATGTGACGAGTTCAACCCGCACGGGTCTCACCGCCGGAACGACTTATTATTTTGTCATCCGCGCCGAAGACGCGTTCGGCAATAGTATCGCCACTTCCACCCAAATTTCGGCGGTGCCGACTTCCAGCGGGGGAGGTGGGGGCGGCGGCGGGGGAGGTGGGGGGATTACCGGTGTCAGACTTTCCGGCCGTGCTTATCCCTTAAGTCAAGTGACGGTGCTCAAGGATGGTCAATTAGCGATTACCACGATTGCCGGTCCGGATTCACGCTTTGAAGTGTCGTTCACCGGACTTTCGTCGGGGAGCTATATTTTTGCGGTTTATAGTGAAGACGAGGCGGCGCGGCGATCGTCGCTCTTCACTTTCCCTGTCACTCTATCGTCCGGGGCGATGACGAATATCGGTGGCATTTTCCTCTCGCCGACAATTGCCGTGGATAAGAGTGAAGTGAAGCAGGGTGAGAATATTGCGATCTTCGGGCAGACCGTGGCCGATAGTGTGGTGACGCTCGCCGTGAATTCCGAAGAGGAAATTTTTGTTCAGACGCTCTCTGACAATGACGGTGTCTATCTCCACAACTTCGATACCACCCCTCTCGCCTTGGGTGATCATAGTACTAAATCAAAAGCCGCGATTACCACGGAGATCAGCCCCTTCAGTCCTTTAGTCGGCTTCCGCGTTGGGGTCGAGGATGTGCCAGTTACTCCCGGGGCCTGTCCTTTGAGGGGTGATCTCAATAGTGATTGCCGAGTTAATTTAATTGACTTCTCCATTGCCGCTTTTTGGTATCGTCGGCCGCTCGATGTTGGCTTCCTGCTGAAAGAGAAGGAGAAATTAAATGGCGACGGTCGAGTTGATTTAGTTGACTTCAGCATCATGGCTTATTATTGGACCGGTTAGATAGCGTAAAGCGTAAAATAAAATGCCCAACAGCAAACTTTTTTTCAAACAAGATGAGAATTCGCTCAAGCTCTTTCTGGATTCGCCAACCGAGAAAGTGAACGCGGTGGCGGGCGAAATTAGTTTGCCGACCGATTTTGTTTTGTCTCAAATTCAGACTGGCAATTCGCTGATTAATTTTTGGGTGGAAAAGCCGTCGTTGGCTGACGGCAAAATTATTTTTTCCGGCATTATTCCCGGCGGCTATCAGGGAACCAATGGTTTAATTCTCAATCTTACTTTGTCTAAGATCCAAGGACTCTCCTTGAAAACCCAAATCCAAAGAGAGTCCTTAAAAGTTTCCAACGCTCAAGTTTTGCTACATGACGGTTTGGGAACTAGGGTGACAGTGGAAACTCCAGAAATTATTCTCGAGCCCTTCGATACGGCTCTCGCGGCGGCAGTTGACAACATTCCGCCGGAAGAATTTATCCCGCTCGTCGCGGTCGATTCGAGTTTGTTTGACGGACAAAAATTCCTGGTTTTCCAAACTCAAGACAAGCAATCGGGCGTGAGCCATTATGAAGTTTGCGAAAGCAATTTCGCTTGGTTTGGTTGCGATTGGCAGATTGCCGAAAGTCCCCACTTGATTATCAATCAGAATTTGGACAAACAGATTGAGGTGAAAGCGGTTGATTTGGCGGGTAACGAGAGGACTGCGACCGCGTTTTCCCCAACCTGGTCACCGGCAGACTATGCTTTTTGGAGTATAATCATTCTAGTTTTAATTCTATGTTTGCTCGCTATAAAAAAATTCTTCCGGCGTTAATTTTTCTTCTTACCAGTTTCGTTTTCGTTCCGGCGGCATCGGCCGCCACTCTATACCTTTCGCCGCCGTCGGGCGAATATCGCGTCGGTCAATCGTTCACCCTGTCGGTAAATGTCAGCAGCCCGAATCAAGCGGTGAACGCCGCCGACGGGCGCGTCTCATTTCCTAAAGATTATTTAGAAATTTTAAATTTATCTAAAAGTGGCAGTATCTTGAGTTATTGGATCAGTGAACCGGTTTTCTCCAACCTCGACGGCTCGATCAAGTTTGAGGGCGTCATCCCTAATCCCGGCTTCACTGGCGCCGCTGGGCGGTTACTCGCCGCGACCTTCCGGGTAAAACGGGCGGGGACCGCCGCGCTCAACTTCGTCTCCGGTTCGGTATTAGCGAACGACGGGCAGGGGACGAATGTGCTCGACAATTTAACCGGCGCGAATTTTGTTTTGACAACCGGTATCACCTTGCCGCCGATTATTACGCCTCCCCCCACACCGCCGCGGCCCCCCGCCGCTCTTGCTTTGCCCGCCGCCCCCGCCGTAACTTCCGAGACGCATTCCGATCCGGAGAAATGGTATCAAGACAATAATCCCAAATTCGCCTGGCCGTTCCCCGCCGGTATTACGGGTGTAAACTTCGTGGCCGATCATGATCCCGACACTAATCCCGGCACGCGCTCCGACGGCTTGATGAAATCGTATCAGTATAAGAATGTCGCCGATGGCCGATGGTATTTCCACCTGCGTTTACAGAACGCTGGCGGTTGGGGTGGCACGACGCATTTTGGTTTCAATATTGACACCACCCCGCCGACCGATCTTCAAATTATTCCCGTTGAACGAGAGGCGGAGACTGTGCCGCAAGTTGCCTTTACCATTACCGCCGCCGACAGCGGTTCGGGTATTGATTATTATGAAATCTCGGTGGACAACGCCTCGTCGAGTGTTTGGCGCGACTCGGGCGATCATCAGTTCGTCGCGCCACGGTTGGAATCGGGGGGGCACACACTCTCCGTTAAAGTTTATGATCAAGCCGGGAATGTGAGTGCCGGTCAAGCCAACTTTTCCATTGCGGAGCTTCCCTCTCCCCGAATTACCGATTATCCTCGGGAGATTGAATCGGGGGAGTTGATTACTATCCGCGGCGAGGCCGCAGCCGGATCGCTCATAATTCTTCGTCTCACGCGCCCCGATGGGAGTGATAAGCTGGTGGAGACGCGCGCTGACGAACAGGGTCGTTTCGTAATTCTAATTGACGAGAAGTTGCCGGCAGAAGTTTACACGGCAACGGCCGTGGCACGAAGTGATGATGGAGCCGAGAGCGCGCCCTCGGAGTCAATCAGTTTCTCTGTCTTCCTCTCGGCCTTCTGGCAGTGGGGGAATGAGCTCCTGCGTTGGCTCTCGCTGATCGTGCCGATTCTCGCTCTCCTCCTTATTCTCATCCTCCTAATTCTTTCTAGTTATTACCGAATTCGACATTTGAAGCAAACCGTTCGTCGCGAGTCGCGCGAAGCGGCGGAGGCACTGCATAAGGCCTTCGACTTCCTGCGGCAAAAATCTTGCGATCAACTCGCTCTTCTGGAAGCGGCCAAAGCCAAGCGAGTTTTGACTAAAGAAGAGGCGTCGCTCGTCGAGAGCTTGAAACAGAATTTGAATGATGTGGAGGCCTTCGTTCGTAAAGAAATTGGGGATATTGAAAAAACTGTTGATTAGGCGTACAGTAGTCATGGAATGCCATCATTGTGGTGGTGACTCGCTTGGTAAAATGAAAGAGAGGATAAAACAAGATGTCTGTTATCGGAAATATTTTGGAGGCAATGATCCCCGATCCTTGTGGTGGCGCGAAGATGGTCACTAAAAAGAAAGGCCGGTTATCAAAAACAGGGTTCGTGTTTGATTTCTTGCGCGGGCCATTGTGCGTGAGGTGTCGGAAGAACAAGAAATCTGGTGGATCAATTCATGGCCTCTATCGAGGGTTAGGTCCATAATAAGTAAGACTGGTCTTCAAAGCTCGCCGCTCTTGGCGGGCTTCATTATTTTATTCTCGATTGCTATTATATTAAAAACAATGAATCGTTCTAATTATTTCACCGGTAAGAAAATAACTTTGATGGGTCTCGGCTTGCTTGGACGCGGGGTGGGAGATGCCAAATTTCTCGCGGAGTCAGGAGCCGAACTGATTGTCACCGATCTCAAGTCATCTGAAGATCTCGCCCCTTCGCTTAAAAAACTATCACCTAAAAACTATCACCTAAAAGCCGTAACCTATGTTTTAGGCCGCCATCGTCTCGAAGATTTTAGACACCGCGATCTGATTATCAAGGCCGCGGGCGTGTCGCTTGATTCGCCCTTTATCGCCGAGGCGCGGCGGAATAAAATCCCGATCATGATGAGCACGGCCCTCTTTGCCAAATTGTCCGGCACCAAAATAATTGGCGTGACTGGCACCAGAGGCAAGACGACGGTGACCCACTTGATTTACGAAATTCTAAAACACCATTGTCAATGTCAAGGGTTCCCCTTGACATTGTGGTTGGGCGGCAATATCAAGGGTATTTCAACGCTCGCCTTGTTGCCGAAAGTTAGGCCCAAAGATTGGGTGGTTTTGGAGCTTGATTCTTGGCAATTACAAGGATTTGGTGCCCTGAAGATTAGTCCGCAGATTTCCGTTTTCACTAACTTTTTGCCGGACCACCTGAATTATTATCGCGGTTCAATGAAAAAGTATTTTGCCGATAAGGCCAACATTTTCAAATATCAGAAAAAAGATGATGCGGTTTTTGCTGGTCGTGAAGTGGCGAGAAAAATTAAGAGTCCAGGGCGAAAAATTGTACCGCCGGCCTTGCCGTCTAATTGGCGATTAAATTTGGCCGGAGAACACAACCGAGTCAATGCCAGTTTGGCCGTGGGCGTGGCCAGAGAATTGGGCGTGCCGGATCGGGTAATTAAAAAAGTTCTAGCCGACTTTGCCAGTGTGCCCGGGCGGCTTGAATTAATCCACACAATCAATGGCGTAAAGTTTTATAACGACACAACAGCGACCAGCCCCGACGCAATGATGGCCGCGCTGCAATCCCTCGGCCCGCCCGGTAAAATAATTTTGATTGCCGGTGGGACGGATAAGAATTTTCCGAATGACAGTCTCATTAAGTTCGCCTCCTCGTCCCTCAAGTTGAAGCAGGTGATTCTCCTGCCCGGCACTGGTACTGACAAGCTAATGAAGTCTGTCTCATCAACAGACGGGCTGAAAACTAACGAAGCTACAAATTGGCAGGCGGTAAACACTTTAGCCGAGGCCGTCAATTTCGCTAGCCGTTTAGCCAAACGCGGCGACAGCGTCCTCCTCTCCCCCGGCTTTGCCTCGTTTGGTCTGTTTAAGAACGAGTTTGATCGCGGCGACAAATTTAATCGGTTAGTGAAGAAAATAAAATAGACCCCACCAGCAATCAGCTTGCTAACGGGGTCGGTTTTTGTGTTCTTTCTTGGTCAATTCACGACGACAAAAATGCCGTTGGTCTTGTTGTCTCTGGGGTCTCTCGACCGACTGTACCAGATTGGTTTACCATCTTCGCCAATGTCCTTTCTCGTATCAATCCAGTCACTGTTCGGTTTTTTTGTCCCATAGCGGTTTTCCCATTGGTCGGAGATTAGCTTGTGAATTTCTAAATCATCACCCGCCAAACAGTTACTATCCCATCTGCTCTCGACATATTGGCGTAGGCGTTCATTGAACCTGCCATAATTGGGGTCCGTTAGGGCGTGACGAAATCCTTCCCTGATGCCAAAGCCACTCCAGATCTCCAAACTGTCGAATTGCCACCCATAATAAGCAGCCATGGCATCCACCACACTTTCGTATTTTCGGGCCGGGTTTGGTTTGTCATGCGTAACCCAATGACGATCAATGAGTTCATCGCGACCGGCGTGGGCAACGATTACTTCTCCCGACAGATTTCGGGTAATCATGGTCGGGCAATCGGCGGTTGAACGGAAAGCGGCAGAATTTTTGGGTACCAGGCAACCGGAGGCCTTGACACCAGTTTTGATTGTCACCCCGTCAATCACGAACTCCTTAGTGAAATCTTCGGTGCGACAAATGGTGGCCGAAAATTCATCGGCTTGGGTGCAAAAAACGGTTTTTATTCCCAAGCTATTGCACGCTTTTGCTACCTTGATGAATGATTCTCGTTGGTGAAAGTCACCAATTTGAAACCCGCCGTGCTCTTGGCCAAAGCCAAATACTAGCACTTTACCCTTCCAGAGTTCGCGTTGTTCTGTTGGGGCCATTTTTGTGTCTGTCATCATTTTTTTCTCCTTAAATTTTCCCTAGACCAATCCGCTTGTTATACTAGCAGATCAATGAAAAAAGTCTATTTTATCGGTATTGGAGGAATCGGGGTTTCGGCCTTGGCCCGGAAGTATTTAGGTGAGGGGTGGAAAGTGGCAGGGTCCGATCGAAGCGCGTCGTTAATCACCACGGAGCTCCGAACCCTTGGTGCCAAAATTTTTCTGAAGCAAAAGGCGGCAAATATCACCAACGATTTGGATTTAGTCATTTATACGATTGCTATCCCCGATAACCATCCCGAACTTATCCGAGCGAAGAAATTGGGAATAAAGATTTTGAGTTATCCGGAATCTTTGGGTGAATTATCCAAGCAAGTTTTCACGATTGCGATTGCCGGCACGCACGGCAAGACGACGACGACGGCGATGGTGGGGGAAATGCTCCGCGCCGCCCGCCGCGACCCGATGGTGATTGTCGGCAGTCTCCTTCAAGGTCGCGGTCAGCATCGTTCCAACTTCATCGCTGGTCACGGGCCACTTGTGGTTGAGGCCTGTGAATATCGTCGTTCGTTTCTTAATTTAACACCCCAGATTCTCGTCATTACCAACATTGATAATGATCATCTTGATTACTATCGTGATCTCGCCGATATTCAGAGCGCCTTTGTGACGCTTGCGGCCAAAGTTCCGCTGACCGGGACATTGATTTGCGATATCCGTGATCCGCGCCTCGCGCCGGTTATCGCCGCCTGCCTCGCCGGGGTCGAGTCAAGGCGGGCGGTGCGTTGCCGGGTGATTGATTATCGTGAGTTCGATCGGGCGGCCAATCGGTTACCGCTAAAAGTGCTCGGAATCCATAATCGTCTCAACGCCGCCGCGGCGCTCGCCGTGGCCAAGGTATTGCGCATTCCGGCCGCGACGGCTCACCCCGCCCTTTCCCGCTTCCGCGGCACTTGGCGGCGACTGGAATATCTCGGCCGCACGGAGCGCGGGACTCCCATTTATGACGACTACGCCCACCACCCAACCGAAATTCGGGCCACGATTGCGGCCGTCCGCCGCGATCTGAAATTCCGGCGGCTGATTGTAATTTTCCAACCTCATCTCTACAGTCGCACCAAACTTTTATTCCGCGAATTTGTTGCGAGTTTCGGCGAGGCCGACGAAGTTTTTATTTTACCAATTTATGCGGCTCGGGAGCGGCGCGATCCAGAAGTTTCTAGCCGAAGTTTGGCGGCGGCCATTCCCAAGGCCACCTATGTTCCTAATTTGGCGGCGTTGAAAAAACATTTGGTCACTGTCTACCGCCACGACCTCATTCTTAATCTTGGCGCCGGTGATAGCTTTGTCCTCGTCGAGCAATTGCGTTATACTCGAGGGTGATTGATGAACGCTATGCTCAAAAGATTTTTAGAATGGATCGGACTGAAGGAAAAACTCCACCAAATTAATAACGATCCACCGTTGGTTAAAGAGCGCGATCTGTGGTGGGTAAGTTTTGGCGAAAATGTAGGGTCGGAAATGAATGGCAAAAGCAAACTATTTTCTCGCCCCGGTTTGGTGGTTAAAAAATTATCTCGAGGATTTTTCCTTGTGGCTCCGACCACTTCTCAGAAGAAAGAAGGGACCTGGTATGTGCCCATAAAACAAGAGGGCCGAGATATGTATGTTTGCTTGCATCAAGTAAGAACAATTGACTATCGGAGATTATCCAATCGTCTTGGGAGAATGGATGAAGCCGATTTTAAGAGAGTAAAGGAATCCTTCTCGAGATTATATAAATGATATTCCCCGCCTTGTGGGCGGGGCCGCGGCAAATCGCCGAATGTAGGTTTAGACTAACAAGAAGTATATTATGCGTCAATATCTATTGGGGATAAGAATATTTTTCCTGTGCTTGCAGAAGTATGCTAATCTAACAATATGAAAAAACAAATTTTGGTCACGCTCGCTTTCGTCTCGGTCTTTCTCACCTCAACTTTTATTGGCACCGCCCTCGAACACAGCTTCAACCTCCTCGGCCGTCTGTCTGGGGACCAGCCGACCGATCAACTCGCCGCGGCCGCGCAACCGTCATCGGTTAGTCAACCCATTGTCGAAGTGGAAACGGCCGCTTCAGCTAAGCTCGCCGCCGCTTCCCGCTCCCTGTCTCTGGTCTCGGCTCTCAATCAGCAAATCACGGCCAAAATTAATCAGCTCGCCCCAACCGAATTGAAATCACTGTTGGTTCAGAGGAAAGTTGAGATGATTAATTTGGCCAAGAATAATCCGCGACTCTTCCTAACCCAAAAATTATCACCCGCGACCATCCAGAAAATCCCGCCAGCCCTCCGCCCCAACCTCGAGCAAAGCGTCACCCTCACTGGCCGTCTCAAAGTAATACACAGCGACGATTTTGAACATCCCGAAAATTCCCATTTTGACTATTTATTGGTTGTCGGTAACGAAAAGTACGCGCTTTACCCGACTCAACCGATTAACTCGGCCTCGAGAGCGGTGCTGGCGGTAAGTGGTTTGCGACTCGATAAAATCTTAGTGGTCGAATCCGAAAAAGCTGGCCAACTCCGCATTCTCACTTCCGCCCCACCCCCATATGCTGTCGGTGAGCAGGAAACAGCAGTAATTCTTGTTAATTTTCAAGATAATCCAGTAGAACCTACTACAAAAGAAGATACGCGCATCATTACTTTCGATGATAGCAATTCTCAAATTGACTCACTTAATGATTGGATTATTGAAGCTTCTTATAATAAAACTTGGTTAACCGGAGATGTTTATGGTTGGTATACATTGCCCTATAACGATGGAACTTTGTGTGAATTAGATTCTCTGCTGAATGCCATAATTCCTTTATCTGATTCAAATATCTACTTTCCCAGTTATAAGAGATTAATAATAGTTTTTCCAAACAATGACTGTCTTTATAAGGGGGTTGCATATATCGGCAGTACCACTATTTCCACTAAAGACGGTGAATCAGTAATCTCCTATTTAGCATTAAATGGAATTGATAAAATCAATGGCGGGACTGGATCGCATGAGTTGGGGCATAACTTTGGTTTAAATCACGCCAATCTTTTAAAGTGTGAAAACAGCGTTATTACTGGTGAATGTGTTTCAAAGGCGTATGGAGATCTTTTTGATAACATGGGCTGGGCCGTAGGAAGGGGTCATTTCAATGCTTATCACAAAGAGACAATTGGATGGCTTAATGCGTCTAACATCTTAGAGACATCAAATACAGGGGTTTATGCGATCAGTCCTATTGAAACTAAAAGTTCTGACATAATGGCTTTGAAAATTCCTACCCCCCAACAATTTTTTTATTACCTAGAGTTTAGAAGACCACTAGGATATGACCTAGTAAATTACGATGTTTATGGCAACGATGTTTATAATGGTGTTTTTATGCATATTAATCTTTATGATAATGGGGGCGATACTCAACTTCTTGATACATCGATTGATACTGGCGGCCAGGATGTTGTTTTAAGACCAGGAGAAGTTTTTTATGATCCTCATAATAACCTTACAATAACAACGGTTAGCGTTACAGACGAAAATGCTAAGGTTATGATATCTCGTCCCATTTGCGGAGATGGGATCATTGAAGGGAGAGAACAATGTGAAGTAAATAACTTAAATCAAAATACTTGCCAAAGTTTAGGCTATAGAACGGGGAATTTGGGCTGTACCTCTGCCTGCACTTTTAATACTTTATTATGTTCTTCTCAAATATGTCGCGCCACTGACATCTATTTGGGCGACGATAAGTGTACAGCAATTATCCGAGTTGACACAAAAGACGGTTCTCTTCAAAATTTTTCTTTCTCTGATAATTGGAATGAATTAAGACATTCTCCAACAGCACAATATGTAGTTGATACAACGGTTAATTATTTTTCAAATAATTATTTTCCAAGTGATGAACTCGGGGTTATACAAGAAAATATAGACAGAGTTTCGCTTCCATTCAATACTTCTTTCCCAACCAATGCATTACTTACATCCGCAGCATTGAACATAAATGTATATCCTGCATCAGTAATAAATACCCACCCGAATTCCACAGATTTTGTTGTTCTTGTTCCTGCTAGTCTTAAAAATCCCCCCGCCTTAAATATTGAAGATTTTGATCAGTTTGGTTCAATAGATAATCCATTAGAACTAAGTAATCGTTTTGACATCAGTCAAGAATTAGGTCCGGAAGGAAAGATGTCATTAAATTTAAACCAAGAAGGAATAAAATATATCAATAAAAAAGGTTTTACTATCTTTGGAATGAGGGGGGGATATGATCTAAATAATGAAACTCCGAATAGAGGCGAAGACACAAATCTAAGTTTACAATTCTCAGGGGCTGGTTCAATTTATGGAGGGTCAAAATTAATAATAAATTATACAATTCCTTCACATAATACCGTGACACCACCACCGTCAATTCCAGCGCAACCTTTGCCGTTTACAGTAATGAACCCCAATGGCGGCGAAAGTTGGAAACTTGGGACAAAGCAGATAGTCAGTTGGGGTGGGGGGAGTGGCGCGGTTAATGTGTCGGCGGTGAAGGCGACGGCGACTTCGACCAGCTATTTAATTGGCAAGCAAATCACTGGTTCTAGTTTCTCGTGGACGGTGGGTCAAGGAAGTGAAGCGGGGGTGTCGGTCCCCGCCGGCACTTATCGGCTTCGAGTTTGTACGGTTATCACACCTACAACTTGCGATGAAAGTGACGCGGCGTTTACAATTGTGAAATAAATTTCAACCATGTCTTCATCCACCTCGGCCAACGCCTACAACTCCTTGCTTGGATTTTTAGTTATTCTGACCGCCCTCATCGGTCTGCCGGCCCTCGCAAAAACGATTATTTTTGTCGTTTTCGGTTTATTAATTATTCTTTTCGCTTTGGCGAGTAGTAATTTCGGCCAATCTGGTTCTCATGAATCGCCAAATTCTTAATCGCGGACTCGCCGCGGCCCTTCTTCTTTTAGTGGCTGTGGCTGGGTGGGGGGGCTACACTTTCTTCATTCGGCCGTTGTTCCTTCCGTCGTTTTTTCACTACGCGGTCGCCGATCAAGCGGTCGTTCCTGATGAAGGACCTCCGGTCCCAGTCAAACCGCCGATCACCCATTTGTCAACGCCGTCGGCGGTTCGAGCAATTTATATGACGAGTTGGGTGGCAGGTACGCCGCGAGTGCGCGAACGGTTGGTGACCCTGATTGATGAGACGGAATTAAACAGTGTCGTGATTGATATTAAAGATTACACCGGCCGAATCGCATTTCTCACCGGTGATCCGACCCTCGACGGCAGTGGCGCGGTCGAGAAACGGATTGCGGATATCGAAGATTTCATCCGCCGTCTCCATGCGAAAAATATTTATGTTATCGGGCGCGTATCGGTCTTTCAGGATTCTTATTTCGTTGGCCAGCACCCAGAACTCGCGGTCCATCGCTCGTCCGACCCGTCTCGCCGAAGCGTAGCCGAGGTGGATGGTGGGGTGTGGAAGGACCGAAAGGGGATTAGTTGGTTGGAAGTGGGTGCGACTCCCGTCTGGAATTACATCGTCCAAATTGCTCGAGCGGCCCATGCCGTCGGCTTCGACGAAATCAATTTTGATTACATTCGCTTTCCCTCTGACGGGGATATGAAAGATATTAGTTATAAATATTTCGATCCCGCGCGGGAGACGCGCGCGGCTGTGCTTAAGCGTTTCTACGCCCATCTCTCGCAAGAGTTGAGTCCACTTCGGATACCGCTCTCGGTGGATTTATTTGGTCTCACGACGACGAGTTTGGATGATCTAGGCATCGGCCAGGTGCTGCTTGATGCCGCGCCCTACTTCGATTACATTGCGCCAATGGTTTATCCCTCGCATTTTGCGACTGGCTTTCTTGGTTTTTCCAAACCGGCAACAAAGCCCTATGAAGTGGTTAATTATGCGATGACTGAAGCGTCGAAGCGACTGCTCACCGCGAGTTCAACTCCCGTCCGGCATCTAGTCGGGTCAAATCAACTCCGTCCCTGGCTTCAAGACTTCGACCTCGGCGCCGACTACACCGCGGCGATGGTCCGCGCTCAAATTCAAGCGACCTACGACGCCGGTCTCACCTCCTGGATGCTCTGGAGTCCGAGCAATCACTATACCCGCGAAGCTCTGCGCAATAATTAGGGCTTTGTTGCATGAGAAATATCCAATGATGTTTAAAAACCCGAGGCGTGTTCG
>JBBTRZ010000030.1:0-2162 GCA_038064935.1 Patescibacteria group bacterium
TCAGCCACCGCTTCTGCCGCTTCTTCTTTGCCTTTTCCACCAAAGAAGAAAGCGACGGTCACGACGAGAATTGCCAAGGCCAGCGCCGTCGAAAACCAACCGCCTTGTCGGAATCCGAATTGCCGCTTGAGAATCAAAAACATCACCAAAACGACAACCAGTAAAACAAGTACCGGAATCAATATCGGCCAGTTCCAAACCTGGAATACTGACAGATAAAGTCCGAATACCAGCTCGGCGAATACGGCTGCAAACACTATCAAAACAAATTGACCCGCAACCGTTCGAATGTCCTCGTGCCCTAAGGCCACCACCGCTGCCCCGGTGAACAACGGCCAAGCCAAGGACACGATGGTCACGGCCGCAATGACAAAAACCAGAAGCAACGCGAGCGGCACGAGAGCCGCAATCGCGGTAATCCAGCTAATGTCAAAGTACCAGCCGGCATAGGAGATGCTGAGAAGCACGAATGGCCAAACCAACAGAATCACGACACCGCAAACGATCGCGAGAACAGCCAAACGAATGACCATCCTCGTAAAGCCGGCACCATGTCCCCAGAGATGAACAACGATCTTGACCGCTTGGTTGATCACTTTCGCGGGCAGTCTGGCAACACCCAAGAGAAAAGCCTCGTATTGATTCTGGATTTTACTCCAGTCAAACGAAACCTTCTCTGCCTTTGTCGGTTCCGCCGCTTTTCTTGCCTCCTCAATGACCTTGAGCAGGTCGCGCCGAAGCTCGAATTCCAGCTTGATCTTCTCAATCTCGATTTTCGGATTGGCCGTTTTCTCAAGCCGCTTGCCGGCATCAATGAAGAAACGATCCATCCAAGCCTGTGAAGTCTTAACATCAGGCTTAGGACCGCCTCTTACTGCGAAATCACCGATATCGGTCAGCTTCTCGATGACCTCACCGATAGGCCCCATACCTTTGGCCTTGGTTTCCGCCCAAGCCTTGAAAATTCCGAAAACCCTCTCGAAAAGTTCAGTCTTGAGGGGACTGCCTTCTGGTATAGAAGCCCACCATGTTTGAGCAAGTTTGCGGCTCTCCGGATCCAACACGCTAAGAAGCGTGTTGAGATTTAGAAAACCGGCTCCCTTTGGTTTATCTGCCATCTCGTCCTCCTCTCTCTTGAACGTATGCTTCCTTCATCCTATTCCAAAGCGAAGGTCTGGATGGCTTCTTCTCTTTGGGTTTCGCCGGAATATCTACAACCTCTTTCACTTCCCTGTCATCAGGAAGAAAAAGAGTGACCCTGCGCGGCTGATCGCGAAGATCAAAAGACGCAGTAACCAAATCCTCGCCCGGATTCATAATCCAAGCAAGACGCCTAGCGTCGACAGCACAGACCTCCCCGGATTCTGGTTTGCCATCCTTGCCAAGCCGGCAAAGGAAAACTTCCAGAACTCCGGTTCGCAGATCTGTACCTAGAATATCGAGTCGACGCTTGAACTCTGGAGGTCGGGCTTGGTTCAATTCTTGTTCTGCTTGCTCAAACCCCTTCTTGGCCTTGACTAGCTCGGTCTTCACCTTGAGGGACGCAAGTTCCTTCTCTTCGCCAGTTGGCTCTTTTATCTCCTCGTGAAGTTGTCGAGTAACTTTTGCTCTCGCAAGTCGAGTCTGGTCCGACTTCAGTGCTCGCTCTTCCGGATCAGGCCTAAGCTCTTCACGCTTCTGAACAAGTTCTTCCCTCTTGAAGACGATTTGCTCACGCTCAAGCACCTCGACTTCCGGCCTTGGCGGCTTGGGCAGTTCCGGCACCATAAGCGGTTTCTGCACCGGAGTCCGATCTTCTATGTATGCAACCACGTGGTAGTGATGTCCGGGCTTAAGCCCAGTTTGAGGAAAAGTGCCATGACCCTTCTGGATTCTTACTGCAACTCCAGTGGCTGGCTCTTGCCCTGCTTCGTAAACCGACAAACTGACCTCTTTCGGCCTCCCTTCTGGCCACCAGCCGGAAACTTCAATCCGGATAGTAGTCGAAAAGGTTTTGTCGCTAGCCAATACTAATGGATCCCATCGGAACTCAATAGCCGGCTCGCCGCCGCGATCCTTCTTCTTTTTTCGATCATCAGCCATAATCCCTCCACGTAGTTAGAAATTGAATTGTTAAAGTCTAACCTATTTTGTAAAACAAAACAGGTTATTTTTCATAACTT
>JBBTRZ010000031.1:0-18362 GCA_038064935.1 Patescibacteria group bacterium
CGCGGACGGCCGCGAGTTGGTCGGGTTTGGAGAGCTTGGGATTTTTCTGGAATTTTGTAGTAGCAGGTGGTAATTCTTTAGGTGGAGTGGAAACCTGCCGCCCGCCAGAATTAATTGATTCCATTTTCGCGGCGGGGGCGGGAGTGAGCGGGAGCGATTCAAGGACTGGCGTGAGGGGGATCACCATCATCGAGAAGAGTAAAATAGCGGCGGGGAAGCGCATGGGTTTTTGATGCCCGTAAAACTAGCTGAATTGGGAAGAAAAAGCAATCCCCCCTACCCGTGCTAAGTAGTAGCGATAGCATTTACTTGGTACAATTATATTAGGTAGGGATTATGAATTTTCTACAATCTTTATCTCATCCGCCGTCAATCCGTAAAGTTTATAAATCTCCTCATCAATCTTTTTGTCAGTTCTTTCAATTTGGTATTTCAGGTCCCCCATGTCAAGGCAACGCCTTGCCAGTGGTCGCTCCTGTTCCATCACTGGATTATAGCACCTCCTTCACATTCTATATTCTCTTATTCACACGAATTAGAGAGGAGAAAGTGGGCACTTTATGCATTCTCATCAAGCCATTTGGCGATCGCCTTCTCCGCGTCATTTAAAGCATCGTCCAAGGTTACATATTTTTGTTTCCCTTCCCACACCACACCACCCTCATCTATAACTTTAATAAAAGAGCTTCCCCATTCGGTATACCCAATTTCGATAGTTCCATCTGTCACCCAACCGGCTATGTTGGGATATTTCCTGGCAAATTCGTTGGTAATAATTTCTTGTGTCATAAATAATTATTACTAAATTCAGCTAGAATTTTCCACAATTTTTATTTCCTCCGCCGTCAATCCGTAAAGTTTATAAATCTCCTCATCAATCTTTTTGTCAGTTTTTTCAATTTGGTCTTTCAGTTTTTGCCATTCGTTAGAATTTTCAACTTGATTCAACCGCTCTTTATGCAAGTCTGCAATTTGATCAAAGTATTTTACTATTTCGACTTGTTTATTTACATCAGAATTTATTACGGGCATAGACTCTAAATCATAATGCTGAATATATGGGTATGCCTCTGGGTTAGTAATTAGTTCATTTTGAAAATAGAAGGTGGTTAATTTTGAATTTAAATAGGCACAGAGAAATTTGATATTAAAATTATTATCCCTTAGTAAAACTAAATAAACAGATTGCTCCGCAAAAACACCCTCAGTATCCAAAGAACAAATAATTTTATTCCCCGTTTTCCTTACTAATAATTTAGGGCTTTCCTGATGTTTTGATTTATTTTTTGTTCCACCAAAAATTTCTATGTCCTCGATATCAAAATAGTTTTTGTTATGGATAAAATATTTTTCCAAATCTCTCCCAACTACTATAGTATTTTTATACCGCGGCTCTGATACAAATTTCAATTTTTTATCCCTCACCATCATCCCCACATGAATATCACAAATATCTTTTAACAAAACTGTGCTCGCCATCCTAATTTTTTTAATTACGAGTTGAGCTTTAGCGTCTGAATTGATGTTTATTGTCAAATTGGGACTTTTTAAAATATCTTCCAGTAATAATTCTGTTTTTTCTTTAGTTTCAAAATTAGATACGATGATTTTTTCTTTCTTGTTTTTAGTTTTCTGCACCGCCAATATAATATTTCCTGCAACTACTTCATGGAAACTCCCCGCGGGAATATTCTGAATATCTAAAATCTGGTATTTGCCAATAAAACTTGAACGGACTCCTCTATAACTTGGGGTGTCCAATAAACGATCGGGGAGAATAAGAGACACTATGCCATTTTCTTTTAAAAGATTTATCCCCAGTTCAAGAAATAACGGGAACAAATTTAATTTGAATCCTTCAGCTCCAAGATACTTATCTTTTAAAAATTCCAATGTTTCTAAGCCAATCTCTTTATGAGTTAGTGTAACCCACGGCGGATTGCCGATAATCACATCGAAGCCGCCTTGGGCGAAAACTTCGGGGAATTCTTCGCCCCAGTTGAATGGTTTTTTGTCACGAAAGTTTGGGCCGAAATATTTTCTAAGCTCTTCATCCGTGCCAGAAATTAGAGAATTGCCATTTTTAATGTTCCCCGACAAATTCGGCAAAGGCATCTTTTCTTCCAGCGAACCCAACAACAAATTTAACCGAGCTAATTCTATGGCTTGCGGATCGAGGTCTACACCATAGATATTTTGAACCAAAATTTGAAGCTTATTAAAACTCCCGCCATGATTACCAAGTTCCTCATATTTCTCATGGATCACTTCGAGCGCCTTGAGTAGGAAAGAACCGGAGCCGCAAGCCGGGTCAAGAACCTTTATTTTTTGAAGATCAGCGATACTGACACATTTGTCCAAGACCGGCCCGAGCGTATTCCTGACAATATAATCAACGATATATGAAGGCGTGTAATAAATCCCTTGCTCTTTCCGTTTGCGAGCGTCTTTGTCTAAAGTAATTCCCTTCTTGGATTGAGCTAATTTATAGCCCAAGTAATTTTCATAAACCGCACCGAGCACATCGGCTGGAATAATTTTGAAATCGTATTCATAATAACCATCTTTACCGTAGAGTATAGAAATTACCTCTTTCAACGCATCTTCGTGTTCATCCCAATCATCCACGGCATGACGAGAAAAAATATTTGAATCATAATAAGCATCCAGCTCTTTAAATTTGACAAGCATGAATTTGAAAAGTGAATCTTCCGTTTTGCTTACCTGCCATTCACGAAGTAGGGGTTTAAGAGTTGGCGGCTCAATTCCACGATCTTCAACCACTCGAATAAAAATTAAACGATCCAATATCTTTTGAACACCTTCGTCAATAAAATCTTTCGAGAAATCTTTATTCCATCGGGCAAATGATTGGGTTAAAATTTCTCGACATTCATTCAAATCTTTATAAAGTTTCTCGCCAATCGGTACCCGTTGTAATTTCTTGCCAATTTCTTCTGCCTTTTTATCCAACCAATCATTTTCAAACGCCCCCTTCGACAGCAGTCGCAATAAATCAAATTTATCGACAAATTGCTGGCAAGGAAGATCGAAAAATTGTTTGGCCGCCAGTGATTCGCCAATGTCCTGTGAATTAAAAACTTTAATATTTTCAAAATCGGTAAGGACCGCCCAAGTCACACCGCGATTCCACGAATAGCGAATGGCCTGTTTCGCAAAGTCGACCGTATGCAAGTCGGCAGAAAATTTTTTCGCTTCGAGAAAAAATTTAGCGCGGCCATTTAAGTAGAAACCGTAATCAACGCGCCCGGATGATTTGATGTGCTCTTCAGCCGAAACTTCCTTTTTGTTATAAACATCCCAGCCTAATATTTCAAACAGCGGCAGGATAAAATCCTTTTTTGTCTCCTCCTCGGTATAGGACTTTAATTGACCGGCTGCTTTGGCCGATTCATATTTATCAACCAAAGATTTTATTTTCGCCTTTATTCCAATCTCATCCATTTCCTAAATATCGCATAATTTCTCCGATTTTACTAATTTTCGTTACTGCTCAAAATCGGCTGGAAGGTCGGAGTGAATTTAATTTTTTGTGATTCGACTCGTTCGATCTTTTTATTTTTCAAACTAACTTTCAGCATTAACCCCGATCGGGTATCAGCCGAAAAATTTTGGTCGAAGACAAAATTGCCAAGACTGTACGCGATGTAACCATCTCGATAAGTTTCTACTTCTTGCGCTACATGCGGATGATGCCCCACCACCAAGTCGGCACCGGCCTCAATCATGGCGTGAGCGAGAATCTCCTGCCGCGCGTTATGCTTCGTCTCGTATTCATTGCCCCAATGTAAGAGGACCACTGTGAGATCAGCTAATTCCTCGGCGCGGGTAATATCGGGGATCACTTGCTCGAGATCGAGGAAGGCGACAGCCGGTCGCGACTCGGCTCGCGTGATTCCTCGCGGCACAAGATCAGTGTAAGCCAAGAACGCGACCTTCGCCCCTTTCACCTCGCGGATGATCGGTTGATGGACGGCGACATAATCAATGCCCCCGCCGACATAATCAATCTTGGCCGCTTGTAAAATATCTAGCGTCTCACAGAAAGCGTCGCGACCATAATCCCAAACATGATTATTGGCAAACGATAAAACATCGAAACCCGCGTCAGTAAGCCCGAGGATAGAACGAGGGTCGGCGCGGAAAGAGTAGATACTCCCGACCTTCGTCCCCTTGGTAGAAATTGGGCCTTCCAAATTACCAATCAATAAATCGGCTTGGGCCAAAACCTCTTTAATCTCCCTAAAGGGATAACGCCAATCATTCTGCTCGACCATAATCCGACCAATATTCCGCGAGAGCATCATGTCGCCGACAAAGAGGAGCGTAGCGGGTGGCTCCGTCCTCGAGCCAGTCAACAAACCCGCCAGCATTAATAAAAGCAAACCGAATTTCATTAATTGTTAAACGAGAATCTATACCGGATCTATATCATGGTGAATTTGGTGGGAGTTATCAGTGCAATCACAAGCGACGAGCAGTTCGCCCTGTTTCGCGCAACCCTCGGTCTCGCACACCTTCGGCTCTTCCGCCACCCCGCCACACCCGCCAGTACAAACATAATGTGTTTTCATCGCCCCATCATACTAAACGAGCTTTTGGGGGTCAATAAATGGCTTCGACTAGCAATTATTTTAATTCTGAATCACCGTCGCGAGAGCACTTGGTAATTCTTTAATGTCGTCACTGCCACTAAAGTGACCTTTGCCGTGTTCCTCGATCACCGTCGCCCCAAGTTGGTTCTTAAAAATTTCTTCATTTTCGGCAGTTAGACGAGTGAATTCGTCATTGTCGGAAAAGATGGCAGTAAAATGTTTCGCCCCCCGTTTTACCTTAGCCAAGTCAAGCGGGGTCTCAATCCACGGCTTAGCGATCATTAATTCTGCTGGTGAAAGATCCCCATCGAGACGGTGAACCCAGCCCGCCACTAAAACCACACTGTCAATCTTCGTCCCGAGCGGCAAACTTTCCAAGTAGCGAAGAATTGTCTGGCAACCAATGCTGTGGCCGATCAGAAATGTCTCTTCATCTGGTTTACCAATCAAATTAGCGAGATAAGGCACCCAAATTCCAATTTTTGGATTATCGGTGTCCGGCATTGCCGGCACCTTGACGACAAAACCATTTTTCTCTAGTTCTCGTTTCAACCACGGAAACCAACCTTCTTCCGGATCACCGCCCCAACCGTGAATGATAAACGCGCGTTTGGCCATTTATTATTACACCAACTTCGCGCGGGATAACTTCATTTCCGTGCCCCAAAAGATGAGGGCGTCGAGGAGGTGATTGGCCGCCTTGACTTGATCGGAGGTAAAACGATATTGACCTTTAGCATCCAAGTTGTCCCAATAATTGGGAAGGAGAATTTGCTCGCGCAGGTCGTACAGCTTGATCTCGGCGGCGACACCGCGCAAGTGCTCGACTGCCCTCGCGCCGCCCGCTAAGGAGCCATAGCTCACGAAGGCGACCGGCTTGTAATGCCATTCTTTGAATAAGTAATCGATCGCGTTCTTTAGTGCCGCCGAGAAGGAGTGATTATATTCGGGTGTGACGAAGACGAAACCGTCGGCGCCGTCAATAATTTTGGCCCAGCTTTTAGTATGCTCCTTCGAATACTGATTCTGGGATGGCGGTACCGGCTCATCGAGGAAGGGCAAATTAACTTTCATCAAATCCAGCAATTCGACCTCAATCTCCTTACGCCCCTTGGCCAAATCATAAATCCAAGTGGCTGGCTGAATATTAAACCGCCCCGGCCGCGTCGAACCAGCAATAATTTTTATCTTAGTCATGGGGTTATTATATCATCAATTTTATCCACAGCCATTGTCCCCCCATCTATAGTATGTTAGGATAACTTTGGCGCTTGGATGGGCTTGCCCTCTCACGGTCAATGCTCTGTCCAAACCGTAGCCAAGCGCCAACAAAATGTGTCACCACTCCGGTGATACTTTTTGTTTTAATCTGTCTCCAAATTACCACTGTTCATCTTCCTCTTGCGATTTTCCTTATCCATTTTCCAAAATGGAATGATGCTCCAAAAATACTTCGGCCCATTCTCAATCTGCTTCACCACTACTCTGACTCGTTTATTCTCCTGCCTATCCTCGAGAATGGCGATGAACTCATAATAAGAGACATTTTTGATTACAAATTCGGTTCGGGCATTACTTCTTATGTATTCAAAATTATTGCCATGCGACATACCTTGAATAGTCCGAGATAATTTAACAACTTCTGGAGCAAGGTGAATTAATTTTAACCTGGTATATTGATCCGCCTGGGAGCGAGCGTGATTTTTCGATTGAAATTTCAAATGTTCCAAACCCTTTGCGTTAAAAGTAACTTTATCTTGAAAGTATGGGCAGTGAACTTCACCAATAGTTTTATAAAAAACCTCAGCTTGTCGTTTTACTTCATTAAATTTTTCAATCGTGAATTCCATAGTAATCAAACAACGCCTTGACACCGGCTAAGTTTTGCTCCCACTCGATTGTCTCGTGAGTTTTCAGCTCAACGGTGAGGGCCGGGATGCCGAGCGAAGCCAGCCAACTTTCCGCGTCCCCGGTCACCTCATACGCGTCAAATGACTTGACGGCCTGATATCCCGACGCTTGGGCGTAGGCATTCGTAATATCTAAAGTCTCTGGCAGAATCTCCCCTTCACACCTCGACGCATAAACCGCATTCGCCTGACTGTGCCAGGAGACGACCGCCGCCGGATCGTTGGCTAACACAAAATCTCGAATCGCCCTGGCTTCCGGTTCGGAGAAGGGCGCCGAGCCGGCACCGACAACCCGGCCTTGCCACATACTCTCCGCTTGCCACTCACAATCGAAGTTGCGGTTGAGATCCACGGCGTGGGCATTGAAGCGGCCGGGTATGGTCTGCGGCGTGGGTGGCGCATCGGCGACGGCAAAGCGCCCCTCTTTACCAATCACTTTATACACCCCGTCCGGATTAGCCGAGGGAATTATCGTCACTTGCAAATTAGCGGGAATTGCGGTCGGGTTGGCTTCGAGATAATCCATGAATTTGTAAGCCAAGAGGACACTGTTCCACTCATAGCCGCCGTGAATGCCACCGATGAAGACGAGGCGGGTCGGGCCATTACCATAGGTCACGGCCTCAATCTCGCGCTCCTCCACCGAGAGGCCAATGACCTCGCGCTTTGGACCGAGACTCACTTGCGTCACCGGCGTGGGGGGAATTGCTATAGGTTCAACACCTTTCTGCCAATTAACAACCGCGTACCCGCCAACGACCAACAACAAAACAACACCAAGAGCGATGGCAAAAACCCATTTCGTAAACCGAGAATTCATCACTGACTAATTAATTAGCGTAATGCGCGAAGATGGCCTTGATACCAGCGAGATTCTTATCCCATTCCACATCATCATGTGATGCGAGGAGGACACTGATCGCGGGAATCTGGTTCTTGGCGAGCCAGTTCACCAGGTCACCGGTAATCTTATAGAAATCGAAAGTCTTGTAGGCCGGATAACCGGCGGCCGTCGCATACTCATTGGTCAGGACTGTGGTCTCGGGCAATACCGCCTCGTGACAACTGGAGGAGAAAACACCGGGCGCGGAGCTGTACCAGACAACCACCGCGGTCGGCGACGCACTTTCGATATAATTTTTAAACGCTAGACTCTCGGGTTCGGAGAAAGCGGCCGTGCCACCGCTCACTGTTCTCGTTTGCCACTTGCCGCTCGCCTGCCAATCGCAGTCGAAGTTGCGATTGAGATCAACCTTATTGGCATTGAAACGACCAGCGATTTTCACCGCCGACGAGGCCGACACTTGAGCTTCGGTAAATTTTGCCGTCGTGCCAACCACCTGATTAAGACCGTCGGGATTCAAAACCGGGATCACCGTCACTTCGACACTACTTGGAATCGCCGTCGGATTCGCCTTCAAGTAATCCATCAACTGGTAAGCAAGAAGCGGCGTGTTCCAAGAATAGCCGCCGTGAACGCCGCCGACGAAAAGAAGTTTTTTCGCGCCATTGCCATAACGATAGGCAACGATATCGCGATCCTCTACCGATTGACCGATCACCGTCTCGGCGCCACTCGCCGCGGGTGGCGCAGGAGGTGGGGGCGGCGGGACAATCGGGGGTGGAACAGGAACAACTGCCACCGGCTCAATCGGCCTAACTGGCGACGACTTCTGAATTAACCAATACCCGCCAAAAATAATAAGGACTACCACCAACAAAACAATAATAATATTTTTCATATGCAGCTATTGTAGCACCGCTTGCGCCATTTGCCTATTCAAAGGTGGAAAACAATGGAGTATGAAATAATTTAGAAAAATGGTGGTATAATCTAGCCATGGATCAAGAGATACAGCAGAAGTTGGTGGAGCAAGACGCTAAGCTCGAGGCGATTTATCGGTCGGTGGAGAAGACGCGGAAATATATTCTGATTATTGTTTGGGTGACGGTCATCGGTTTAGTCTTGCCAATGATTGCTCTCGCTTTCGTCCTGCCATCATTCTTGAGTAATTATCTCGATGTCTTGAAAGACATTTGATGATTCTGATTGTAATTTTTTGTGGATAACTTTGTTTTTTTTGCGCTCATTGGGTGTAGGATTAGAGACAGCTTTTAGTCACTAGCTTCTAGCTTTTAGTACAGCTTAATCAAAATAAATATGAACCTAAAAAATTTGTTGGTTGTCGGTACGCTCGCGCTTGCTTTCATCCTGTCACCCGTCGTTACTCACGCACAGACATTTAATATCGCCGATCTTAATGCTATAATTGCCGATCTGTCACGCCAACTGATGATTTTGCAAAGTCAACAGAATCAAAATACTGGCGCTTGGTGCCACACTTTCAACATCAATTTGAGAATTGAGATGATTGATGGAGAAGTCTCTGCTTTGCAAACGGCTTTGGTAAATGAGGGTTTTGTCGTTAACGAGAGAGGGGGCATCAATTATTATGGTGACAGCATGGCCTCGGCCGTGTCCGGTTTCCAAGAAAAATATCGGGGTCAAATTTTAACACCAAATAATTTACCGCGCGGTACCGGTTATTTTGGTCCAGCCACCCGCGCCGTGATGAATCGTTTGTATAGTTGCAATAAAAACCGAGATGGGATTGACCGAACGCTGTTGAATAACGAGAGTCAATCTGATGATCACAATCCTATTGCTTACTACACCATCACCACTTCTACCGCCGGCACCGGCTCGGGGACAATCACGAGAAGTCCGAACCAAACCAGTTATCCGGCCGGCACAGTGGTCAGACTCACGGCCAACCCGGCCAGTGGCTCTACTTTCAGTGATTGGGACGGCAATTGTTCGGGGCCTAACGATTGTGTGCTAACCATGAACTCGAACAAAAGCGCGACCGCGAATTTTAATCAATAAGTTGTCGAATCTACAATCCCAGACTTTTGAGGAAAGTTGAAAGTTCCGGTGTGGTGAGGGGCCGGTGACTGCCGGCAGTGAGCTGTCCCAGTCGGATATTCATGATTCGGAGGCGCGTGAGTTCGTTTACGGTGACGCTTAAAGCCGCACACATTTGTCTGATCTGATGCTTCTTGCCCTCGGTCAAAGTGATGCGAAAAGTGTAATCGTTGATGGACTCAACTTGGCAGAGGCGGGTTGTATAATCATCAATAACGACCCCGCTCGACATTTGTCTCACGAAATTCGACCGCAGTGGCTCCCGGGTGGTGACGACATATTCTTTCTCATGTGTATGGTCCGGATTGAGTAGGCGATCGGTAATCCGACCATCATCGGTGAGGAGAAGGAGGCCGCTCGAATCTTTATCAAGTCGACCGACCGGGAAAAGGTTAGGGATTGGCGAATGAGTAATTGTGCCGCGCGGCTTGTGGTAGGCGACATAAGTATAAGCCTTAGGTTTTTTGGTCTGCCGGACTGCCACTTGATCTTTTTCATTAATCACTTCACCAATTTTCGCCCCGCGGCCATTGACCAAAACGAGTCCAGCCTCGATCAGTTTATCTGCCCCGCGACGCGTGGCATACTTTTTCCACGCGAGGTAGCGATTAATCCGCATGGGGTAAGTTGGTTCGATTGGCATATTCGGCCATCCTAACCTATAATCAACCAATAATGAAGGAGGAAAGAAAAAAGCGCGCATACCCGAAGGTTGTGCGCCATAGACATTTTTGCAATCTTTAGATTACTCATAAATAATTTATGGACAAGTGGAAAAATAAGTTGACACCAGAACAGTATCAAGTATTACGGGAGAAGGGGACGGAGGCGCCGTTTAGTGGGGTTTATGTGAATGAGAAACGGGCGGGAATGTATGCTTGTGTTGTGTGTGGCCAGCCACTTTTTTCCTCCGCCGCCAAATTTGATTCCGGGACCGGTTGGCCGAGCTTCAGTGAAGCTTTGCCCGGCGCGGTGCGCTATGAGAAAGATGATACCCACGGGATGGAGCGCACCGAAGTCGTTTGCTCCCAATGCGGTGGTCATCTCGGACATGTCTTTAATGACGGCCCAACCAAAACTGGCTCGCTTCGCCAAGGCGCTAGTGAGGCGAGCAAGCCTTATTGTCTTAACTCGGTTTGTCTCGATTTGAAAACTAAAGAATAGGAGACGAATAAGGAATTACTTTACAGTCAGCGTCCCCTTCATACCCATAGCGCGGTGGCTGCCGACCGAACAATAATATTCAAACGAACCGGCTTTATCGGCGACGAATTGGATGGTCTCGGATTGGTCGGCCGTCAACTGCTTGGTCGCGGCGTTGAATTCATCTATTTTCCAATCGTGGAAGCCCTTGGTATTTTTGAAAGTAATTTTTACCGTATCACCTTGATTGACGGCCAAGGTCTTCAGATCGAAAGAGAAATCAGTGCCGACCACGGTAAATTCTTTAGTTACATTAGTTGGTGCGGCTGGGGTGGTAAGTGTCCCTTCAATGACAACACTGGCCGCATTATCGGGATTAGTTACGGTCGGTGACTCAAGTAGCATCTCACCCGTCGGTGCTTCGGTCTCTTGCCCTTTGAACCACAAGAAGCCAAGCACGATAATTACAATTATCAAAATAATTATTTTTTTCATAAACTAAAACTATTATTAACTATTAATCACCCTCTTAATCACTCGTATTTTAACGCATCAATCGGATTTAAGCCAGCGGCGCGCCGGGCCGGATAGTAACCGAAGACAATTCCAATCGCCGCCGAGACCCCAAAGGCCAAGAAGACGGAAGCCAGAGAGACTTGGGTCTGGATCAGATCGAGGGCAGTGACGACGAAAGCCACGGTCCAACCGAGGATGACCCCGATCACCCCGCCTAAGAAGGTGAGCGCTACGGCTTCCATCAAGAATTGACGATTGATGTCGCGGCGTTTGGCGCCGATGGCTTTACGCAGACCAATTTCGCGGGTGCGCTCGGTCACGGTGGTGAGCATCATGTTCATGATTCCAATGCCACCGACGACGAGTGAGATGCCGGCGATCGAGGCCAAGAAGATAGTAAAAGTATTCACCACTTGTGACAAAGCCCCTAAAATATCTTCTTGAGAAATGATCGAGAAATCGGCTTCACTGACCCGGTGTTGTCGCAGAAGGACCTCGCTTACGCGATCACGAACTTCATTCATCCGCTCTTTGTCAACGATGCTGACGGAAATGGTTGATAGATAATCCACACCGGCCAAGATTTTTTGCATCGTCGAGAGCGGCACAATCACCATGTCATCGGGACCGGAAAAGCCAACTCCGCCCTTACCCGCCAGAACACCGATAACATGAAAATTAACTTTGTTAATCTTAATCGTTTTACCGAGCGGCGAACCATCACCGAAGAGATCGGTGGCGACTGTCGCGCCCAAAACCACTTGCCGCCCAAGATTGCGCAGATGGCTCTCATTGATGAAAGCCCCTTCGGCCAGCGTTAAATTGCGGACCGCGGCGTAATCCGGCGAGACGCCGCTGACGGTGGTGTTGGTATTGTTGCCCGTTCCGGCAGTGACTTGGAAGCGGCGTTGAAGTTCGGGGGCAATGGCCGCGACACCGTCAATTCGTCCCAGCCCCTCGAGGTCCTCGTTCTCTAAAGTTTGAGCCGAGCCGCGGCCGGAAGAGACAATCCCGCGGCCGGGTTGGACGACGCCCGGCAAAATTGTCAGAAGATTAGAACCCAAACTTTCAATGCTGGTTTGGATTTGAATTTTAGCGCCTTGGCCGATTGAGACCATGGCAATCACTGAACTGATGCCGATGACAATCCCGAGAATCGTCAAAGTCGAACGCGCCTTGTTGGCCGAGAGCGCTAAATAAGTTTCTTGCAAAAGGTCGGCGAGAATCATCTTTTTTCGTCGCCAACGATGGCGCCGTCTTTGATCGAGATAATTCGACTGGCGTATTCAGCCACTTCTCGTTCGTGAGTGATGAGGATGATTGTGCGGCCGTGTGCGGCATTAAGTTTTTTGAAGGTGCCCAAGACGATCTCGCCGGTTTTCGAGTCGAGGTTCCCGGTTGGCTCATCAGCCAGAATTAACGTCGGATCGTTGACCAAAGCTCGGGCGATCGCCACCCGCTGGATTTGCCCGCCGGAGAGTTGGTTGGAGAGATGGTGGAAGTGGGCTCGATCGAGACCGGCGGCCGCGAGCGCCGCTCCGGCTCGTCGCTCGCGTTCCTCGCCGCGCACACCTTGGTAGACGAGGGGCAACATCACATTTCGCAGGACCGTGGCGCGCGGCAAGAGATTGAAGGATTGAAAAACGAAGCCGATTTTGTTTCGGCGGATGTCAGCCAGTTCGTCGTCGTTTAAGGTGGAGATGTCGCGCCCGTCGAGGCGGTAAGTGCCGCTCGTTGGCGTGTCGAGGGCGCCGAGAATGTGCATCAAGGTGGATTTGCCCGAACCCGACGGGCCCATGATGGCGATGAATTCCCCCGTTTTAATTTCGAAACTAATTTGATCTAGTGCTCGGAATTTAATTTCGCCGTCTCGGTAAACTTTTGAAATGTTTTCGACTTCAATCATAACTCAAGGTCGACGGGTGGAGGTCGGCCGACCGAAGAAGCTCGGCGCATCGCTTGAGGCCCCGTTTGTCGGCGCGGCCATCGCAATTGTCCGGACCACAATCTCGTCGCCTTCTTTAAGCCCGTTCACGATCTCGGTGTCTTGGTCGTTGGCGAGGCCCACCGTCACGGTCTGTCGTCGCGGCGGGGTGGGGGAAATTATCCCCTGGCCACCTCGCTCGTTATCGGGGCGCGACCGGAGCGTTGGGTCAAACATTTCCACATAGGAAGTTTGGCCGGCGACCTTGATCGCGCTGTTGGGAACCAAAATAATCCCAGACTTAGTCTCGGTGACAATATCAGCGCTCGCACTCATGCCGGATTTCACGGGGGCGTTCTCGCCTGATTGTCGGGCCGGTTGAGGGTCGAACGAAATCTTGACATTGTAGGTGACGACACCGGAAGTGACGGTACCAAGCAGGTCAATCTCTTCGACGACGCCACCCATCTCTAAGTTCTCGACCGCGTCGAAGGTGAGCGTCGCGCGGTCACCGAGCGCCACTTTCGCCGCGTCAATCTCATTGAGAGAAATTTCCGCGAACTTCTGACTGGTGATTAAGGTGGCGAGAACCGTCCCCGCGCTCACCGAGTCGCCTCTCCCGGCCTCGAGTTGGGTAATGAGGCCGGGAAGCGGCGCTCGGACATCATAATCCGCGAGCGTCTCGCGCGCGTCCGTGAGATTATTCTGGCTCTCGAGTAGCGCGAGTTCGGCCGCTTGAATCTCGAGGGGGTCCGAACCGTTTAAACTGGTGATCTTGTCGGCTAGAGCTTGTTCGGTATTTTTTATCTCATTCTTCGACTGGGCAAGGTCGCTTTTGACGGCAAGGAGACTGACGAGGTGATCATTCACCTCTTCATTATAAGTGTGAAGGGTTGTCTGGTCGCCGGCCAGATCGTCTGGCGGCGACTCATCGTCAAAATTATTTTCTACATAATCTAACAAACTGTCCAGCTCCTTCGCCGCATCGGAGGCAAGTTTCGCCGCTTCATAAGTTTCGCTGATCAGATTTTCGACGATCGCCGTTTCCGATTGGCGAGTCGAAATTTTGTATTGTTTGAGCACCTCTTGGTAAGCATTCTTCGCGCGGTAATAAACTCGTTCGGCACTTTGCCGATAATTCCACGCTCGTTCACCGATCAAATTCCTGATCGTGTTACTCGATAGATAATCTTGTCCCAAAATGTCATCGAGGCCGGTGATGATCTCCGGCAGGTCGAGGAACGCCGCCACGATGGCGTTATACCCCTCCTCGTAAGTTTTTTTGAGACTCTCGACGGCTTGAACCTTGTCTTGGGTCGCCAGGGTGATGTCGCTCGCCGATTGTCGCTTGGCTTTTTCTAAGGTAATTTGAGCGCTGACTAAATTGGCTTCGGCGTCGCGAACAATCTTCTGCGCCTCGCGGCTGTCAAGTTGCGCTATTAACCCGCCCGCACTGACCGCTTGTCCATTCCTGACACCGACCGCGATAATCTCGCCCGCGGCCTTGGCTTTAATCTCAATTTGATTGGCCGTGGAAACTTGGCCCGTACCGCTGACCGAAGAGATGATGGTGCCCTTGGCAACCCGAGCCAGAACATACCTCATCTCAGCGCTGGTCCCAGTCCAGGCCACAACAATCCGCCAACTAGCGACAATTAACACGAGAATAATTAACGCGGCCGTGAATTTATGCTCCCGGAAATAGTTTTTTATCCTCCGCATGTCCCGAAGTCGTAGCATTTATTGGGACATTTTGCAAGGTATTGACTTATTCTTATAGTATGCTTTACTTACACCGGCGGTCGGCAATGGGCTGGCCAAGCGGTCTTTGTTACCCAAATTGTCCCAGCGGGACAGGAGGAACAAGATGGTTCGAGCTACATTGGATGCTTTTGTTGAAGGACTGTTTGAGGATGAGTTGGTGATTGAATCGGTGACTGAAGAAACTCTACCTATGGCAAAGTCGGCAATCAGACAACTCGCACGAAACACGGAGATGTCCATGGAAGATCTCCTGCGCCGGTGTCGTCACCCAAGTTTTGGAGTCAAGTTGCTCAAGGTTCTCTTGAAAGAGTGTGTTAAGTTGCGGCGTGGGGGTGAATTCTGGAAAGCAATTTTCACTCCACCAAGTTGGCCTGAAGACTGGTTCTCATCAAAACAGGTGGAGCAATTATTGAACCAAGCGCCGAATGTCGATCAGATTATCACTGCGTGCAGAAGTGAGTTGGCGAGTAAGGAGAATCGTCCACTCGTTAACAGTCTTATCCCTAATGCTTACTGGACAAGTAAAGTTGGAGGTTATCTGGTCAAGAGAAATTACCCTCGAGCTTGGGATGAGTTGAAGAAAGCCACTCGCGGACTCTTGGTTTCAGGGCAAGATCCGGGTTATGTACTAAAGCATTACTCGGCTACGGCTATTTGGGACAGGAATGTCCGGCCGGACGTCGAGCGCTTTTTCCCGGCATCCAAATCTCTTGTTATTAGTCTCACATACGAAATCCATGACGCGATGGTGGGGGAAGCATTGATTTCCCCTGTTCCAATGGGAAACTATGTGGTACCAACCAGGAGCGCGGCCGTTGAAATCTTCGAGACAAAAAAGGGGATGAAACGGCGCGCGAGGTCGTATCACCAGACAATGGTTCGGGCCGGTTTCGATACTGCCTGCAAACATTTTTTGCTGATCGGAGAGCAATTCAGGACTCCACACGCCATAACTTTTACCAGAGAGGGTGGCATGATGCTGATGATTGCAGAGTATTGTAGGCAGAAGCAGAATGAGAAGCGTCGTCAAAAGTACGAGAGATTGGCGCGTGATTATGAAGGTCGGGAGAAAAAATGAAATGAAGTGAAGTGCGGTTTGTGAATTCCGGGGCCGGTCATTAGATGATCGGCTCTTTTTTTGCTTTAAATCGATAATTAGGGTACTATATTTTGGTTGGCCATCGGGCCTCATTTTTTATGGAAATACGCAATATCGCGATTATCGCTCATGTGGACCACGGCAAGACGACCTTGACTGATGCTTTATTGAGCCAGACGCAAGCCGCGGGGGCGGGAGTTTCGATGGACTCCAACGCTCTCGAGCAAGAGCGGGGGATCACCATTTACTCCAAGAATGCCGCCATCATGTATCGCGGGACGAAAATTAATATCGTGGACACGCCGGGCCACGCCGATTTCGGCTCGGAAGTCGAGCGGGTGCTCCGGTCGGTGGATGCGGTGCTTCTTGTCGTTGACGCTCAAGAGGGGCCGATGCCGCAGACGCGCTTTGTCCTAAAGAAGTCACTCGAGCTCGGGCTTAAAGCCATCGTGGTGATTAATAAGATTGATAAGTCCGCGGCCGATCCGGCGCGTTGTCATGAGGCAGTGCTCGAGCTTTTCTTCGAACTCGGGGCGACCGATGCCCAAGCCGATTTCCCAGTCGTTTACGCGATTGGCCGAACCGGTGTCGCTAAGCGAAAACTCACTGACGAGTCATCCGACCTCACGCCACTCCTCGATGTGATTCTCGAATATGTGCCGGTGGCTGGGGCGGGGGCAACAGCCGATCAACTGCTTCGACTTCAACCCTTCAATTTAGCTTACGATAATTTCTTGGGTCGAATGGCGGTTGGCCGAGTCTATGAAGGTACGGCGCGCGCCGGCGGCCGGGTCTGGGTAAAGAAATCTAACGGGACGACGCGCCAAGGTCAACTGACGAAAGTTTTTACCTTCAACGGTCTTAAACGGCAGGAAGTAAGTGAGGCGACGGCGGGTGACATTGTGCTGATTGCCGGACTCCCCGATATTGATATTGGTGAGACGGTGACAACCGATGAAGGCGCTACACCTTTACCCGCGATTGCGATTGATGAACCGACCATCGTCCTCGACTTCTTCGTCAATGATTCGCCTTTCGCCGGGCGGGAGGGCAAGTATGTCACTTCGCGCCAACTCCGCCTCCGCCTAGAGCGCGAGCTCGAGGTCAATGTTGGTCTCCGGATTGAGTTTGATTCAGGAGAGCGTTTCCGCGTCTCCGGCCGCGGCGAGCTCCATATCGCCATTTTCCTCGAGACCATGCGTCGCGAAGGTTATGAGGTGCAAGTGTCTCAACCACAAGTAATTATCCGGGAAGAGAACGGGGTGAAGCAAGAGCCATTTGAAGAAGTGGTGATTGACACACCGAGCAGTTATCAAGGGACAATTATTGAGCGATTAGGACTGCGCGGCTTCGTCGTCCAAGATATTCGTTCCACGGGGGAAATTCTCCGCCTAACTTTTGTCGGTCCGACGCGAGGGCTACTTGGCTATCGCAATCAATTTGTGATTGATACCAAGGGTGAGGGAATTATGTCGGCTCGAGTGCTCGGCTTCCGACCTTACGCCGGTCCGATTCGTCGGCGCGCGGCAGGTTCGATGATCTCGATGGCGAGCGGCAAGGCGCTCGGTTTCGCGCTTTGGAATTTACAGGAGCGCGGTGTCCTCTATATCACGCCAAACACCGAAGTGTATGAAGGGATGGTGATCGGCAATACGGCCAAAGGCGAGGAGATGATGGTTAATCCAACCAAGGGCAAGCAACTCACCAACATGCGGGCCTCAGGCACCGATGCCGCCATCATTTTGGTGCCACCTTTTGAATTGACGATCGAACGCGGCCTCGAGATTATGGCCGAAGACGAGTATCTCGAAATCACGCCTAAAAATGTTCGTTTAAGGAAACAGTATCTCACTGAAACGGATCGCTCCCGCGCTCGGCGGTAAATCTAAATTTTCAATCCAATTTATTTTGGCACAAAAAAGCGGCGGGGAGGTTCAAATGAGAACCACCCGCCGCATTACCTCCCCCCTATTCAAACCAGTAATTCTTTGCTTCTAGTTTCAAGTCTTGCACCGCATCCAGTGCAAAAAACATCGGTTTCGGTAACCCTCCAACCGCATAAGGAGCAAGTTGGAATTGACACGATTTGAGCTTGAGGCCTGGCCGCAGCGTCCAATTTATTGAACTTTCGCTTCGAGTGGGTGAATCGGATGCATACCCACACCACCCCAAGGATTGCTCCCACAATAAGCCACCAATTCATAATCATTTCCCTTTCTTTTACCGACGAAATGATCGAATGAACTTAAAAACGAAACCAATCGACCTGACCAATTCACCGTCATGGGACAAAAGGCCCCTGACAAATCCAGTAGAAAGTTCAAAGAACATTCGCTTCATGATATTTCCTTCTTTTCAACTCCGACCTCAAGAAACCGACGCGGTTTAGAGAGATCGAATGACTGTTTCTGGCTTTGTTGCACGAAAAACCCCACATTTCTGTGGGGTTTTTCGGTACAATAGT
>JBBTRZ010000032.1:0-18743 GCA_038064935.1 Patescibacteria group bacterium
GAACACGCCTCGGGTTTTTAAACATCATTGGATATTTCTCATGCAACAAAGCCAGCTCTTTGAATTGCCTCGATGTGAGGCAGACGCTACCGGAGCGTATTCCGGACATGCCAGTCGCCCGATTTAGGGCTAACAGCAAAGGAGATTGTTATGAGTTGTATGGATTGGACAAATGTCCCAGCCGGCACCTATAACGGTGCCATCCAAAGGTTCGTGGGGGCGTTGGGAGAAAATGCGGAACGGGTCTTGGTGATGATCAACCTGCGAGAATCTTTTGCGTCAGAGATCGCCGAGTTCGCGAATCATAGGGCATTGGAGTTGCTTAAGCCCCTCGCGGTGGAAACGATGATTGCAAACCACCGGCGTCTCATCACCGTCAACTACGGCCCAGCCGATAAGCCGCGAACTATCGAAGAGATGATCGCCGCTGGTCGCTACGACTGGGGGAACAAGGACATCACGGCCGATCACTTTCCGATCTCTGGAGTGGGGATAGTGGCCTATGAGCCAAAACTTTTCCACTTCGATGAAGACATTTCTTCCGACGAAGCGGAGAGGCGGATCAAGGCAGACGATCTCACTAATCCGTGGGAACCGGCTCGGATTGAACACACCTTGTCTTACGGCGCCGCTTTCCCCGAAGACCAACGGAAATTCCTAATTGTTGGTCTCGGCTCGGTGGCTTTGATCAACGGTAGCCGGTGTGTGGTTTGCCTCTACGGGCGCGGTTCGCTGCGCCGCCTCGGTCTCTTTGGTCGCGGCGGCGGCTGGCCTGGCGTCTGCCGTTTCCTGGCCGTTCGCCAGATCTCTGTCGCTTGAATTTTTGGCAGAATCTTGCTCTGTGACCCTTGGACCCTGTGAACCTCGCTCGCACCTAGTGCCGGCGAGGTTTCTTTTTGCTAAAATTCGGGTGGCAAATGAAAAATCCGCGGAGTAACTGGCGAGGAAACAATACTCAATTGCCACCAAGAAAACCTCGTCAATTTTTGATCCAATAGTGAACCGGTGAGATTTAGGGAAGTGGGGTAAGTAACTCTGCCAAATGCCGTAAGCATCTTTTAACCTTAAAATCACAGGGATCAACTTCGGCTGTAAAAATTTTCCGTTGGGGGGGGGTTCTACTTGTTAAAATATTTTGATGCAACGATTCACTCATCCCTATCACGATATCATTTCTCCCGAAAGTTTACTTGCGGCGTGGGAGGATTTCTGACGCGGCAAACGGCAACGCGTTGATGTCCAACACTTCGGTTTTAACTTGCTGGATAATATTTTTGTCTTACATCACCATTTACTCAACCACACCTACCGCCACGGCCCTTATCACGAATTCAAAATCGCCGACCCCAAACCACGGATTATTCACAAGGCCACCGTCCGCGATCGGGTGGTGCATCGGGCGATTTATCGTGCTCTCTACTGGCACTTCCATCAACGATTTATTCCCGACTCTTTTTCCTGTCGTGTTGCTAAAGGCACGCATCGCGCCCTGAATCGTTTCCGCTCTTTAGCCTACCAAGCTAGCCACAATCACACCCGCACGCTTTGGATTTTGAAGTGTGACATCAAAAAGTTTTTTGCCAGTATTGATCACGCAATCTTAATTTCAATCCTCGAGCGATATATTTTCGATCGCGACATCACTGGCTTACTGGGAAAGATAATTTTCAGTTTCAATTCTGGCGTGACGAATACTGGCCTCCCGCTCGGCAACCTCACCTCCCAACTCTTCGCCAATGTTTACCTCAACGAACTCGATCAATTTATCAAACATGAGCTCAAGCTCAAACATTATATTCGTTACGCCGATGACTTCGTAATTTTGCATCACGACCGAAATTATTTACTCCAAATCTTATCCGTCATCAATTCTTTCTTGCTTGAGAAACTTAAACTCACCTTGCATCCCGACAAAGTTTTTATCAAAACTCTCGCCTCCGGCGTGGACTTCCTCGGTTGGATTCATTTCCCCGATCATCGAGTTTTACGGACGGCGACGAAGAGGAGGATGTTTCGGAATTTGGCCGTGAAGAAAGATAACGAAGCGACAGTGGCGTCGTATCTAGGGATGCTAAGGTGGGGAAATGGGTGGGGGTTGAAAAAACAGATTCAGTTTTTAACAAATACCAATCAACGACGGCAATTATTGTAAATTTGTTTGACATCGGCGAGGGCGTTTAGAGCGTCAAACAGAGTGTTTAATTTTTGTAAATCATTAGGGGTGAGAGCGATAGTATTCTTTGTCCGCCAATCATTATTGATTTTTTCGAAATTCCAGACGACCGCGCCGGGTGTCGCAAGCGTCGTGCCATGCTCGCTTAGGAGATGTTTGATTTCTTGCGCCGTGCGATTTTTGTTATCCGTTATTCCCTCAATTATGATCGCCACGCCACCGGGACCATAACATTCATAGAGCACTTCAGTTAATTCATTCGCTTCGGCCCCAAGAGCGTTCTTAATCGCCCGTTCAATATTTTCATTCGGCAAATTTTCCGCTCGCGCTTTCTCGATCGCGGTTTTCAAGCCGGCCACATTTCGATCACCATTCGCTCGTTTGGCCTCCATTGTGATTGCTCGCGCCAAGATCGAGAAGAGCTGGCTCTTTTTAACATCCTCGGCCCCCTTCTGCCGCTTAATCTGTGACCATTTATTATGTCCGGACATGAGCAGTAGTGTAAAACTAAAAACGCAAAGTGTAAAACTTCGTGAAGAATAGCTTTTAGCTTCTAGGTGGGTTATAATATTAACATATGACCACCGGCGATTTTGTGAGGGAGAGAAAGTATTTGTTTTGGTCAACGAAAAATTATGACGGTCTCTCCAACGGAGCCGTTGTTGAAGGCGTTTTGAATTACGGCGATATGAACGATGTTCGAGAGCTGATTTCTCTTCTGGGAATGCAAGAAGTGGCAAAAATTTTTCGCGAGAACATCAATCGTCCAAGAATTAACTATCGCCCGGAAGTAAAAAATTATTTTCAGTTATATTTTCAAAAATATGCATAAGGAAATTCTTACGGAAACTCAATCCAAACTCCTGCCGATCGTCAAGTTATTTTCAAAAAAATTTGGCTTAGTCGGAGGCACTGCCATCGCGCTTCATCTCGGGCATCGAGAGTCAATTGATTTTGATTTATTTAATTTTGATGAATTCAACAATTACTCCGTTAAAATGAAAATCACCAAGCACCGAGTTATTGACACCATTCTCGTTAATAAAAAAGGCGAATATACATTTTTAATAGATCAAGTTAAGTTCACCTTTTTCCAATTTCCCTACCAGATTAATTTTTCAGAATCGTTTGACGGTATCATAAAACTGCCCGATCTTCTCACTCTCGCTGCGATGAAAGCGTTCGCGCTCGGTCGTCGTGCCAAGTGGAAAGATTATGTTGATTTATACTTCATTCTGAGAGCGAACCACACAGTCTCCGAAATAACGACGAAGGGTCGGGAAGTTTTCGGCAATGAATTTAATGAGAAAATTTTCCGGACTCAACTCGCCTTTTTTGAAGACATTGATTATTCCGAACAGGTCAGCTACAAAGACGGCTTTTTAACCGATGACGAAATAATCAAAAAAGCGCTGGTGGAGTTTAGTTTGGAAAGGTAATGCCAATAGCTTTTAGCTTCTAGTGGGCGTATAATAGGAACATGAAAAAAGTTTTGGTCATTGGTTTTCTGTTCGGTGCTTTTGTTTCCCCTTTTATTTTCTCGATAGGTCTCGCCATCCCCGGTTGGCAACGCACTGCGCCATTATTCATCCCTGGCAATTACATTAAAAAACCAATTTTGGAGTATGTTCTGACTGTGAGTCCCGCATCTCCTACTGTGAGGGGAAATCCCGCAACCCTGTCAGACTTAATGAAGAAAGCTTTGGTTCTTGGTCGGACTATTATGCTTTTGGCCAACGGTATTTTCTACGCCTTAATCTTTTGGATCATTTATTTTCTCGTCAGAAAGTTAAGAAACAAAAAACCGATTTAGAATCTTTGATATAATTTCTCCATGCGCACCTACGCTTTCATTGACGCCTCTAATCTATTTTATGGCGGAGAAAAATCTTTAGGCTGGCGCATTGATTACCAAAAACTTCACCAATATCTTAAGGATAAATATCAAGTCTCTAAAATTTATTACTTTGGAGGAGTTGAGATCCATCGATTTCCTTTCGATTACCTCAATCAAGAAACAGTCCCAATTAGAGAAGTTGAGAAATACCTGGTCCAATACATTAAGGAAAAGAAGCAATATTTAACTGAAGCCCACTTGGTTCTTCTTGACCGTCATTTGAAACGGGTTCGTTTCTATCTCAAGCTTGAGAAATTTGGTTATGATCTTATTTTAAAACCAGTAAAATCTTACGAAGACATTGAAGGCAATGTAGAGAGAAAGGCAAATTGTGATGTCGATATGGTTATCTACATGATTCGTCATCTCAATGCTTTCGATCGCGTTGTTTTTCTTTCTGGTGATGGGGATTTTCTTCCAGCCTTGAAGTTATTAAAAGAAAATAGAAAAGAAGTAATGGTTCTTGCTCGAGCTCCACGAACCGCTCGGGAGATAAAAAAGTTTGCTGGAGATAAATTTCGTGACTTTGAATACCTAAGAGAGCTCTTAAGGCACGAAGGTAAAAGATAGAAATTTAGACGGCAAACGGCACCCATATAGGATGCCGTTCAGGTCTAGTGCCACCAATCTAGCAAAACTTACTTTTACTGTCAATATACCCTGTGGATATTCCTATTAGATAAGTTTCTCCTGCCGGTCGGCTCGCCTCGATTCGGCGAAGCGGGCGGGGAAGGGGTGGCCCAAGTGATCATAGGATTTACGAGTCGCGAGGCGCCCGCGCGGGGTGCGTTCGAGGAAGCCGAGTTGGAGAAGATAGGGTTCATGAACTTCTTCAATTGTGGCTTCTTCTTCGGAGGCGGCCGCGGCAATGGTGCCGAGACCGACTGGCCCGCCGGCGAATTTCTCAATCAGAATTTCCATAATCCGCCGGTCGGCCGACGAGAGACCGAGTTCATCAATCCCGAGGAGGGCTAAAGTTTTCTCTACAATTTCGGTACTGATCGCTTGCTTGTGCACTTGGGCGAAATCGCGACAGCGTTTAAGGAGTTGGTTCGCAATCCGCGGCGTGAAGCGACTGCGCGCCGCGATGGCCGCGGCCGCGGCGGGAGCGAGGAGGATTCCGAGAATCTTCGCCGAGCGCTGTATAATTCTTTCGATCTCCGGCGTGGTATAGAAATTAAGCCGGAAGGTGCCGCCCGAGAAGCGGGAGCGGAGTGGCGAGGAGAGAAGCGCGATGCGCGTCGTCGCGGCAATGAGGGTGAAGGCGGGCAGGTCAAGTTGGATGACGCGGGCTCCGGGGCCTTTGCCAATAATAATATTAAGCGTGCCGGATTCCATGGCCGGGTAGAGGACTTCTTCAATTAGTTTATTAAGCCGATGGACTTCGTCAATAAAGAGAATATCGCCCGGCGCCAAGTTGGTGAGAATGGCCGCGAGGTCGCCTACCTTCTCAATCGCCGGACCGGAAGTCACTTTGAGTTGGGCCTGCATCTCTTTGGCAATCAAATGGGCGAGAGTGGTCTTGCCGAGGCCGGGTGGGCCGTAGAACAGGAGGTGTTCCGGCGGGTGTTGCCTTTCCCGTGCGGCTTGTAGTAATATCTTTAGGTTCTCTTTAACGCTAGTTTGGCCCACATATTCGTCCCAAACGCTGGGACGCAGGGCACTGTCAAGGAGCCAATCGGTCTGGGGGGTCTTTTCGGAGTCTATTGACATAGATAAATTTTTATGATAGCATCATGGCAGACTTTAATTTCGAGGCCATAAACCTCTCAGCAACTAGACTTTTACGGGTTTAAACGGGTTTCCGTTCAAGGACGCTCTGGATTTCACCTTCGGGTGAATCTCTGGGTCCATCCTATCACGGTTACCTAACTTGAGGTGTCATGCCTCAAGGATTGCTGAGAGGTTTATAATCTCGAATGTCAAAGGAACTCCTCCCCCAAATCAACCACCCGGCCAAGCTCGGGGAGTGAGGTAATTCCGGCCAGAACTTTCACCACGCCATCCTCACGCAGATCGAGAATTCCTTGGTGAAGCGCGGCGCGTTTGATCTCCCGTTCGTTGGGGTTTTTAATTAAGATCTCGGCCAGCGGCTGGTCGAGGATGATGGCTTCGAAGACGCCGGTACGACCGCGGTAGCCGGTGCCGTGGCAGGCGTGGCAACCGACCGCGGTCCAGAGCTTCGTCTCCCTGGCCGCGAAGTCGGGGCGTTTGCGTTTAATTCCGGCCAACACTTTCGTAATCAGTTCTTGCTCACTCGCTGTGGCCGACGCCTCCTTCTTACACTCCGGGCAAAGTTTCCGGACCAGCCGTTGGGCTAGGGCGACATTAAGCGCGGCGTCGAGTACTTTCGGATTAACCTCGAGATCGACCAGCCGCGGGATCGTGCCCGCGGCGTTATTGGTGTGAAGCGTTGAGAGGACGAGGTGACCGGTCAAAGCGCCGTTCACCGCGACCTTCGCCGTCTCACTGTCGCGGATTTCACCGACCATAATCACATCCGGATCTTGCCGGAGAGCGGAACGCAAGCCGGTGAGGAAAGTGTAATCCTCGCTCGGGTTCACTTGCGTCTGGTTCACCCCTTCGAGATGGTATTCGATCGGATCTTCGATGGTAATAATTTTTGTTTCCGTCGAATTGATCTGGCGCAAGATGGCATAGAGGGTCGTCGTCTTGCCCGAACCGGTGGGGCCGGTGAGAAGGATTAAGCCGTTCGGTTTCCCGATCTCGCGCTTGAGAATTTGATAAAGGATTGGTTCAATCCCCAAGGATTCGAGCGACACGAGAATTGATTCCGATCTTAGAATTCGCAGGACAATGGATTCGCCGTAGGCGCCGGGCAAGACCGAGGTGCGGACATCAATCTCTTCGCCGGTGAGCTTGATGCTGAAGCGGCCGTCTTGGGCCGTCTTCATCACATTGAGCTTGAGGCCGGAAACTAATTTTACCCGCGACAGAATTTGCCGATACAGTTTTGAATCAAAAAAAGTGATGTCATGGAGGACGCCATCGAGGCGATAACGCAAGCGGACGGCGCCTTCTTCCGGCTCAAGATGAATGTCTGACGCTTGGACGAGAATCCCGCCGGCTAAAATAATTTCGAGGACATTGGTGATGCTCCCTTCGGCGAGTGTCACGGCGCTCTCCTTCGCGAAACGCGCCTTCACTTCTTCTAGATCTCCGATTTCTTTCAGAAAAGTCTCAATTTCGTCGCTCGAGATATCAATCACCCCGGCCTCCGCCCGGGTTGATTTCGAAATCTCGCCGTAGCGGGAGAAGGCGCGTTCGAGACTGGCTTCCGACCCGAGATAGAGGGTGACGACGAAGCCCTTATCGTTTAATTCACGGATAATTTTTTTTGTTTCACTCTTCTCCGGTGAGCGAACGATGACATCAAGAGTTTTCCCCGTGATTTTGAAGGCGGCAAGCGCTCCGGCTCGGGCTTCCGGCTCGGGGATAAGTCGAAGAGCGTCAGTGTTGATAGAAAATTTGGAAAGATCGAGGTAGGGGAGACCGTGACGAGTGGCTAGGACGGCGGTAAGTTCCTCGGCTTCCCGACCGCGGAGCTCCTCGATCCGTCGTGCCTGTTTATCTTCATTAAAAATAACCGACATCTCCCTATTCCTAGCATAGCGACCCCCGGCCGCCTAGATTGACTTGGTGATAACTCCATTTGCTAAAAAATTTTGAGAAAAAAACTCCGCGCATTGCGCGGAGTGGGTGGCAAAATTGTGCCTGTGGTGTGGTCTAAAACAATTGAAGCGCTCGATTTATTTTGTGGCGTGTGCGCTGGTGCTTAGTGTGGCGATTCACCGCCGCCTCGTCCACCCGATTTGCTTCACTACGATTCAGGCCGATAAATTTGCGTGCCCTGTCGGGGTCCAGAAATAATTTTTCGCCTATTTGTGTGGCTACAGCACAAACAGGACTCACTTTTTCAGCGTGATATTCTGGTTTACTTAAACCAATACTTTCGTCGTTGCCAATTTCAACTCCCCATCTTGTGTCCTGAAGATTGGCTAGTTTTGACCAAAATTGTGGCATTTTCATTCGCCACCTCCCTTCTATCTTAACATCTATCACGGTATGCTAAGATTGGTCAATGGAAATTATTAGTCACAGTTTGTCGGAAACGGGCGAGTTAGCGGCGCAAATCGTGACTGATTTAGAAGAGAAAAGGCGAGGGGGTAAGGTGGCGATGGTCGTGGCTTTGCAGGGCGACCTCGGATCCGGAAAAACCTCGTTCACCCAAGCTGTGGCCCGGGTGTTGGGGATTAAGGAGCGCGTGACCAGCCCGACTTTCGTGATTATGAAAACTTACCAATGGCAAGGGTTCCCCTTGCCAAAAAGCAAGGGGAACCCTTTTTCGCCATGGCGACGACTGGTGCATATTGATTGCTACCGACTCGAGGGCCCAGCCGATCTGCTTCATCTCGGTTGGAATGAAATTATCGCCGATCGGCATAATCTAATTCTCATCGAATGGCCCGAGCGCGTTGGCAATCTCTTAACCACGCCGACTCTCAAAATTAAATTTGAAGTCATGGGCGAGAATGTGCGAAAAATAATTTATGGTTAAAGAAAAAACCAAAACCAAAACCCTCGTCTTACTCGATGTCCACGCGATTCTTCATCGGGCGTATCACGCTCTGCCAGATTTTACTTCTCCCACCGGCGAGCCGACCGGCGGCCTTTATGGTCTCGCCTCGATGTTGATGAAAATTATTACCGACTTAAAGCCGGATTATCTCGCCGCCTGCTACGATTTGCCCGACACCACTTTCCGCAAGGCCGCCTACGATGGCTACAAGTCGGGGCGCAAACCGACCGATGGGGCGCTTATCTCGCAAATTAATCGTTCGCGCGATTTATTTACTGCCTTCAACATTCCTATTTATGAAGCCCCCGGCTTCGAAGCCGATGATGTGATTGGCACGATTGCCAATGTCGCCAAACGAGTACCCGATCTTCGGACGGTGATTGCCTCGGGCGACCTCGACACGCTTCAGCTCGTTGACGACGAGCGCGTCTTGGTCTACACCCTGAAGAAGGGGATTCAAGACACGATTCTTTATAATGAGGCGGCGGTGATGACGCGGTTCGGTTTCCCGCCGAAATATTTGCCCGACTGGAAGGGTTTGCGCGGCGATCCATCGGACAATATTATCGGCATCAAAGGCATCGGCGAAAAAACGGCGACGACGATTATAAAAACTTTTGGTTCGATTGAAGAACTTTATCGGCAGCTCGCCCTTAATCCCTCAACTTTCAAAATCACTGGCCTATCCGAACGCCTCGTTGGTCTTCTCCGTGACGGCGAAGATGAGGCGCGCTTCTCGAAAACCCTCGCCACTATTCGCCTCGACTCGCCGATTGATTTCCAATTACCGGATAAATCATGGAGCGAATCTTTTAATAAAAAGTTGGTGGCCGATTTTTTCACCGACCTTGGTTTCCGCTCGCTCTTGGCGCGCCTCGCCGAACTTGATAAAAAAGACGGTCAAAAAGAAATAGTTATTCCGACCACTGATCCCCAACTTTTCGCCGAAACAAGCATCATGCTTTGGCTTCTTAATTCCGATCTCACGGCGCCGACGGCCGATGACATTTGCCGTTTCGCTGGTACGGCGACGGTTGAGGCCGCGCGCCCGAAGCTGGAAGCTGATCTGGGGCAGGCTGGATTGAGCGAGGTGTATGAGAAAATAGAGCGGCCGCTCATCCCGATTTTGGCCCGCGCCCGCGCCCGCGGCATTCCACTCGACCTGACTCAACTTCGTAAATTATCCACTGACTATCATGCTGAACTCCAAGACTTGGAGACAAAAATTTTTGCCGTCGCGGGTAAACCGTTCAATCTCAATTCGCCGCGGCAGCTGGGAGAAATTCTTTTTGACACCTTGCGCTTGTCGGCCAAGGGTTTAAAGAAGACGCCCGGCGGCGCGCGTTCGACCCGCGAGTCGGAGTTGGTGAAACTCCGCGAGGCCCATCCCGTCATCGCGTTGATCCTGTCCTATCGTGAATTACAAAAGTTAATCTCCACTTATATTGATGCTTTGCCCAAACTCGTGGGGCCGGACGGCGCCTTGCATACTCGGCTTGAGCAAACGGGTTCGACGACTGGTCGGATGTCGTCACGCGATCCTAATTTGCAAAATATTCCCGGCGATGGTCCGCGCGGCGCGGCGATTCGTCGCGCTTTCACCGCGCGACCGGGTCACCTTTTTGCCGCCTTCGATTATTCCCAAATTGAGATGCGAGTGCTCGCTGTCCTCTCGCGCGACCGGGCGCTCCTTGAGATGTTTCGCGCGGGTGGCGACATTCATACGCAAGTGGCGGCGCGGGTTTTTGGAATGGATGAGAATGCGGTGACGAAGGAAATGCGGCGGCAAGCTAAGGTCATCAACTTCGGCATTATCTACGGTATGGGGGTGAACGCGCTGAAAGAGAATCTCGGGACTGATCGTCCAACCGCCCAAACTTTTTACAATCGCTACTTTGAGGCCTTCCCGACCATCCGCGATTATTTCGATGCGGTGAAAACTGAGGCGGCAAAGCGCGGTTTCACCGAGACAATGTTTGGTCGGCGGCGTTATCTGCCGGCACTTCGGTCGCCCGTGCCGCCCCTTCGGGCCGCGGCCGAGCGAATGGCGATGAATGCACCGCTTCAAGGCACCGCCGCGGACATTGTCAAGCTGGCAATCATTCGCGTTGATGAAATGTTAAAAAAACAAAAACTTAATCAATCCGCCCACCTGCTCCTGCAAGTCCACGACGAACTGCTCTACGAAATTGCGACCAGTGCCGCCGATAAAATTATTCCTTTAATTAAAAAAGAAATGGAATCCATCGTCACCGACCCGATCCCCTTCACTGTCAAAGTTGTCACCGGCGTCACCTGGGGTGATTTGACGCCGCCAGCACAGTAGATCAGAGTGGATAATAATGCTATGATTAACTGATGATTGTGCCCATCGTAATTTCTGGTCAAATTTTCCTCGTGCTATAATCAACGAACATGAATAAAAATAAATCATTGTTTGTCACATTTACTGCCCTTGCCGTAGTTGGATTGTTGATCTTTCTTCGCTATCAATCATCGTCTATTTCTGAATCGTTGCAAAAATCTATACCACTAACCGAAATACCAAAAGCTCTTTCAATTGTGGTCGAAGAAAATAGTGTGTTCGATCAATCTCTGAAATTAGTTTTCTTTAATGATCAAATCAAGGGGAATCAAGAGGAGGTTATTATCGAAACCTTGACCAATAATAAATCAGGATCTTTTCATAAAAAACTATTTGTTGATAGCATTATTGTAAATAATAATGCCTATTATCTTTTGCAAGACAATGAATCCGATCAGCTGTTTTTGAACGTATATAATATTGATAATAAAGAAAAGAAAATTTTAGATGCGATTAAGCATAACGTAATTGATGTATCGGCCTCAGAAAATGAGTTAGCCTTAAAAAATATAAGGATTTTTTATTCTGCGCCAAAAGATTTACTACTGGTTTACTTAAATAAATTTCCTAATTTAAATGAAGATTACATTAAAAATTATTTTAATAACTTAGATCTAGAAAAACAAAAAAATTATGCGACAGTGTACGTTTATAAGGAAAGTGCAGGTGTTCTAATGTACCGCCGTGATATTTGGACTAATATTGGCTATTCGAAAATAATTTCTGGTTCAATGGGAATCGACGATCAACATGAAACCCCACTATCTCTTGTCGGCGAGATAAATTTTGATTACCCTAAAATTTCCTTCTTTTTCCCTTCTGCTGCCGGGATGACACAAAAAAATACTGGTAGACTAATTTGTTACCAAGATCCAGGGAATACGGCTGTCAATTCAATGCCGCCGGCCGAGATAGAGTGCGATATAAACACCCCATTCTCTTGCCGTCTGAAATGTATAAATCCCCCACTAGCCATAGACAATATTCGCTGGCCGATAAAATATGGAGATTGGGAGTCGCAAAAAAGACAAACTAACAGCACAATATTGTCGCCTTCAGAATTATTTAAATTAACGGAGAATAGGTTTTTGGTCCATAAGAGTTATACCTTTTGTACTAATCAGGGGATTTTGGGTTGTGTTGAAAATTACGATTCTGAAGTTTTAACCATTGTTGATAATAACGAAACAAAAAATATCTATTACTGGGATTATTTTTCGCCACCTTACAGATCCGTGTATAATGACGCTTTACTATCAGCAGATAAGAAATATGTAATATATAATATAAGCGATCAATCAAAACACCCTGTCTCCCTGAAGGTCTACATTTTGGATTTGTCTCATACACCTTCTAAGCCAAAATTGTTGTTTGATAAAGATGTCCGGGTATTGTTTTTTGAAGTTTTATGAGTCAGTATTATGGAGGTAAGCGGCGGAAGGGATTGTTTGACCCGGAGTCGAAGGAACCGTTTAAGGTTAGTCGGTCGAAGATCGAATTATTTCTGCGCTGTCCACTTTGTTTCTATCTCGATCGGCGACTCGGCGTCGGCGAACCCCCGGGCTACCCTTTTTCCTTGAACGCCGCCGTTGATCATTTACTTAAAAAAGAATTTGATCTTCATCGGGCCAAGCGCGAACCGCACCCGCTGATGAGAAGTTATGGTCTCGAGGCTGTCCCTTATCAGCATCCCGAGCTCGAGAAGTGGCGGGAGAATTTCGTCGGTATTCAATATCATCACTCGCCGACCAATTTCATCGTGACCGGAGCGATTGATGATGTCTGGGTGAATCCGAAGGGCGAGCTTCACATCGTTGATTATAAAGCGACGAGTAAAGACACGCCCGTCACGCTTGATGCCGATTGGCAGAAGAGTTACAAAAATCAAATGGAGATTTACCAGTGGCTCTTCCAGCAAAATGGTTTTCCGGTGTCGCCCGTCGGCTACTTCGTCTATGTGAATGGCCGCCGCGACCGCGCGGCCTTCGACGGTCGGCTGGAGTTTGATGTTTCACTCCTCCCTTATACGGGCGACGGACGGTGGATCCCTAACACACTTGACGAGATGAAGCGCGCGCTTCTTAATCCCACGCCGCCTCACGCTGCCGCGGCCTGCGACTTCTGCGTTTATCGGCAGGCGGCGAGCGAAGCGCTTAAACCCCAGCCGCTTGCCCTTTTCTGATTGGAGGCATATCATTAACCTATGAAAAAATTTATTATTCTGTTGGTCATTATTATTTTAATCTTTTTTATCTATCGCGCTTGGAATCGTGGTGAGATGGGTAATGATTTGTTGCCGAGTCCAGTTACCGTCACCCTCGCGACCCAAAACCAGTCGGGTGAAACCGGTCAAGCCTTATTAACCGAAGTTGATGGTCAAGTTAAAGTCGTGATGAATATCACCGACACCCCGCTTGGCGTCGCCCAACCCGCGCACATTCACCGCGGCAGTTGTACCACAGTCGGTGAAGTTCTTTACACCTTAAGTCCTGTGACCGAGGGTGTCTCCGAGACCACAATCACCGCCACCCTCCTAGCTCTCAAATCCAGTCTCCCGCTCGCGATTAATGTTCATAAGTCGGTTGCGGAGATTGGCACTTATGTCGCCTGCGGCGATATTGCCATCTAACACTTTAGCTTTATGTCTCTGCTGCGGACTTTCGTCTCGTGGAATGTGAATGGCATACGATCGGCAGAGCGCAAGGGTTTTCTCGATTGGTTGGGGAAGGGTAACTATGATGTTGTCGCTTTGCAAGAGACTAAAGTTTCCGACCACGCGATTCTAAGCGAGGCCCTCCGGCAGCCCAATGGTTATGTCTCCCACTGGCACGGGGCGACCGAGAAGCTGGGCTATAGCGGTGTTGTTGTTTACACCAAATCGCTACCCGCGGCGGTCAAGACTGATTTCGGTCCCAACCTTTTGTCTCGCGAGGGCCGCGTGCTCGAGCTCGATTTCGGTGATTTTCTATTTTTGAATATCTACTTTCCCAATGGTAAAGCGTCACCGGCGCGGCTTGAATACAAATTAGCTTTTTACCGCGAATTCCTCGATTATTTGAAGCAGAAGCGCGCCGCCGGCCGATCAATTATTTTCGGCGGCGATGTGAATACGGCTCACCGCCCGATTGATTTGGCCCGGCCGCGAGAGAATGAGAAAATCTCGGGTTTTTTACCGGTTGAGCGGGCGTGGCTCGATCAGCTTGAGCCAGCGGGTTTTGTTGACACCTTCCGCCACTACTCGAACGAGGCCGGGCAGTACACCTGGTGGGATCAGAAGTCCCGCGCCCGCGAGCACAATGTCGGTTGGCGAATAGATTATTTTTTTGTGAGCGACGATCTCTTGCCGCGATTAAAGCGAGCATTCATTCTGGCCGATGTTTTCGGTTCCGATCATTGCCCGGTCGGGATTGAACTCACATGATCAGTTATTTCTGGGGCGCGGATCGAGAGGGGAGTCGGCGCGCGGCGCGAGACGAGTTCGCGAAGCAAAGGGAGATGTCGCCTAACTCGCCCGTGTTTGAATTTACCAGTGACAATGCGTCGCTCCTAAATTTAGAAGAAGTTCTTTGTGCCCGAACGCTCGGTGGCGAGCCGGTGATTGTTTTCGGCGATCACTTGTTTGGCAATTCATTACTAACTAATTTCTTGATTGAGAATTCGCTGGCGTTACAATCAAGTGTGAATCACTTCATCTTTTGGGAGGATGAGTTGGCCGCTTCGATCGTTGGGAAAATTATTAAAGCCGGCGAGGGCGCGCGTGAATTCAAAGTCGCCTTCAGCCCGAAGCTAGCTGAATCAAAGGCCGAATTGATGAAACTTTTCGCTCTCGCCGATGCGCTGGGGAGTCGCGATCGGAAACGCGCCTGGCTTCTCTACCATGAGGCGCGCCGCGATGGCACGGCGCCCGAAGAAGTTTTTTGGAAGTTGGTTTGGAAGGTGAAGACGTTACTTTTGGTCGAGGTGTCATCGGCGGAGAGTGTTTTACCGCTCAAACCTTATCCTTTATCGCAAGCTCGCCGGCAAGTGAAGAATTATAAGTCCGGCGAACTCCCCCGCCTCTCGTCGCGTCTCGTCCACCTCTACCACGACTCCCGCCGTGGCCTGATTGATTTTGATCTTAATCTTGAACGATTGATTTTGGAACTCTAGTACAGTGAATCCAAATTGCGGCCGCGATGGCGCCCAAGGTATTAAAGACGAGATCAAGCGAGGTGTTGTAATAGCCGCCGACACCGGTTTGTGATAAGGCGACGACTGCCGCGAATTCGATGATCTCATTCAGCGCTCCAAGTCCCATGCCGCCTACTACAATGAGCGGATACATTACCTTCCAATTTATACTGCCGACATTCGGATTCAAATACGCTTTCAGTAAATGATAGAAAAGAAGAGTGGCGACGCCGAAACCGAAGAAGTGGACAAATTGATCGAATTTCAGAATCAGCGAATCACCCTCGCCGGCCAAATGAATGATTGGCCATTGATACAGAACGCCGGCGCCGACCTGGACACCACCACCCGCCATGTGGAGTAGCCCCCAAATCGAGAGTCCCCACAAAATGGTCCGGTCAAATTTGGTCTTGGCTAAGGTGGCAAGAATTAAAGCTAGGAAGAAAACGAGCACGCCGACATACCACAAGAATTCGTAATTGCTGACGGACAAATAGTAAACCGCGAACGCCGTGACATAAATCAGATTGAAGAGAATGAGCGGCCAGTAATTCTTGAAGATCATCATGTTGATTATATCCTATTAAAGAGTTATTGTTTAATTTTGTTACCGCCCGTAGCTCAGTCGGTAGATCCGCCGGCTGGCGGACTTTTAAGCAGACAGTTACATGAATTACACAGTTTATGTTATAAAGAACGACGAGCGCGGTAAGATTTATATTGGCCACACTGGCGATTTAAGTAGTAGGTTAAAAAGACATAACGGCCAATTACCCAGTAAAAGTTCTTCGTTCACGAGCAAAAACAGCGGAGAATGGCGATTGATTTACAAAGAGAATTTTGCTACTAGACCCGAGGCGACGAGGAGAGAGAAAGAATTAAAAAGCTTTCGCGGTCGAGAGTTTTTGAAAAATATATTAGACAACCGCCCGTAGCTCAGTCGGTGATCCGCCGGCTGGCGGACTTTTAAGCAAAAGTTTAAGATGTTGACTATAATTATTAACCGCCCGTAGCTCAGTCGGTAGAGCAGCTGCCTTTTAAGCAGACGGTCGCAGGTTCGATTCCTGCCGGGCGGACTTACGGAGTAAGTCCGAGACGGAGCGCGACGGCGCGAGTCGGGCTCGCACAAAAATTCAGCCGAATTTTATGCGTGAGGACAATAAAATAGAGCGGAGTAATCCGCCCGGAGCGAGTGAACTGCTTCACTCACATCAGGAATCGAACGCCGGAGACAAGTTTCGCCATCTGGCGAAACAGTCGAGGCGGTGCCCAGCCCGAGTTCGTCGACGGGCGAACGAGAGGCGCGGGAGATTCCTCTGCCGATTGAACCCCCGTCAAATTGGGTGTATTGTTAAAGTACAACTGAATAGGTAGAGTAGCCTAAACCAGCGATTAATTGTTGGCATGGCGAGAAAGATTACTGGCGAGCTAGTTAACCAGAAATTTATAAACTAAACTTAATGTCATGGACCCAAAAGATTTAGAAAATAAACCAAAAGAAAAAAGTTTTCTTCTTTCAAAAAAGAAATATGGTTATGGAAAATGGTTCCTAGCTTTTGTATTACTGGATACTATTTTTAATACATATACACAAGAAATTAAACCCCATTCTCTTTCCGCTCCCATGTCATTTTTTGTTGCAGTGGTTGAGATCATTCTAAATGCGGGTGCAGTGTATTTTCTAACACTATGGATCATTGATTTGATAAGACGGCGAGGAAAGATCGAGCGACTAGAAAATAAGAGAGTGAGATTAATTGTAAATATAATATTTGCAATTTTGTTTTTAATGATAATCACTAGTATTGCAATGTTGGTGTTTAAACCTTTTTCCTCAAGTGTACCCGATGAAGATGTTCAACCTCTTAAAACAGAAAAAAGTGTTGAAACTTCAGAAATATCGGGTAACCTTTATCGAAATACTAAATATCATTTTCGTATAAAGTTTCCCGATGGTTGGGAAATTAAAGTCGGAGATGGCCCAAATATTGTTCAAAAAGCTGTACAAGGCAATAGCACAATCAGTATTGGAATTAAGGAAATTCCAGCAGAGTACGGAGACGAGTCTGCAACCATAAAGGATATATTATCTCTTGTCGAGTTTAGAGACGGCATATTAGAGGGAGTGCAAGAAAAGTTTCCGGATGCAAAATTGTTGGATTACGGGGAAACAAAACTGGATAATGAAACTACTTATTATATAAAACACTCAGCACCATATTCGGCGTTGGACATCAATATCGAAGGAATCAATATACAATACCAACTTTTACGCAAAAACATTCTCTACTTCATAACTGCTGGTACACTATCTAACGAATTTGGTGCGAAAGAACCGGAATTAAAAAAATCAATTGCAACTTTTGTGATTGAGGACTACTAACTCGCTAATTGTGGAGATAAAGATTAGACATGAATCGCAGTATTAAGGATATTGAATACGAAATCGTAAATCAGATATTGATAAGTGAAATCTGTTTTGATGTTTGTAAATCAATCCCAATTATTCAGGGGCGGGGAAGTGATTTTCTTCCTTTCTACTACAATCTAAATTTTTCCAAAGGGATTATATCACTACATAGTTTATTGCTTTCAAATTTGTCTGACGAATTGTCAATCAAAAATTATTTGAAGCAATGTAGGTTTGATTCTCCGGGTATAAATATCAATGAGGTTGAGGCAGAAATCGCTTCCATTTCAGAGTCGTTCAAAAATATTTTACCACTGTCATTACGACATAAAATCGCCGCTCATATAGACCAAAAATTAAAGCATACGTATTTTACGAGTGCGTATATAATTCCTGATTCAGTAGAAAAATACATATCACTTATTCAAAACTTGAAGAAGTCATTTTTCAAGTTTTGTAATTATGCACAAAATAATTATCCACATGGTAGAATCTTGGAGCAATCAAAGGCGGTTATCAAAAAAATCGTTGGAGAGTCTGACTTTAAATATCAGCTTTAAGGGAGCAATCCCCGCCGTTTTATAATATCTCCTAAAAACGGTGGGGGTTTGTGTACGAACAAGGTGTGGTGGAATTAGCATGTCCACCCTTTGCCAGACTCCTACACTGGAGACCTTTGTGTAGGTTTGGCTCTAACTACGAGGAGGAATTTGGTAATAAATCAATAAGTGTTATACTGGTATTAATGGTAACAATAAAAAACAAACAAGCACCCTCTTTAGAGGAAATATCGAGACTTGGGGAAAAGTTTTATACTGACAAACTCAAGGCCAAACTAGAGAAAGAACATATGGGACATTATGCTGTAATTGATGTGGAAAAAGGAAAATATTATATTGATGCCGATAGGTTAATCGCTATTGAAAAAGCTCAAAAAGTATCTGGGGAAACATTGTTTTACATTGTTCAAATTGGAAGCATTCAAAATCCAAGTATGAATTTTAATGCCAAAAAATATGCTTGGAATTTTTGACAATGATCAGCCAAAGATTGAGATTGAAATCAAGGGAGTAAATTCCAAGATACCTCGATGCTTTGCATCGGTCCTTCAACCCTCAATCAACCTTC
>JBBTRZ010000033.1:0-10335 GCA_038064935.1 Patescibacteria group bacterium
CGATGTCATTTTACCCTTGCTAGAGAAGCGTCACTCGGAGGTGTGAGCTGGTACCTAGTTCAGTTTCTACCCTCATGGAAGACATAGTGGCTTTCGCCAAAGAAACCTTGCTATAGGCGGGGAAAGTTGCATTGGTATTAATAGAGCAGGTACCTTTATTATTCACTTCTATCGCGCTAATGTTATAGTTGGTGTCAGTTCCCTGAAGACCACCCACGGTTAAATCAACAGTGTATGATCCTTCTCTAGTAAAAACATGAACGGGATTTTGTTCAGTGCTGTCTCGGTTATTGTCTGTCAAATCAAAATCCCAACTCCAAGAAGTAGGATTACCGGCCGATCTATCGGTAAAACGAACAATCAGAGGAGCCGGTCCACATTTAGGATATGCGTCAAAACGAGCAATCAGAGGAGAGTGATTACTGACGGTATAGATTACCGGACTTTCTTGACCTAAGCTGTCGACGGAAGTAACGGCATAGTGCCACAATTTCATAAAATCTGTACTTGTATTACTACTGTCGAAATAATGGAGCCAAGGGTGTGGCGTAGTAATATTTGTTTTGCTAGTTTCCAACAATAGATCGAATTTCGGATAATCATCTCGTCGAGCATACACTTTATATCCTCCAATATTAGCACCTGGGGCAGACCAGGAAATTTGGGTTTGAGGAGACTGCACAGATCCTAAACTGGCACTTCGTACATTCATTGGTGGTTGAACTGTATATATCGGCTGAATAGGTTTTGGCAGAAGTGGATTAAGATTAAAAGAGAACTGAATATCTTTACCATAAGTAACCCACCCGGCCACCACTGGGTCGGGCGAGGAGCAAATCCATGACACATCTTCTTCTTGTCTGTTATCCTTCCCGAAAAAAGAGATGGTGAAATTTAGTCGCTCTCCCTTGAGACAATTAGTATTATATACTTGGTAAACACCAGCCAACGGGTTTTTGATTCCAAAACCGCTACTCATGGCACTTATTCCCATATCAACCTCAGGAGTTTCTTGAACCGCTTCCATTGTACGAGGCAAGATACCATTGCCTCGCCCCAAGGGATCACGCAAGAACGGTTGGGCCCTCCCCATCACACTCACACCAAGAAAACCAACCGTCTCTTGGGGACTTGGTGGAGTGGGGGTTGGGACAGGTACAGGAGGAGTAGGACTTGTTTGCCCTTGTGAAATTGCCAACTGTTGCTGGAGTAATTGGATCAAAGATTGCAGACGGCCAATGAGAGTGGTTCGATCTTGCTGGGAGGTTTGAGCGCCAACTAAACCTGGGCCTACAACGAACAAGGCGATTAACAAACCAATGACGATATATTTTTTCATATGACAATGGCTGACGAGGTGGAAACGGCCGTTAAAGGAACATCGACTTCGCAGGTGCCGGAGACGCAGGCGAGTTCTTTGGCGCCGGTCGTCGTATCTTCCAGCTCGTATAAAACTAATTTGGCGAAGTCAATCTCCGGGAAGTTTTTTACCAATTCATTGTACCGCTCCTCGGTGATGGCCTCATACGGCGCCAGGCGATAGACATGATCGAAGCGGGGCAAGAAAGCGAGTCCGCCAACCATCTCCCAATTCTCATACACCCAATTTCCGACTCGCAACCACTCTTCCTCGCCGACAGAAATGGTGGTGGAAGGATTGTGTTCCGTGTAATTCTCTTTAACTACTTTCCAATAATCAAGTTGCTCGAGCGCCGTCAAATCATTCTTATAAACCGAATCTTTAGGCGCGGCGATCGGAAATTCTAAAACAAAAGTGGAGGCGGTTTCCTTGTCTTGGCCAACTTCCGGGTGGTAGGGTACGCCGATATCGCGAAACATTCTAAAAATTGGATTATGACTCTCGATTCGTACTCGTCGAATATAGTAGGGGGCATGCCGCGGATGCATACCGGAAGAGGAATCGAAGAGCTGGGAACCCTGACCGGACGGCTTGACGCAAGTGATGGCCGTCGAGCGATTCACACCGAACCGCTCGGCATATTTCCGGTTAGTCTCAATCGCCACTTCTTTGAGCTTGCGGAAAACGGCAGGATGTCTTAGGGCCGGGCAATCCCACTGACCAGTAATCGAAACACCGAGCAGAGCTTCTTCCTCGCAATTCTTCTTCCACGCAGCCGATAAATAGGGAAATTTAGTTAAGGTTGACTGATAAGTGCCAAGAATTGTCGCGATCCGCACCTTCTCCATTAACGACTCTTCGGTGTCGTCAGCGCGCGCCACTACTTCGGATAAATTACAGAACTGTTTCGATTTGAGAATAATTTCGCCGCAAGGATTGATCCCCGCTGTTTCCAAGTCTGGTTCAAAAATCTTCCACCGACGAGTTGGCAGTTGCGCCTTCAACCCCCCCCGATTGTAAATCCCCCGCTCCCCCGATCCGGCCTTAGCCAAATTAACCCATTCGTCCAAAAATTGCTTCATCGTCGGCTTCTCGTTATAAGCGACGGAATTGTTGGCCATCGAACGCTCGGGATCCGTCAAATAAAACTGGCCATTCTTAGCTTCGCGCATCTCGATATCATCGAGATCCGATAAGGAAATCAAGGCCGAGCGGCGCACTCCACCCGAGACCACCACTTCACCGATTTTGCAGATAATATCATGGGCATCAATGGTCTTGAGCCGCCGCCCTTGACGAGACAGGATCCGTTCCCGAGTGAAATTCAAGAGGTTACGCAATGGCTCGGGCCCCGACGACCGACCGCCCATGGTCTTAAGACGCGCGCCGCGCGGCCGAAGCGCGGAGTAATCAAAAACGACATCTTTGCCCGCCGCCCAAATCTTAAGACCCAAAGCCAAAGCATCGGCCCAACCCTCACGAGAATCAGGTATGACGAAGGTTGTCGGTTTCTCCTTAGTTTGTCTCTTGATTATCGGTAATTGTCCCACCGTCTGTTCTTCAACCGAAAAACCTAATCCCGCGCCACACATGAGCACATACATGATCTCGGCGAAATCTTGCCAACAAGCCGGGGCGATATAAGAGCAATTATAAGCCGTCACATTGCTCACATGAGCCGCCTTGCCGGCAAATTGCAACAAACGCATCGAACCCAAGGCCTTCATCCCCAGCATATATTCACGAATCTCGGCATATTCTTTATCTTTGAGCTTGTCGCCAAGATTGTCGCGCATGAAATTTATATAACGATCAACGGTCTCGAGCCAAGTTTCGCGACGGCTTTCTTCAGGTAGCCAACGCGAATAGGACGAATAGAAGATATATTCGGAGAGTTGATTTCGGAAATACTCCTTACTTTGATTGACCAAATCTCGAACTTCTTTAGGCACTTCACCCTTCTCTCGACGGAGCTCGGAGCGGCGTTCGCGGTATAAAATATAGGCCTTAGAAGTTTGGACGAAGTTGTGAAGAATCAATTGCTTCTCCACTAAATCTTGGACACCCTCCACGGCCGGCAAAAAGTCGGCCGGGTTGGCGCGCACCAAATTCTTCAAATCTTTGGTTACGGCTTTAGCCACCAGCGTCGCTTCGGGTTTGGCCCCTTCACCAGCCGCGCGCATCGCCTTACAGATAGCGTTGACAATCCGCGATTCATCGAAGGGGACGACGGCGCCGTCGCGCTTTCTGATTTGAAATAGAGTTATTTTACGCCCGAGACTTTTACTTTTATTTTTGGTCGGGGGCATAAAGATGAGTCTTTATTCTAATCTCTCAACGAGCAAAAGGCAAAAGAGATTAACTGTTGATAAAATCGCCGATTGACGGCTAAGACTGCAACCGCGGGTGACGAAGATAAACCAATCCGCCATGGAGAGCGCTCGACTCGCCGAGCTCGGCCAATTTAATCACCGGCAATTTCGGGAAGGTGTTTAAATATTTTCGAATCAGGGACTCGAGAACCGTGACTTTAAACCCCGGCTCTCGAAACATACTCCCGCCCAAAACCAGACAATCCGGTGACCAATGGAGTAAGATGTTAGTGAGACCGGCGGCCAAATAATGGCTTAAATCTTGCCAAATTTTATCATCCGTCAATTCGCGCGGTGGTCGGCCGAAGCGTTGCGCGACCGCGAACCCCGAAACATAATCTTCCAAACGGCCGGTATTCTGATCGCTCATGGCAATAATCTGCTGACCCGGCTCGAAACCGAACGCATTCTCATCAATCCGACCAGCCTCAATTTTCGCGCCGCCGACACCGGTACTCACTGTGACATAAGCAATCAACCTGAACCCTCGACCGGCACCGTGAAGCGCTTCGCCTAGCCCGCCGAGCGCGGCATCATTCTCAAGATGAACAGGCACACCCAACTCGCGCCGCACCAAGTCAGCGAAAGGCGCGCCCTCCCACACTTTTCGGCTCGCGGCAATCACTACGGCGGTGATCGGTTCTTTTGATTGTTTGACCGCTTCGACAATTCGCTTCACTCCTTCTTCGACTGTCGCCGGGGTGGAAATAATTTCTGGCGCGCTGATCGTTTCGGCATCAAGCGAGCGCGCGAATCGAAATTTAGTTCGACCAATATCAAAGAGTAGCAACATAAAAAAGATCGTTTTTCATTTCTTCTATTTCAAAAACTTGCCCATAATCTTTTACGCATTCTTGTTTAAAATTAGACAAAATTGCTTCGGCTAATGCGTTTGATAAAAAAGTTGGAACGGCATTGCCTATTTGTAAATTTCTATCGCTTCTTGAACCATAAAATTGGTAAGAATCAGGAAAACACTGAAGGCGCGCGCCTTCACGCGTGGTCAGTGGTCGTGGAGCTTTCGGGTGTATACACCGGGAGGATGATGGGGTACTTAAATTGCGGGTAATGGTCGTTGATGGTCTGTTCCACCAAAGACGGCAATAAGTATTTTTGAAACCCGATGTCGGGCGCAATTCTTTCGGCAAATCTTCCGGGGTTCCGCCGTCGGGCAAAAGTTCCATCATTTTTACTAACTTTGCGTTGTTGTTTGGAGCATTGTGATCCATCACTTTTTCTGGAGCATTCGTCCTCATTATTTTTTGAAATTTGTTTTGTGGTTCCGAAGCGTAGTTGAAACTTTCTTCGCCTGATTTTATGGAAGGTAAATCACTTATTGCTTCTTCAAGCGTAAGATGGGGGTTTAACCCACCCCTAAACAAATCTGGGACTTCTTTCGTACCATAATGTGTCTGTACTGGATATTGAAAGTTGCTATTAAGTTTTGAACCAATGATTACAACCCTTTCTCTTATTTGCGGCACGCCAAAATCCGCCGAGTTGAGAAGTTTATATTGTACTTTGTAGCCTAAAGATTCAAAAAGAAAAATGATAGTTTTAAGTAATTCCCCGCCTTGCATGGACAGCAAACCTTTTACATTTTCAAAAAGAAAAAGTTTTGGGTTAAATTCTTGCAGTACTCGATAATACTCTTGAAATAATTTTCCACGAGGATCATCGATTAATCTCTTTCCAACCGTTGAATACGCCTGACAGGGGGGACCACCAATAATGATATCTACTTCGTCTGCTTTTATATTTAGGTCATTTTCTATTTTTGTGGCACCAAAATTTTTTATATCTTCAATATAAACTTTTGTTAAGGGATGATTCAATGAATACGCTTTTGCCATATTTGGTAAAATTTCGTTGGCGGCGACTATTACAAAATTATCGTTATGGGCAAAACCATAACTTAATCCTCCAACTCCGCAAAATAAATCTACAACTTTCAATTTTTTATCCATAAAAAAGTTTTAACCAAAATCAATCTCTTTGTATTTAATAGGTGATTCCATAATTTTCCAAACGAAATAATTTTGACTTATGTTGAAAACTAATTGTCCCTCCATCTGCGAGCGAGTTATCCAATTTTCGCCATCTTCTACTTCGTCCAACTTCACGAAGGCCACTTGCCCATTAAACAAATCGAGATGAATTCCGACCGAATGCACCCCCGTCTCTCGAAAAATCTTTTTTGCTTCTAAAACTTTGTGTTGTTTTATGTCATTCAGACCAGTAAAACCGGATTGAATTTCAATTCGAATTTTCTCATTCTCGCTCAAACGAATTTCCCAATCGGCTTTTGGTGTTCTTTTGAACGACTCAGCACTTCTAAAATCATCATCGCCGATGGGGACGATATCTGCGCTACTAACTTCAAAAATAATTTCCAGCGTTTTTAAAAAGAAATTTGAAATGACGAATCCACGCATCCATGAAAAATAAACTTGTTCGGGTCTTCGTCCTTGATTATTTAAAGTTGGTAAAATTTTATTTTTCCGCAATGTTTCAAAAACATTATCTATGTACTCTTTCTTAAAAAAAGATGGACTACCTAGTTTTATCTCATCTGTAACAACAAAATTTATTTTATCGACAATATTGTAAAGACGATCATTTAATACGGTAATGTATTTTAAATCCACTCGCGGAATAATATCTTTTGCTCCAAAAAAATCCTGCGTTTTTACTTGGCTAGAAAACCCAAGTTTTCGTTGATAATCCTTAAAATATCCCGAGGTGATGAGGATTTTTTCTGCCATGTCTCCATTTTATCATAATTTAAATTATTTACCCACGATTTGGCGTTTGAAATCTTCGATCATGGACACGACCGAAGGATTGACACCGCGCGCCTCGGCTAAAGCAAGGGCGGTAAAACTGGCGGTCATAAGCGAGCAAACCACGCGCGCCGCCGGTGTCGCGCCGGTAAGTGGGACTAACTCGACCGGGACATGCGCCCGCGACAACATCTCCGAGAGTGCCTCGAAACGCCGCGCGACACGCACCTCATCATCATCTTCGCTTGTCAATAAAATGGCGGTGAAAGGCGCTAGTGGTTCGCCATCGAAACTCTCAAGTTCATTATGATTCTGCTCGGGAATAACATTTGAGAAAGCGGGTATCTTCGCCGTCTCATTCAGCATAATTTTCCAAAAATAAGCGAGAGGGGCGTAGCGATTTGACGAATAAATTAGGGGGATTCGACCCACCAGCCGACTGGCAATCGATTGAGCTTCCAGTTCAAGATTATTTAAATCAAGAGTGATGGCCAATGACTCTAATTCATCGCCGACGGCCTTGGCCCCGGTGATGGAAGCCAGCGCTTTAAGAAAATAACCCACCGCTAAACGCGGTTGAATCGTGGCATCGGGCAGAAGAATATAAGGCACGCCGCCCCGCTTGGCTCGATCAAGAAGTTCTCCTCCCGAGGTAACAACTATCACTGACTGGTCATTCCCCATCGCCACCCGATAAGCATCCAGTGTTTCTTCCGTATTGCCGGAAAAAGAAGAGATTATGACGAGTGATTTTACTTTGGCATCACCCCTGGCTAAAATTGGCAAACCGTAATCGCGGTGAATAGTCAGCGCAATGGTGGGGTCACAGGCGGTGAGGAGGCCACCGGCCAAAGCCGACCCGCCCATCCCGCACAGTAAGTAGGATTCGGCCGACGGAATTATTCCCCCTTCGACTATCGGTTGCCACTTAAGTTGGGTCGGGAAATCAAACAGTGTCGCGCGCATGATATGCACAGTATACCAAACTCGCGCTTGACTGACACGCGAATCAGCGTAAAATCGGAGGTTGAAGTGGGGATGAGTGTTCCCACACAGGTAGGTCTCTTTTTACTCATGGAGGTAGATATGACTGGTAGAAAAAACGCTCGGTTGTCTGCTGACACGCTCGGATTTAAGTCAAATCAGAGGGTGGTGGTTTGTGGAAATCTTGGTTTGTTGGGACCAGAAAAAATCTTACTTGTTGGTCAGGAAGGAACAGTCAAGGAGGTAAATGCCTTCACAAATAGTATCCGGGTGGAACTCAACAGGGGGGTTTATGAGTTGCCCCCCGATGGGTTGAAAAGGGTGAAGTAAAATAGGTACGACAAATGCCGCGATGCTTACACAGCGTCGCGGCATGATTTGTCGTGAGAAAACTGGTTTAATTACCAGCTCTGGCGGTTACCACCACCATTCTCGCGGCGCGGAGGCCGCTCGGTGAGCGGACGCGCCTCGTTGACCGTCAAACGACGACCATCGAGCTCTTTACCATTCCACATTTCAATCGCTTTCGCGGCATCATCATCTGACGCCATTTCGACGAAGCCAAAACCTTTGGAGCGACCAGTCATCCGATCCATAATCACGGATGCCGAGGTCACCTCGCCGGCTTGGGCAAAGGAAGTGCGGAGAGTATCATCGGTTGTGCCGTAAGACAAACCCCCAACATACAACTTTTTAGCCATATCTAACTTCTGAATTTTTGTTTCTAACTACTAATCGTAAGACGACCTTCTCTCAAGTTTCTACCCCTTTTGAGAATAAAACTTACCGCTTAAGTATACATAGATTGATAGCCCTGTCAATCAAACATCAAAACCAACCAGCTCGCGGATTTTAGCGAGCTTAGCCGAGGCAATTTCGCGGGCGGCGTTAGCCCCGCGCTCAAGCATTGCTTCCACCTCGCGTTCTTGGCTCGCTATTTCGGCGCGCTTCGCGCGAAGGGGCAGAAGAAAGCGATTCATGCTATCAAATAAAATCTCCTTCGATTCACGATAGCCAATCATGCCTTCGACATAACGGCGTTTGAGTTCGGGTAAAACCGCAGTGGAGAAAAGGCGGTGCAAGGCGAAGACATTACATTCCTCCGGATTCTTTGGCTCGGTCTCGCCCTTCGAATCAGTCTTGATACTCATGACCAGTTGCCTCAACTCCCGTTCCTCGGCGAAGAGAGGAATGGTGTTGCGATAACTCTTCGACATTTTTTGGCCGTCGAGACCAATCACGGTTTTCACTTCTTCTAAAATCATAGCTTCGGGCAATTTGAAAACTTCGCCAAACAAGCGGTTGAATTTCTCGGCCGTGTCTCGCGTAATCTCGACATGCTGTTTCTGATCCTGGCCGACAGGGACAAGGTCCGTATCATAAAGCAGGATGTCGGCGGCCATAAGCAAGGGGTAAGTGAAGACGCCGACATTCACTTCGCGATTTTTTGCCTCGGCATCTTTGAAGGCGTGCGCCCGGGCGAGATACGGCATGGTGGTGAGACAGTTGAAAATCCAAGCCAGTTCGGCGTGCGCCGAGACATCGGATTGGCGGAAAATGGTCACTCGCGCCGGATCAAGACCAATTGCTAGATAATCAATAGCTAGATCAAAAGTATTTTGTCGTAAGGCCACAGCGTCTGTGACACTGGTTAGCGCGTGGAGATCGGCAATCATAATGAAGGAGCGATAGTCACTTTGCCGATCCACAAACTGCTTCATCGCGCCGAAATAATTTCCGATATGCGGCCGGCCGGAGGGCTTGACACCGGAGAGAATGACTTTGGGTGACGGGAGCATGATGACTATCATAACATACATCCCAACCTAAAATCTTGTTTTAACAAGCCGACTGTGTTACAAATAAAGCAATGACTGACCCGGCGAAAAAGGTTTCTTGGCTCGGTGGCGTAACAATTATTTTATTAACTGGCGGCCTAGCTTACAGTCTTTATTTGTATCAGGCGCGTGGCCAAGAATTGACGACCGTAAAGCAGGAACTCGCCTCGACGACTCAAGCTTTCAGCCAAAAGGTAATCGAACTGGAACTAGCGCTCGCCACTACGACCGAAGAGAGAAGTCGGCTGGCTGATAATCTGCAGAGCGAACAAAGACGCAGCAGTGAATTCGAAGAAGAGATTGAGAATCTGGACGACAAGGTGGATATGTTTGAGAAATTAAGTAAGACTGATCCGCAACTTTTGCAAAAATATTCCAAAGTTTTTTTTCTCAACGAACATTACCTGCCGGCTAAACTGGTGGACATTCCAGCAGAATATCTAAGTCTCCCGGATAAACCCCAGCAGTTTCACTCTAAAGTCTGGCGGCATTTGCGGCGTCTGCTTGAGGAAGCGACCGAAGACGGCATCACTTTGAAAATAGTTTCGGCTTATCGTTCGTTCGGCACCCAAGCGACGCTCAAGTCGAATTATAAAGTGATTTACGGTGCCGGTTCGGCCAACCAATTTTCGGCTGATCAAGGTTATTCAGAGCATCAACTCGGCACCGCGCTCGACTTCACCAGTCCGGGACTCAATGCCGCTCTCACCGGTTTCGATAAGTCCGCGGCCTTCCAATGGCTCACCGAAAACGCCTACCGCTACGGCTTCATCCTCTCCTACCCCGTAAGCAACGCCTATTACCAATTTGAACCGTGGCATTGGCGCTTCGTCGGCGTTGATCTAGCGCGTGACCTCCATCGCCAAGAGAAAAACTTTTACGACCTCGACCAACGAGAGATTGACAAATATTTGATTAGCTTCTTCGATTAGGTGACTAATTATTGGCTTTGTTGCACGAAAAACCCCACATTTCTGTGGGGTTTTTCGGTACAATAG
>JBBTRZ010000034.1:0-14817 GCA_038064935.1 Patescibacteria group bacterium
CATATTTTGTACGGCTTTTTTGTGGATAACTCACTCGGGGTGGTGAGGAGTTACTGAACTAGGAGTTGATAATTATGGAGAATATGTCGTTGATATCTGTACATCAAATGCTCCAGGCGGTCTACGAAATCTTACGAAAGCGGCGAACGATGCTATTGGGGGAAGGTGGAATGCAACTAATTTTACATCTACTGTCATTGAGTGTAATCAAAATACCTCAGCCGGAACCCAAGCTTCTAAATGGGCGGCGCAAGCTGATCTTAATCTTTTGAATAATATTCCTCGTTATTATTGCGTGGACAGCTTTGGTTTTTCTGGAGAGAGAAACACGCCGCTTGCCAATGGTAATACTGATGCATTGTCATCTTGCCCATCGTCTTAAGCCCAAGGGCCAAGTTGCTCACGGTGGTGAAGGGTGCTAGGATAACTCGCATGTCTTATTTACAACGCATTGAAGTTAATCCTAAAATTCTTGCGGGCAAACCGGTTATTAAGGGTACCCGTATTCCCGTGGCACTTATCTTAGATCTATTAGCGAAGGGTTATACTATCGCGCGTATTCTAGAATCTTACCCTAATCTTACTAGGCCGGGTGTCTTAGCCGCGATTCAATATTCTCGGGAGCGAATCAATCGTGAGATGATTGTACCTTTTGCGTTAGTTGGCAGATAGTCGTCGGGTCAATGCGATTATTGCTCGATGCGAATTTGTCTCCAGAGACCGCTAGTTTTTTACGGTCTTTGGGTTTTGACGCAGAGAGTTTAATTGAAATGGGTTTAGGTGCGATGATAGATGAGAAGGTGTTTCAATTGGCACAGCAAGAAAGCAGGACGCTCATTACCTTTGATCTAGATTTTGGTGAGATGTATTATTTTGCCACGTCTAAGAAATTAAATGTTATTGTCTTACGGCTTAATGATCAACGGGTGGAATCGGTTAATGTTGTCCTAGAGCAGTTTTTAAAGACCCAGGCCGATTTATTTGAGAACAAAAATAAACGCCTGATTATTATTAATGATAGTGGTATACGCATTAGTGAGTAGGTCTTGGAATAATTTTGCTGTTTTTTGTTTGACTGCCGTGTTACGATGACCCACATGAAAAAATATAATTGAAATCTCGACCGAAGACCGTGTGGTTCGCCCTGCGGTCTCTCTTTTTTAATTATCCACCTCACCAAGGACGCCGCGACAGCGGTGTTTTTTCGTATGATTTGCAATTTGTGTTAAACTCAAACGACTACTAATTCTATGCGTGAAGTGGGTAATCCAACGACAAAAATATCGATCTTTGTGCTATCGGTTTATGTTTTTATTTCAGAACTCTATTGGTTGATCCAAGCCGGCCCAGAGGTCACAAACGATTTAGATAATTTTCCCATTTTTATTTTTCGATTTTTATTGTTCATGGCTTTAGTCTGGTCTCTTGTTGGTCGAGTCGCCTATTATTTTGATTTACACTCGGGAATGATTGCTGACGATATAAAATTTCACCTACCCAGACAAGCCCTCGTCTTCATTTTAACAATAATTATGGTCATTCAAATCCTAAGTGCCGTTTTGTAAGCGGTAAATTGACCTAGAGCTCTAATTTTGCTAAATTAAACTCATGTTCAGAAAATTTGTTTTCAATTCAAGTCAAATTTTGCGTCAACTGGGCCTGTCTTTCGACGAAAGGAGTAATCCCAGCGTTATCCGCATGCAGGAAGAAATTCATCGTCTCGGCGGGGGAGTCAAATTTAAAATCGAGCATCATCCTGACGGCAGTTGGTCAGCCGAATCAATTAATGTGGACGGAATTATTACCGGTAGTGATGATGTCAGGGAAACTAATTCTATGATCAAGGACGCAATTTTTACCTATTATGAAATCCCTTCTTATTTGTGCGATGACGGGCTTCTAAAATCCGATAACGAACCAGTGACTGTGACCCAGGCGGTTTATGTTACCAGATAAATATGAAAGGTGGGCTGTCAGATCTCAAACAGAAAGATTGGATTCGAGCATGTCAGAAATTGGGTTTAACCGTTGATTGTTCCAAAGGCAAGGGCAGTCACTGTCTGATTATCAATCCACAAACCCATAAGCAGTACACGCTTCAAAAGAAGTTGCACAAATTCATCAACCTTAAAATATTCAAAAAGTTGCTCGAATGGGGTTTCGAAGAATCGGCTATTTGGGAGGCATTGGGGTAAGTACCCGCGCCCCCCCGTCCTCCTCTCCGGCCACCACGCTAAGATTGATGATTTTCGTAGAATACTTTGAATTACGAAACTCCACCAGTGGATAATTTTGAAGGCAACCCAAAACTCCTCGGCTGGCCGAAGTTTTTCAAAAATCATTTTCATAACAACAACTGGTCTAGCCGAGCACGTAGGCTAGAAGCGTGTAACCGTAGTTTGCCAAGTAACCGTCAACTGATCGGGGAAGAGAAGAAACCAAGAGAAAAAACTCTTTCAAAACTCTAAAATGTTTTTCAATCTGCATTCTGGTATCGTAGAGTTTGTTCTGTAATTTCGTGGCCAATTTTTTCATGTTGGCTCGGGGTTTGGCAATGAGTATCCGTCGGTTTTCAATGAAGAAATCTTTGGCCAAATCTTTGGAGATGTAACCGGCATCAGCGATGAAGATTCCCGCTAAATCACGATTGATTATCTGGAAAATCTTTCGGTCGTTGCCACTCGCTGACGAGAAGTGAACACCAAGCAGTTTGCCTTTAAGATCGAAGGTCGTGTTCATTTTAAGCCCATAATACAAGCCTTTTCCTGAATGTCCCCAAGAAGCGAGCCCATTTAATGTTTTGTGATTTTTGGCGTTCTTGTTGAGACAGACGGGGAGATCGGTGGAGTCGGTGTGTTTGATGGGATGAGAGTTTTTGGCACTTAATCTCATCAGAATTTGCAAGACCAGGAAGGTTTCTTTGGCAAACTTATTTAAGAGAACAGTCAGGGTTTTGTAGGAAGCGGAAAGATCAAATATCTGATGCAATGATTTTTTTGTTTTGATGCCTTGCTTCTTCCAAAAGATGCCGAGCGAGATGATAGTTTCTGGAGAAATTGATAATGGTCGACCAGTGCTTTTAGTCAATTTTAGTTGCAGTTGTTTGGTTATGAATTGGACTTTTGTTAGTATGAAATGGTAGGGTTTGATTGTGGTATTCATACAAGCGGGCTCAGCAATGAGCCTGTTTGTATTTTATATTAAAACGCAGAGAAAGGGGAGTTTTGTAATTCAAAGTAGAATAGAAAGACTGGGAGAAATTCCTCCCAGTGAATTATCCACCCCACCATTGAAAGTTATTTTAAATTTGCTATAGTGTAGTTGGTGTTTGGAGGGCCTGGCCCTGTCACGGCTATTCCAAGCTGTAGCCAGACACCGTCAAAGGATACCGCGCAAGCGGTGTTTTTTGATTCTAAGGTAACTATTCTGTTTCCAAATTACCGCTATGCATAACCCTTTTGCTTGAAATTCTATCAATACCCCAAAATGGGATTATGCTCCAAAAATGTTTTTCACCACCCGAAACTTCCTTAACGATTACTTTCACCCGGACATTCTCAAGAACAGCCATAAACTCGTAAAATGAGACATCTTTAAGAACCTTTTCCCAACGACTGTGAGTCTTCTGAATTTCAAAACACTTAGTGTGCCAAATACCTTGGACGGTTCGAGATAATTTAAGAACTTCTGGTGCGAGATGGATTAGTTTCAGGCGAGAATATTGGTCTTCCCTTGATCTTGCTTGTTCGTCCGATTTGAATTTTAAATGTCTAATTCCTTTTGCGTTAAACGAGATCTTTTCTGCGAAGTACGGGCAACGCACTGCCCCAATTTCGTTATAAAATTTCTCGGCCGTTTCTTTAGTTGCTGTAAAATCTGCTTCGCCTTTGAAATTAAATTTTCCCATATAACTGGCATTCTATCTTGTCACCATCTCGATTTGCAAGACGAGCTAGCTTTCCTGTGTTAGACTCAATTAGATTATTCGAGAAGTTTATTGGCATCTACTTTAGTTATAATACATTCTTGAGAATGAAAAACCTACTGAGTAAATTTTTTAATAAAAACGGCTTAATTGTCACACTTCTGTTGGGTTTGATTGTTAGTGTTGTGGCATCAAGAATAGAAAATTTGATACAGAAACAACGATATTTAGAATTATTACAAATAGAAATTAGGACAAATTATCTAACAGCACTCCGTACAATTAATGCAACTGCATCAGAATTGAGCACTCAAACTTTCCCTTATTTTTCAACGGCGGTTTATGAAGCTGGTTTAGAATCGGGATATATTCTTACAATTTCTCCCCTTTTACAATCACAAATTATGTCAATTTACAACCCATTTTTACAAGAAACTAACCATTTCGTAAAACAACAATCAATGATCGTGGAAGAGTACAATAGGGGCTGGCAAAAATGTGTATTTGAACAAACATTGGAATCAAATGATCCATCATCTTTTTGTGCAAAGGAAAAACAATTAAAAGAATTTGCGGATCAGGTTATAACAAGTGAGTTAAAGCAATATATTAGTACTTCGGTGGAAAAAGAATTACAAGAAATAAGTAATAAATTTAACCCGACCCAAAATAGGCTAAAATCACCATTGCTTCGTTTATTAATGGGAACTGAGGTTTTAGGCATACAGAAATAATAGTTTTAATTGCCCCAACACCGCCCAAGTAGTTTCTCTAAGTTATCCACAGCCAATGATTGACATGATTGACAAAATTTTAGGGGGGAGTAGGATATTGTCATCATTGTGAGATTGTGTTGCGGTTGGCAATGCCCTAAATTCGCTTGACTATTTTGAATTTAAGTTCGTAAAACACTGGTGGTTCCTGGTCTAGTTTTCTCCTAAGACGAGACGGCGGGTTTTTTTGTTTTTTTAATATTATTTTTTAACCAAACAATCTCATTTCCCATGCCTGCCACCCACGAAGGATTACCGAAGAAGTATTTCTCGGGCTACCGCCCGCCACTTCTCGAACTGCCTGATCTAATTAAGATCCAGAAGGCCTCCTACCAGTGGCTCATCACTGACGGCTTGAAGGAACTCTTTCGCGAGTTCTCGCCGATCAAGGATTATTCCGAAAAGAAGTTTGAGCTCGAGTTCGCAAGTTTCGAAGTGGATCAACCGAAATTTGACGAATATCACGCCGCCCAGAATCAGCTCTCCTACGAAGCGCCGCTCCGGGTGCGAGTCAAACTGGTCAACAAGATTTTGAAGCAGGAGAAGGAGCAGGAAATTTTCCTCGCTGACTTCCCGCTTATGACCGAGCACGGCACTTTTATTATTAACGGCAATGAGCGGGTCGTCGTGCCGCAACTCGCTCGGAGTTTCGGCGTCTTCTTCACCGAGAATGAATTGCGCAATCGGAAGTATTTCGGGGCCAAGATTATTCCGGCCGTCGGGGCTTGGGTCGAATTCGAGAGTGAGAGCGATGGCTGTATTTATGTCCGCATTGATCGCAAGCGGAAGTTTCCCTTCACTTATCTTCTCAAGATTTTCGCTGACTTGGCCACTCCACCCGCGGTAGGTGCTCCGGCCACACTGACCAACGAACAGATTTTGGCTTTGTTTGCCAAAGTACCCGAGGCCCTGCCTTACATTACAAAAACTTTAGCCCGCGATACGACCGCGTCCGTCGACGAGGCCTACTTGGAAGTGTACCGCCGGCTTCGTGACAGCGACCTCGCGTCGGTTGCTTCGGCGCGCGAGTTTCTCGCCGCCTTATTTAACCGCGAGAAGTATGATCTCTCGGTCGTCGGCCGATTGCGACTCAACGAACGCTTCCATGGCGGGACGCCGGCCGCGGCGGGTGATCTGCGGACCGTGACGCTCGAAGACTTGGTGGTTATCATTTCCCATATTATTACCTTGAATTATACGAAGGACGCGGTGGGTGACGATATTGATCACTTAGGTTTGCGCCGGGTGCGTTGTGTCGGCGAGATGCTCCAGCAGAAACTCCGGATTGGTCTTATCCAGATGCGACGGAATATCCAGGATCGGATGTCGACGATTGATTTCAACGCCATGCTCCCGATTCAATTTATCAGCCCGCGACCGCTCCAAGCGCGGTTGAAAGAATTTTTTACCACCAACCAGCTCTCCCAGTTTATGAATCAGAAGAATGCCTTGAGTGAAATCGAGCATCTGCGGCGGTTGTCAGCGCTCGGCCCCGGTGGCCTGACACGCAAGCGCTCCGGCCTGGAAGTGCGGGATGTCCATACCTCGCATTACGGCCGAATTTGTCCGATTCATACGCCCGAGGGACCGAATATTGGCCTCATTCTCCAACTGTCTAATTATTCTAAGGTGACCGATTTTGGCATTCTCGAAACCCCCTATCGTAAAGTGGCGAAGGGCCGGATTACTAATGAGATTGTCTATCTCAATGCGCTTGAGGAAGAGCAATATGCCATTGCGCACGGGAGCGCTTCTTATAATGACAAACTCGAATTGGTTGAAGAGGCCGTCGAAGTGCGTCAAGACGGCAAACCGACGATGGTTCCACGAGACAAAGTGGAATTTATTGATGTTGCTCCATATCAAGCTTTTTCCCTCGCCACTTCACTCATTCCCTTCCTCGAACACGACGACGCCAACCGGGCACTCATGGGTTCAAATATGCAGAAGCAGGCGATCCCTTGTATCATGCCGGAATTCCCGCTGGTCGCCACCGGGATGGAGAGTCGGGTGGCGCAAGATTCTGGTCGCGTCGTCTTGGCGCGGCGGGCGGGAACGGTCAAGGCCGTGGATGCGCGCCGGATTGTTGTCACTCCGACCGATGATAAAAATCAAGACGAGTATAATCTCATCACTTTTCGTAAAACGAACGACAACACCGTCTTTCACCAACGGCCGGCGGTCGCTCCGGGCGATCAGGTGAAGCCGGGTGATCTCTTGGCCGATACTTCCTCGAGCGTCGGGGGGCAGCTCGCCGTTGGGCAAAATGTGTTGGTGGCTTTCATGTCTTGGGGTGGGGCGAATTACGAAGATGCGATCATTATTTCCGAACGCTTGGTTAAGAAACAAATTTTTAGCAGTATCTATATCGAAGAATTTAAGACCAATGTCCGCGATACCAAGTTGGGACCGGAAGTGACCACTCCGGATATTCCCAATGTTGGTGAAGCGAAGCTGAAAAATCTTGACGAAGAGGGAATTGTCCGACACGGCGCCGAAGTCGTGCCGAATGATATTTTAGTCGGGAAGATCACGCCGAAAGGCGAAACGGAACTTACGCCCGAGGAACGGCTCTTGCGCGCTATCTTCGGCGACAAGGCCCGGGATGTGAAGGACACTTCCAAACGCGTACCCAATGGCAAGCAAGGTAAGGTGGTTGGCATCCGCGTCTTCTCCCGCGAACGCGGTGATAAATTGGAATCGGGGATTACCAAGCGGATTCATGTGGAAATTGCGGAGATTAGGAATATCTCCGTCGGCGACAAGCTCTGCGGGCGTCACGGTAATAAGGGCGTTATTGCCAGAATCCTGCCGGAAGAAGACATGCCGTACGCGGCCGACGGGACGCCGGTTGATATTATTCTCACTCCGCTCGGTGTGCCGAGTCGGATGAATTTGGGGCAAATTTTCGAAATGCATTTGGGCCTCGCCGCGCAAACCCTAGGTTATCAGGCGATCACGCCGCCCTTCATTGGTGTCAAAGAAGCCGAGATCAAACAAGAATTGACTCAAGCCGGCTATCCAACCTCGGGGAAAATTCCACTCTATGATGGTCGAACTGGTGAGACCTTCGGGCAAGATATTGCGCTGGGTTACATGTACATTCTGAAACTGGATCATATGGTTGAAGATAAAATCCACATGCGCTCGATTGGACCCTACTCGCTCATTACCCAACAGCCGCTCGGCGGGAAAGCCCAACGCGGCGGCCAACGCTTCGGTGAGATGGAAGTCTGGGCGCTCGAAGGTTACGGCGCGGCTTATTCGCTCCGGGAAATGATGACGATCAAGTCCGATGACATCACCGGTCGGTCGCAGGCCTTCGATTCGATGATTAAGGGTGATCCGATCCGTGAGCCCAATTTGCCCGCCTCCTTCAATGTGATGCTCAACGAACTTCGCGGCTTGGCTCTCGATGTGGAACTTAAAAAAATATAACGCCCTATATGTTTAACCAAAAATTAAATCCGACCAGTTCCACTACTTTGTCGCCCTCACCTCAATGGGGGTCGCAGTCTGGGGCGCCGCCGCCTACCGATTGGAATGCCATTTCTCTCAAGCTCGCCTCCCCCGAGCGCGTGAGACTCTGGTCCCACGGCGAGGTGACGAAAGCCGAGACCATCAACTATCGCACTGGTCGCTCCGAGCGTGGGGGCCTTTTCGACGAGCGGATTTTCGGTCCTGAAAGGGATTATGAATGTTATTGCGGCAAATATCGCCGCATTCGCTATAAGGATATTGTCTGCGAACGTTGTGGCGTCGAGGTTACTCGTTCGATCGTTCGTCGCGAACGGATGGGGCACATTGAATTGGCGAGTCCCGTGGCTCACATCTGGTTCCTGCGGAGCGTCCCGTCGCGGATGGGACTTTTACTCAGTCTCTCGATTGGTGATCTGGAAAAGGTGGTTTATTTCGCCGGCTACATCATTACGGCGGTTAACGACGAAGAGAAGGCGCGGGTGATCAAGGAGATTGAGCATGAGTATAAGGTTAAAGCCAAATCGCTCCAAGACGAGCGGAGTCGCGAGCGACTGCGCGAATCAATGGCCGAAGCCAAGCGTCAATTGGAACGGCTCGCTTGGGGGCAAGTGTTGGATGAAGTGGCTTACCATCGTTTGTCCTTCAAGTATGGTTCGGTCTTCGAAGCCAATATCGGGGCCGAAGCGATTTATAAAATTTTCCAAACCCTCGATCTGAAGAAATTAGCCAGTGAGCTGGAGGTTGAGCTCACACAGGCGAGCGCCCTTGAACGAGTGAAGGTCCAGAAGCGTTACAATTTAATCCGCTCGTTACAACGCTCGAGCGTCCGGCCGGAGTGGATGTTTCTGACGGCCATTCCGGTAATTCCGCCGGACTTGCGGCCGATCGTGCCACTCGACGGCGGGCGGCACGCGACGAGCGATGTCAACGATCTGTATCGGCGGGTGATTAATCGTAATAATCGGTTGAAGAAATTACTGGAGTTGAACGCCCCGGAAGTGATTCTCCGTAATGAGAAACGGATCCTGCAGGAGGCCGTTGATGCGCTGATTGATAACTCCATTCGAAAGACGAGCGGAGCCGTCAACCAAGCCCAACGGCGGCCGCTCAAGTCGCTGTCGGATAATCTGAAGGGTAAGCAGGGTCGCTTCCGACAGAATCTTCTTGGTAAGCGCGTGGATTATTCCGGTCGCTCGGTGATCGTGGTTGGCCCGAACCTTAAATTATCTGAATGCGGTTTGCCCAAGCACATGGCCCTCGAACTTTTCCGCCCTTTCATTATTTCGAATATCCTCAAACAAGAATTGGCTTTCAATATCCGCGGCGCTAATCGCTTGATTGATGATCAGATTCCGGAAGTTTGGGAGATTCTCGAGAATGTAATTCGTGACAAATATGTCTTCCTTAACCGCGCGCCCACTCTTCATCGGCTCGGCATCCAAGCTTTTCGTCCGGTCCTAATTGAAGGCAACGCGATTCAAATTCATCCGCTCGTCTGTAGCGCTTTCAATGCCGACTTCGATGGCGACCAGATGGCTGTCCATGTGCCGCTGTCCTCGGCCGCTCAACGCGAGGCGCGGGAGATTATTGCGGCGGACAAAAATATTCTCAAGCCCGGCAACGGTAACCCGATTATTTCTCTTAAGCTCGATATTATTCTCGGCTGTTTCTGGTTGACTAAATTAATTCCGGGTGCTTCCGGCGAGGGTCGGATTTTCGGTAGCTTCCGCGAAGCAATTGCCGCCCAGAATTACGGTTTAGTGGATCTGCGAGCGCCGATCAAGATTAGAGTAGCGGGGGAATCGATACTCTCGTCAATTGCTGAACCGCTGATTGATACTTCAGTCGGCCGGGTGCTGTTCAATGAAATTTTACCGGCCGATTTCCCGTTCATTAATCATGAAATCAATAGCAAAGAAATGAATCGTCTGGTTGACGATCTAATCGCCGCCTATCAGATCGAAGCGATGGGCGAGATTCTCGACGGAATTAAGGGATTGGGGTTTTACTACGCCACGCGCTCGGGCATCACTTGGGGAATAGATGATATGGTGGTGCCCGAGGGTAAGAAGCCAATTATCGAAACGGCGCGCGGTGAGAGCGCGAAACTTGAGCAGATGTTTAATGAAGGACTCCTCTCGCGTGATGAGAAGTATCGGATGAATATTGAAATTTGGACTCGCGCCCGGGGTCAGATTGAGAAACTTCTGCCGGCCAGTCTCAACCCGCTTGGTTCGGCGATGTATATGTTGAGTTCCGGCGCCCGCGGTTCAATCAGCCAAATCTCCCAAATGTCAGGGATGAAAGGTTTGATTGTCAATCCGTCGGGCCAAACCCTCGACTTTCCCATCATTCCGTCTTATAAGGAAGGTTTATCGCCGCTCGAATTTTTTATGACCACCCATGGCTCGCGGAAAGGTTTGGTTGATACCGCTCTCAACACGGCGAAGGCCGGTTACTTAACCCAACGGCTTGTCAATGTGGCCCAAGAGATTATCGTGACAGAACACGATTGCGGTGATAAGAAGGGAAAGCGGTTGACACTCGAGCAAGTGTCTAATCTCGAGACGGGGATTGGCAGTTTGATCCGTGGTCGGGTTTTAGCCCAGGATCTCGTGACGCCTGACGGCTCGACTTTATTCAAGAAGGGGCATCTTGTCTCGGCGACGGAAGGACGACAAGTGGAGAGTAAGGGAGTAACCGAGGCGGTAATCCGAACCGTCCTAACCTGCCAAGCCGCGAAAGGTATTTGTCAACATTGTTATGGCACCGATCCGGGTCGGGGCCGATTGGTTGAGATCGGGGAGGCCGTCGGGATTGTGGCCGCCCAAGCGATCGGCGAACCCGGGACGCAACTCACCATGCGAACCAAGCATGCCGGCGGCGTGGATATCGGTGGCGATATTGTCGGCGGTCTGCCGCGCGTCGAGGAAGTGTTTGAAAGGCGAATTCCCAAGCATGGCGCGGTGGTGAGCGAGGTCGCGGGGGTGGTAACCGAAATTCGCACCTCGGAGAAGGAGCAGGTGGTGGTGATTCTCGCCGAACGCGGCAGTGGCGGCAAGAAGTCGACGACCGGCGCCGAAGCGGTCGAATATAAAGTCTCACTCGCGCGTTCGGTTTTGGTGAAAGTTAATGACCAAGTCGCCGCGGGACAAATTATCACTGACGGTTCCGCTAATCTCTCGGCCCTTTTCAAATACGCCGGCCGCGCCGCAACCGAGGAATACATCATTGCCGAAATTAGCAATATCTATGAGTTGCAAGGGGCATCCATTGCCCGGAAACATATCGAAGTGGTGATTCGCCAGATGTTTTCTCGCTATCGGATTAAGGGGGCCGGCGGGACAGAATTCGAGCCGGGCGATATCGTTGAGTACGAAATTTTGACTGCCGAGAATGCGCGGATCACCAAACTCGGTCGGGATGGGGCGACTGTCGAACCGCTCTTTCTCGGGATCTCGGATGTGTCGCTCACTTCAAGCAGTTTCCTCGCCGCCGTGTCCTTCCAACAATCCACGAAGATGCTCATCAAAACGGCTTTGCGGGGCGGTTTGGATCGCCTCCGTGGTCTCAAAGAGAATGTAATTGTGGGACGCTTGATTCCCGCCGGTACCGGCTTGAAGGCCGATTATGATGATTCCGAGGTGTAAGCCGGGCTTCGCATGTCGTCAACTGTTGAACAAGTCAAGGCGCGCCTCACTATTCTTGATGTGGTCGGTTCGTATTTGACGCTCGAGAAAGCCGGGGCCAATTATCGCGCCCGTTGTCCCTTCCACAACGAGAAAACCCCGTCTTTCTATGTCTCACCACTGCGCGAAAGTTATCATTGCTTTGGTTGTAATCGTGGCGGCGACATTTTATCGTTCGTTGAAGAAATTGAGGGACTTGATTTCTTGGGGGCCTTGAAGGTCTTGGCGGCGCGCGCTGGTGTGCCGCTCGAACCAGTTAATCGGAAGGTAGACGATGCCAAGGCCCGCCTCTACGCCGTGCTTGAGGCGGCAGTCACTTATTTCACGGCGCGCCTCGTTGACTCTAGGCCGGCGCAAGACTATTTTGCCGAGCGGGGACTTACGCCCGCGACAATAACCGACTTTCGCCTCGGTTTCGCGCCGAATAACTGGCGCGGCTTAACGGATTATTTACTTGGTCGAGGATTCACCGAAGCTGATCTCACTCAATCGGGTTTGATCGCGCGCGCGGAGCGCGATCGGCGTCTCTTCGATCGCTTTCGTAATCGACTTATGTTTCCGATTGCCGATAGCGCCGGTCGCCCCATCGCTTTTTCGGCTCGTTTATTCATGGCCACTCCCGAGATCACCGAAGCGAAGTACATCAATAGTCCCGAAACTTTACTCTACGACAAGTCCCGGGCGCTCTATCTTTTCGATCGGGCGAAACTCCCGATGCGCCGGGCGAATCGGTGTATTTTAGTCGAGGGGCAATTTGACGCGGTTTTGTCGCATCAGGCCGGAGTAGCGGAGACGGTCGCTGTTTCCGGCACCGCCCTTTCGGCGTCTCATCTCGATGTTATTCACCGCCTGACCGAGAAAATTGTTATGGCTTTCGATGGTGACGCGGCCGGGGTTAAGGCATCAAGTCGAGCCATTACCTTGGCGCTCGAACGCGGTTTTGAAGTGAGGGTGGTGGCGCTTCCTCCCGATCAAGATCCAGCCGATCTGATTTGCGAGTCCGACGAGAAGTGGGTGGCGGCGCTTGACGGCGCTGTCCATGTCATTGACTTCCTGATCGAAATGGTCAAGCGCCGCGGCTTGGAACGGCGTGAATTAGCCCATCAAATCGAAAGGGAAGTCTATCCCTATGTTGCGGCTCTGGCGAGTCCCATTGATCAAGCGTATTTTATCGGAAACCTCGCGACGCTCACCGCTCTCCCGGAAGGAGTAATCCGCGATGGCGTAAATCGAATGAAGATTCCGAAGTCGAATGAGTCGGAGAAACCTGTTTCAGTTACTCTCCCCCGACCATCGCCCAATCGCCGCGAGCGGCTGGAAGATCTCATTCTGGGTTTTGTTGCGTGGCGGGGCGAGACGGAGCAGTGGGTGGTGACCTTGGTCACCGAGCGTTGGGGAGAAGAATTCCTTGCTCGACGACAAAGTGAGTTGCAAGACCGGCGACCCGAACAAGTGCTGATGGTCGAAATTAATTATGGAATGACGAGTGATCTTGTGGCAACCCTGGCCGGACTCCTTGACGAGTGGCAGGCCGAAAGTTGGCGGGGTGAGTTGGCGGAGACAACGCAAAAAATTAAGTCGCTCGACGCGGCCGCGACACCCGAGCTCCTCAATCAATATTTAAAACGTTGTCAAGAATTATCCCAATATATTAATAATAAATTATGAAAAATAAAACCAAAAAAGTGGCCAAAAAGCGGTTGACCGTCAAATCGGCCAAGTCTAAACCGAGGCCAAAAAGTAAATCGCCGCTGTCGAAAGCCGCGAAGTTGAAGTTGAAAACTAAGAAAGGCCAAGAAGCCAAAGTCGCCCACCTCCTCGCGCGCGGCCGCGGCCGCGGGTTTGTCACCTACGGCGAACTCCTGCGGGAATTCCCGCTTATCGAAGCCGATCTGCCTTTCCTCGAGCAACTCTATGAACGCTTTGAATTGGCCGGGATTGATGTCCTCGAAGAGAGCGGTTTTTTGGATGACTTGAGTGATGTCGCGGCAGTGGGCAAGGTGAGGGGGGACCGGTATCCCGCAACGGGACTCGATTCGGTGCAAATGTATCTGCGGGAAATTGGGAAATATAAACTTATTTTAGCTGCCGAAGAGCGCGAGCTGGCGCGGCGGATTCTCCAAGGTGATGAAGAGGCGAAGCGCGCGCTCGCCAACGCCAACCTTCGGCTCGTGGTCTCGATCGCCAAGCGTTACATTGGTCGGAGCAATAATCTGACCTTGCTCGATCTGATCCAAGAGGGGAATCTCGGCCTTTTCAAGGCCGTGGAGAAATTCGACTGGACCCGTGGTTATAAATTCTCGACTTATGCCACTTGGTGGATTAGGCAGGCGGTGACGCGCGCGCTCGCCGATCAATCGCGGACGATCCGGATTCCAGTTCACATGGTGGAGACGATCGCGAAATATAAACAAGTGGTGCGGCGGCTCACTCAAGATCTGGGACGCGAGCCGCTGCCGGCCGAAGTCTCAACCGAAATGGGGATTGAGCTCGAGAAAGTGGTGATGATTGAAAAGATTGATCAAAGCACCACCTCGCTCGATAAGCCGACCAATAGCGAGGAAGAGAAGTCCACCATTGGCGAATTTATTCCGGATACGAAAATGGCTTCCCCGGGCGAAGATGCCGCGCGGCGCATTTTGCGCGATCAAATTGAAGAAGTCCTTCGCGATCTGTCGCCTAAAGAGCAGAAGATTTTACGCATGCGACATGGGCTCACCGACGGCGTTACCCGGACGCTCGAGGAAGTGGGGCGCGAGTTCGGTGTCACTCGCGAACGCATTCGCCAAATCGAAGCCAAAGCCCACGAGAAAATCCGCCAGCACGACGGCATCAAAAAATTGCTGGGGTATTGACAGATATATACCGATTATGCTAGGATAACAGTGGATTCGGGAGGCTTTGTTGCATGAGAAATATCCAATGATGTTTAAAAACCCGAGGCGTGTTC
>JBBTRZ010000035.1:0-20946 GCA_038064935.1 Patescibacteria group bacterium
CTATTGTACCGAAAAACCCCACAGAAATGTGGGGTTTTTCGTGCAACAAAGCCCAAAGAGCTACTATATTATATGCATATCCCCACGGAAAAGTCAATGGGAAGGTGGTCAATGGGGTTTGTTACACTGATTAGCATGATCACCTTGGGAATTGACCCGGGATATGAGCGGTTGGGGATGGCGGTGATTGAGACAAAAGCTCGCGCAAAAAAAGACGAGCTTCTGCATTCAACTTGCATTATCACTTCTAAAAACAATCTTTTCCCCGAACGACTTAAATCACTGGCGCTTGAAGTCGAAAAAGTCTTGGCTAAATATAAGCCCGATACTCTCGCGATTGAAGAATTATTTTTTAGCGGCAATCAGAAGACGGCGATGAAGGTGAGCGAGGTGCGGGGAATGATTATTTATCTCGCTCTTCGAGCTGGGTGCGAGATTACCAATCTCACTCCCCTTCAAGTAAAAATGTCTATCACCGGCTTCGGCCGCGCCAGTAAAACTCAAATCATCACGATGATAAAAAAGTTAATAACAGTGCCGAGTGGCAAGCGTCATGACGACGAATATGACGCCATCGCAATCGCTCTAACTGGGGCCGCGCACCAACGACAAAATTTTATCCACAATCAAACTAAACACTAGTTGCAAAAAAAATCGAGTGTGATAAAACAGGATGGTTCTAAGGTCGTAACATTTTTAGATTATAATAATTATTTTATATGGACGAGTTAGACAACAAACTTGACGACGATGAAATAGATCCGGTTGTAGGAATCGAGGATGAGGATGAAGCAGATGACGATGATAAAGTCCCTGGCGTGACCCCTGAAGACGACGAGCTAGGAGGCGAAGTTTAATATCAAACAGTGGTGAAGTTAAAATCATCCGCCAGCTAGCGGATGATTTTGTTTCTCAAGTGATAGTGACCCGCCAGAAACGATGTTTGCCAATCTTAAGCTCAAGTGGCCGCCCGATAGTCAAATGCGAGTCAGTGATGATGCCCCCCGCCACTTCGCGCGCCGCGCCGGCCAGGACGAGCCGTCGCCACTCGGCTTGAGAAGAAACGGCGCCGGCGCGAATTAAAACGGCGCCGAGGCGCTCCCCGGCCGCGGCTCTAACTTCACTCATTTCGGTCGGCGCGCCGCCCTTTTGGAAAGTGGCGACGAACGCGGCCTCCGCTTTAGCCGCCGCGGTAACGCTCGCGTAGAGCGTCACCGCGGCGCGCGCGACTTGCATCTTGGCATCGCGTGGATGGAGCGCGCGCCAGTCAGCGATGGTCGCGGTCGGTGTCAAAGTACACAACTCGGCAATCGAGAAAATCACTTCATCCGGCAAGGCCATCACTTTGCCATACATCACCTCCGGCGAGTCATCGAGATTGATGAGCCCGCCTTCGCTCTTATTCATCAGTTTGCCGCCTGTCTTTGAATTAACGAGCAAGGTCGTAGTAATGACAAATTTTTCTCGGCCACGATAAGCGCGCAGAAGGTCACGCCCCATCAACATGTTGAAAGTTTGGTCATTGCCGCCCACCTCGACATCCACTTCGAGAGCGACGGAGTCGTAACCCTGAAGTAGTGGGTAAAGAAATTCATTGAGCCAAATCGGTTTACCGTTCTTCCGCCGCGCTTGAAACATATCCCGCTCAATCATCTGCTGGACGGTCACCTTACCCATCAACTCTAGAATTTCCGCCGCGCGCAGGCGGCCGAGCCAGCGGGAATTCCAAACGACCGTCGCCCGATTCGGCCCGCGGAAGCTAATCACTTTCGCCGCCTGTCGGCGGAAGGTGATGAAGTTCTGTCGTACTTCATCAGCCGAAAGCGCTTGGCGCGCCGACATTTTCCCCGTCGGGTCGCCGATGCGCGCGGTGAAGTCGCCGATTAAAAAAATAATTTTATGGCCGGCTTCTTGGAAGCGGCGTAAGAGGATGAGATTAGTGGCGTGGCCGAGATGAAGATGGGGTCCGGTCGGATCAACGCCATGATAAATGGTCAACTTTCGACCGCTGGCCAGTACCGCCTGCAACGCTTCCCGCGACGGATAAATCTGCTCGACGGCGCGCGTTAAATCTAAATTCACTTCAGACATTAATTTCAATTTACCACACCCTACCCAATAATTCTAGCCGTGCTACGATTGGAGAATTATGCGGCGAGGAAAGAAAATTCATCGAGAGGAGCGGAAGAATTGGCGGGCGATCGTCAAGATAATTTTGGCGGCGGGGTTTCTCACTCTGGGAATTCTCATCTTCTGGTTGTTTACGCTCAAAATTCCCGACTTTACCGCGCTCGACGCGCGGCTCGTCACCGAATCCACGAAAATCTACGATCGCACCGGCAAAGTGCTTCTCTACAGCGTCCAAGGGGGTATTCGACGCAAGGTGGTCCCCTTCGGCGACATTTCCAAACAAGTGAAGAATGCGGCCGTCGCCATTGAAGACGACGAATTCTACGAACATCGCGGCATCAAACCCGAAGCCATTCTCCGCGCCTTCTTCGCTAATCTCCGGAGCGGCGCCTACGGCCAAGGCGGTTCAACGATCACCCAACAAGTGGTCAAGAATTCGCTTCTCACCGCCGACAAGACGATCGCCCGCAAATTGAAGGAGTGGGTGATCGCGGTGAAGCTTGAGCAAGCGATGTCTAAGGACGAAATTCTCGGCTGGTATCTCAACGAAATCCCTTACGGGGGGAATCTCTATGGGATAGAGGAAGCATCGCAATCCTTTTTCGGCGCGGCGGCGAATAACCTCACTCTAGCCCAGGCGGCTTATCTCGCGGCCATTCCTAAAGCGCCAACTTTCTACTCGCCTTACGGCCCGAACCGGCCGAAACTCGACGAGCGAAAAAATCTGGTGCTTGAACGGATGCGACAACTCGGCTTCATTACGGAAGTGGAATATAAAGCGGCGGTCGCCGAGTCAGTCACTTTCCAGCTCGCCGAAGGCGGCAACCTTCGCGCGCCGCACTTCGTGATGTGGGTCAGGAGTTACCTTGAGGAACGCTACGGCGCAGAGACAATTCGACGGCGCGGCTTCAAGGTCATCACCACGCTCGATTGGAATTTACAACAGAAAGCCGAAGCGGTCATCACCAAGTATGCCCCGATCAATGAGAAAAGTTTCCAGGCCAAGAATGCCGGGCTCGTCACGATTGATCCGACCACCGGCCAAATCCTCGCCATGGTCGGCTCGCGCGATTACTTCGACCAAACTAATGATGGGAACTTCAATGTCACCCTCGCCCACCGCCAACCCGGCTCGGCCTTCAAACCCTTCGTCTATGCCACCGCCTTCGCGGAAGGGTACACCCCCGAGACGATGGTCTTCGACTTGTCGACCCAGTTTGATACTAATTGCGCGATAGATCGCAGTCGTTGCTATACGCCGGAAAATTATGATGGCAAATATCAAGGGCCGATGTCTCTTCGTTCGGCCCTCGCTCAATCGAGAAACATTCCGGCGATTAAAGTCCTTTATCTCGCCGGCGTGAGCGACGCGATCCGCACCGCGCGAAGTATGGGCATTGAGAGTCTGGGTGACGCCAACCGTTACGGCCTAACTTTAGTTTTGGGCGGCGGCGAAGTCTCACCGCTCGATATGGCGAGCGCTTATGGCGTCTTCGCGGCCGAGGGGGTCCGGCACCCGGCCGAGAAAATTCTCCGGATTGAAGACGCGAGCGGCGTCGTCCTCGAATCATTCACCGATCGGCCGAAAAAAGTTTTAACCGAGAATGTGGCGCGGACAATTTCCAACATTCTCTCGGACGACGCGGCGCGCGCGCCCACCTTCGCCCGTGGTTCCCTCATGCACTTTCCCAACTACGATGTGGCGGTGAAAACCGGCACCACCAACGACTATCGCGACGCTTGGGTCGTCGGCTATACGCCGAACCTCGTCACCGCCGCCTGGGTGGGCAACAACGACAATTCACCAATGGAGAAGAAGGTGGCGGGGCTCATCGTCACCCCGCTCTGGCATGAATACTTCGCCGCGGCGATCGCCAATCGACCGGTCGAGCGCTTCACGCCGCCCGAACCTACAACGGCCGGGAATCTCCTCCCCGTCTTCCGCGGCCACTATGAAGGTGGAGTAAGTTACTATTTGGATAAAATTTCTGGTCTCCGAGCGACTGACAACACCCCGCCCGACTTACGCGTTGAAAAAATTCTGCGCCAGACACATTCCATCCTTTATTGGTTGGGACGAGAAAATGATCCGCAATTTCTATTTTGGGAGATGCCGGTGCGCGCGTGGGCGGCCGCGCGGGGACTCGTGGATGAGACAGAAGCCGTGATCCCGACCGAGGCCGACAATGTCCACCTACCGGAATTAGCGCCGCAAGCCGCCTTTACCGAAGAGATTGACGGCGAGAGTTATGAGCTGGATGAGGAAATTATGGTCTCCCTCCGCGATCTCAACTCCCGCTTTCCTCTCGCTCAAGCCGATTATTTCTTAAACAATGAATTTCTCGGCTCGATCAAACAAGCGCCTTTCGCGATCAGTTTCCAGTTGAGCAACTCTCCCGCCGTGAGTGAAACTAATGAACTTAAAGTGATCGTCTACGACAGCGTCCGTAACCAAACCATGCTCACCGCGAAACTGCTTAGCGAATGAATTTTTGATGTACTCACAAATTATTAAATTCGTCTATTGATAATCCTGCCTGCCGAACAACAATAATATTCGTTGGCACGGTCAAATCTCTCCTTTCAAAAAATCTTGAGTAATAGAAGTTGCAAGAATCTTACCAACTTCCCGCCAATCACTACGATCAAGGTGCCCCAGCCGACGGTCGATTAAATTTAATGAAATGGTAGCCACCACCGGTTTAAACCAAGTTGGTTTAGGTAATCCGGCTTCTTGCCAATGAATTAATTGATTTTCTTTGTTTGGCTGTGATTGGCTGGTTAGAGCAAAAATAAGTGTCATAAGTCGCGTCGGTTGAGTTATCCCAAACCTTAGACAGGACCTCTTCTTGGGGCTTTAGCCATATTGAATCGTGCTTCATTCTTAAATTTTTCACGGCAAAGTTTATTGCTTCACTTTCGCTTCGAAATCGGCCGGCCTTGACTTGCCTTTTGATAAACATTCTCAAAGCCGGCTGAATAACCAGATTGGGTAATTTCGCCGACGCATAAGTTTTAGTATTCATTCGTGCCAGACTAACATGGGTTTCTATTTTTTCAAATCACCGGATTGTCCGGGGCGCGGCGCGGTCGAAACGGTCGGCGAGAAGGGCGAGAATGCGTTCGCGGTGACGGAGAATCAAGTTACGAGTGAGCGGCGACGATCGGAGAATAAGATTGGGCGCCTGCCACACTAATTCCGTCGCGGCGAGATTAACCCCACTTACTTGGTAAATTATTTCGCGAACTTGGGTCACAAAATCAGTTTGGGCATCAAGCTGACTTTTAATTTTAGCTAGTTGCGCGACAATGTCTTCCATAGTCAAAAACTTAAAAACTAGCGATTGATCGGCATAATTAAATAGGTGAAAGATGAATCGCCCACTCCCTGAACCACGACGGGCTTATGCGGGCCGTTGAATTTAAACCGGAGTGAATCGGTGGTGAACGACTGGAAGCAGTCGAGTAAATATTTCACATTGATTGTGAGCGTCACCGGCTCCCCCTCGATCGCCACCGGGAGGCGTGAGGTATTCTCACCGCTATCATTCCTCGCCGTGAACTCAATTAGTTTATCGGTCGGCGACACCGCCAGAGTAATTTGCCCCGAACGATCAACGAAGATATTTAAGAGCTTCAGTGTTTCCAGGAGCTCGGCGCGAGGTAGGGTAGCTTCCGTCAGGCGCGTGGTGGGAATGATTTGCCGGTAATCCGGATAGACGCCATCAACTAGCCGTGAGGTTAGATAGATGTCTCCAATCTGGAAAGAGATTTGGTGCTGATTATATTCCACCGTTACTTCACTCTCGTCTAGCTCAAGCGCGCGGATAATCTCGGCCACATTTTTGATCGGAATAATCAGATGATTCAGTGTGAGCGACACCTTGAGCGCCGGCGGAAAAACTTTCTCGGCGAGGCGGAAGGAGTCGGTGGCGACGACCGCCAACTCGCCGCTTTGATTATAGAGACAGACGCTCGCAATCTCGGGCTTGGTGAGTGAAGAGGAGGCGCTGTAGGCCACGGCGCGGAGCGCCGTGGCGAGATCATCACTCGGGATCGTGAAGGTCTGGCGATTCTCTGTCACCTTGGGGAGCGATGGAAAATCAGTTGGCGGGTACCCCTTAATAATTGTCGCTGATTGAGGCGAAGAGACAGTGAGATTCCCCGACACACTTTCGAGCGCCACCATTTCGCCGGCGACATTGGATAGGAAATTAAACAAAACTGCCCCCGGCACGGCCGTGAGCCCTTCAGTCGAGACACGACACGGCAAACTGATTTCAATCCCCAACTCGAGGTTGGTGGCGCGAATAATCAGAGTCCGCCCCACGGCCTCGAGAATCACCGAATTAAGAATCGGCAGAGATAAATTCTTACCGGTTATCTTCTCGGCGAGCCCGACCGCCGCCTGCAATTTCCCCCTCACACATTCCAATTTCATATCAGCTCCAGTCTAGCACTCTCACTGTAAAAATGATACGATCAAGCTATGGAACAGATGCCCCTTAGACCATCCCTCTTTTGGGATGTTGACCCCAAGACAATTGATCCGGAGAAAAATGCGGTGTATATTATCGAGCGCATTATAGATTTTGGCAATGATAAAGAAGTGAGATGGATGTGGCGTTATTATAATCATGCGAAAGTTAGATCAGTAGTTCAAAAGTCTAGAATATTACAAGCTCCATCTAGAAATTTTTGGAATCTACTTCTTGCAACAAAATGATGAATTGGCACTTAGAAATACTCCCCAGAGCTACCTGTCGGGCACTTGATTTATTAAGCAAAGAAGAGTGGTTATCTTCTGCCGGTTGGTATCTGGCTGGTGGGACGGCTTTAGCCCTTCAAGCTGGACACCGTCAGTCGGTTGATCTCGACTTTTTTATCCCCAAAAAAACTTTCCCGGCCGCCGAAGTGACAAGTCATTTTTCCGATGAAACATGGCAAGCTGACACGGTCCGTGACGGTACGATTTACGGAATTCTGTCTGGGGCAAAAGTAAGTTTTATCGCTTATCCGTTTTTCGTGTTTGGGCTTCCGAGACTAAAGTACGGATTAGTTGATGTGCTAGATCAAACTGACATTGCGGTAATGAAAGTTATCGCTATTAGTCAGCGTGGGCGTAAGCGTGATTTCATTGATTTATATTGGTATACAAAACACATCTCCCCTCTTTTCTCGGTGATAGAAAAACTGCCAGCCCAATACCCGACAGTCGCTCACGATTTTCACCATATTATTAAAAGTTTGACTTATTTCACAGATGCCGAGGATGATCCGATGCCCGATCTCTTCTTCGAAACCAGTTGGGAGGAAATAAAGAAATACTTCCAGCGCGAGGTACCGATCATTGCGAAGAAGGTAATCGGGTTGGACTAATTCTCTATTACCGAGTAATGATTTTCTTAAGCTCGGCAATTTCTTGAGCTTGAGCCTCAATCTGCTTCTGCTGTTCCTAAACCTTAAACAATATGTTGATTCAACCATGAAGCAATTTCATGCAAAAAATTATCTCGTGATTCATCACCCTTTGAACTGGATACGCGTTTTGCCAAATCAACTAAATAATCTTCATTGCTTTTTCTTTGATCTTCTTTTAACCACAAATCATTGAGATGGAGAAAAACCAAAAGCGAAGCAGTGGCCATCCGTTTATTCCCATTTCTAAATGGGTGATTCTTAATCAGACTATAATATAAAATCGCCGTCTTTTCGGCGATAGACGGATAGAGTTCTTTTTCGTCTTAGGTGCGATCATATTCTGCCAAACGCTCAAAAACCTGCCGATATTCCTTGAGAGCTCTTTCCGCCCCCTGAACTATTTTCTCTTCAAGAGCTATCCGCTTTTCTTTTAAGGCGAGGCTGGTTACTTTCTTCATCCTGACATCATAACACAGAAAAAATTTGACTGCTACCTGCAACAAAAAATTATTTTGCTTCAACCAACTTTTTCAAATCCTCGATCTCTTTTTGCTGATTTTCGATCTGATTTTGTTGCTCTTGCACCGCCCTTACAAGGGCGTTATCAGATTATTTGTCAGACCTACCCCATCACTTCGATACCCATCGAGCGGGCGGTGTGGGAATAAGGGGCGCAAAGGTTTAATTAACCAGCCGATTCTTAACAACCCCCCAAAAACCCGTTTGCCTCTGGATGATCACCAAATACTCACGCTATCCTAACCTCAATACAGCGTCCGCCAGGCGTAGTTGAAAGAAGCATCTTTAGCGCAAACCATCACGGAATCTTTACTCACGGCATTTTCAAGATACCAAAGTGTCCCCCTGCTAGCAATATTGGCGTTATCGCAAATAACGGGGGGACTAGCCAAACTGCCTCCACCGTGAAAAGTCATCACCCCGTTTGTATAAATCCGACCGTTCACCATCAAACTTTCCGCTATGGTTAAGGGTGCGCCACTACCAATAGCGACACTGCCGGCATTATTAACTGTCAAAGCGGCGGTACCCGCATTATTTTCTAACTTCAAAATATCGGCGCCAAGGCCCCGAACGGTCAATTTGGCGGTTGGGGCCGCAATGTTACCCATAACCACTGAATCGGTATTAGTAACTCTCAAAGCTAAGATACCAGCACCACCCACATTTCTTTCTAATCTTAAAATATCGCCGGCGCCACTGCTTCGAACGGTCAATTTGGCGGCCGTTGGATTATTTAAACCAATCCCAACATTAGTGATCCCGGTCGCTGAATTATCGCCAAGCACTAAGGCATTATCGGCATTAACCGTAGCATTCGCGCCGATCGCTGTGGCGTTAGTCTTTTGTGTAACACTGCTAAGGCCGGTATTATAACCAATAAAAGTATTATTACCTAAGCTAGTGGTGTTATTTAAACCGCTATTATAACCAATAAAAGTATTATTGGGGCTAGAAGTGTTTCCAATACCAGCTCCTCCCCCTAGCGCGGTATTATATGACGCGGTGTTACCAAACAGTGCTTTCCGACCGACAGCAGTATTATCAGAACCGCTGATTAGGGTAGAGAGAGCAGAATCACCAACAGCCGTGTTATATAAGCCAGTGCTACTTGTTAGGTTCCCTAGAGCGCTACTGCCAACAGCAATGTTATAGGAACTACTTGTTATGTTAGTTAGAGCGTTATCACCAACAGCAACATTAAAACTACCGGCAGTTAAGTCAAACATTGTATTATTACCAATACCTGTATTGGAAATAGCTCCTGAAGAAGTAAAATTTCCCGCGTTTTGACCTAAAAATAAATTAACATCATGATTATGGAGGAACCTAACCCCACCCCCACCCAACATAATCACACCTTGTGTGCCAGTAGTGTTAGTAACCGGCAAAGCGAAATTTCCACTGATCTGTAATTGACTGGTTGGATTAGTAACACCAATCCCCACGAAACCAGTGGAAGTTGCCAGTAGGACATTACCGATATTGATGTTTTCAATATCATTAAATTGGGCATCACTCCTCTTCCATAAATTGTTGGGATTGTAATCAACACATAGCCAACCACCGAAACCAGCACTAGTTCTAGAAAGAATTTGACCATTACCACAATCAATCCCCCCGGGCACAAAATTACCGGTTAAGGGGTCAAAGGTCGGCATCAGATTATCAAAAATTAAATTCCCCCTGACAAATGCTCCGGTCTCCAAAATCAAAGAACCTACTTTGGTTTGGCCAGCACTCCCCACATTAATCGGCGGGTTACAACCAGGGTCTTGTGCATCATTACCGCAAGATGGTGGACCAAAATTCGGTTGATCCCAAACCGCGAGAGCGTAGCTAATTCCTAGACTTAAAATCAACCCGAGAAAAATAATTTTAAAGATTGGAGACCAGTTATTCATAGTATTTATAATTATTTAATTATACTCTTATTATTAATACTAGGCGGTTAAATTATGTGGATAAACTTTTTCAAGTTGGCTATATTTAGTTTTTATTTGATTTCTCATGGTGGGTAAGTTGGGGAATATTGCTTTTAGGTGGTTAATAAAGGAGCGCGCGGATTTGCTCCAGCTCCCGGCTCAAGAGATTATTCACTTTTAATTCATTCTTAATTTTATCATAAGCATGAATCACGGTGGTGTGATCGCGCCCGCCGAGCTTCTGGCCGATGTAGGGATAAGAGGTGTGGAGGTCTTCCCGTAGAAGATACATAATCACCTGCCGTGGCTTAACCACCTCCTTTTTCCGAGTTTTCTCATACAACATCCGCTCTTCGATGTTGTAGAAATCAGCGACGATCGTCGCCACCTCCTTGATTGAAATATTTTTCTTCGGTTTGATATTATTTTTTACCAATTGTTTAACTTCCGCGAGGGTCGGCTCGCGTTTCTTTAAGTAGGCCTGGCAAATAATGGAATTAAGCGCGCCTTCAAGCTCGCGAATATTATCTTGAATGATATTAGCGATGAAGCCCAAAATTTCATCACTGACCGGCACATTCCCTAGTTTAACTTTCGCCTGGAGGATGGCCAACCGCGACTCGTAATCCGGCTTATTGACATCAACCGTCATTCCCCCCTCGAGCCGCGACCGTAGGCGTTCTTCGATGCCGCTAATATGTTTTGGCGCCTTATCCGAGGAAAAAATGATTTGCTTGTTGTTTTCATAGAAGTTGTTGAAAAGGTGAAAAAGTTCTTCTTGAGTCTTTTCTTTCTCCGACAGAAACTGAACATCATCCATAATCAAAACATCATACTTCCGATATTTCTCCTTGAAGACATTCGCCCGATTGTTTTGCACGGAATTGACATAATCACTCACGAACCGCTCCGAGGGAACATAATAGACCTTTTTATTTCCCCCTTGCTGTTTCAAATAATTGCCGATCGCCTGTGTCAAGTGGGTTTTTCCCAAGCCAGTGCCGCCGTAGATATAGAGCGGATTGTAGAGGGAGCCAAGTTTCCGAGCGACGGCGTGGGCCGCGGCGTGGGCTAATTCATTGAAGGGGCCAACGATGAATGATTCGAAGACATAACGCGGATTGAGATTATCTTCTTTATTGATGTACAACTCTTGCATCGCAAGCTGTTCGGTGTAGGCCGGTTTATTGAAGACTGGATCCCGTTTCTCCTTCCCCGCCTCTTCGACTTTAGTGATTAAATACTCCACCCCGCGGATTTCCGGGTGGAGATCGCGCAGGGATTTAATAATGAATTTATGGTATTTATTAGCCAACCATTCCTTGACGAAAGTATTGGGGACATTTAAAAAAACAATTCCCGAATCCTGCCTGGCGATATTGGTATTCTTAAACCAAGTGCCAAAATTGGCCTTAGAGATGCTAAGTTCAATCTCTGCCAAAGCATCGGTCCAAAGTTGTTTGTGATCAAGAAGAATCATACGGCACAAAACATTATAGTATGGTTGCTCGGGAACACCACTCCTCGCCGTTTGTTTATAACTAGTGGATTAGTGTGGATAACTAGTATATACTACTCTCATGTCGCAAACCTATCAACCGAAGCAACGCCGGCGTCACAAGAAGCATGGATTTTTAGTCCGCCAAAGAAGCGCGAGTGGCAAACAGGTGGTGTTAAGTCGGCGACGGAAGGGGCGGAAACGATTAACCGTCTAAAGGACACAACTCTGTATGTTGTCGCGGGAGCGCCGAGTTAGTCGCCGACAATTTCCCCTAATTCTCAAGGCCAGTCGGTCTTTGTCTACGCCAGTTTTGTCCTTAAGAATTGCCACGCGCTCGGCCGAGCGCGGCCAGAAACCTACCTCTTTTGCCTTTATTGTGTCGCGACAAGTGGCGGGAAGAGCGGTGGACCGCAATCGTCTCAAACGCCGCGCCCGGGCTGTTGTCCGAGAGCTGCTCCCTATGGTCAAGGACAATTATGGTTGTCTTTTATTTTTCAAGCCGGGTGCCACGACGCTATCCTATGTGGAACTTAAAAAACTGATTCAAGAAATTCTTACTCGCGCTTCGCTTCTCACTGGCTAAACAATGTCATATATTTTCCACCAATTATTTTTCGATCCCCTGTATAACCTCTTGGTGTGGTTGAGCGCGGTTTTGCCGGGGCATAGTTTGGGTTTGTCTATTATTATCGTCACGATAATTGTGAAATTAATCCTTCTTCCCCTTTACCATAAGACGACCACGGCGCAGCAGAAAATCAAAGCGCTCGAACCAAAACTAAAAGAACTGAAAGAGAAGCATGCCAATAACCGCGAGGAACAGGCGCGGCAAACCATGGCTCTTTATCGCGACCACGGTATTAATCCCCTGACGAGCTTTTGGTTGCTCCTCGTCCAAATCCCTATTGTCTTAGCCCTATTTTGGGTGTTTCGCGATAGTTTCGATATTCGACCGGAACTCCTATACTCTTTTGTCACGCCGCCATCCGCCGTTAATGCCACTCTTTTCGGTTTAGATTTAACAGCTCGTAACTATGTGTTGGCGATTTTAGTCGGCGCGAGTCAATTCCTCCAAATGCGACTGGCAATTCCGGCCGTAGCGCCGGTGAATTCCCAAGACCGGTCTTTCAAGACTGATTTTGCCCGCAGTATGAATGTGCAAATGCGTTATATCATGCCGGCCTTCATCACCCTCGTCTCCTTCGGCTTTCCCGCCGCTCTCACTCTCTATTGGTTGACGAGCAATCTCTTCGCCATCGGCCATGAATTAGTGGTTCGGCACCAGGCTAAGGAATTAGTGGTTAGATAAGCGCTCGGCTATGCCTCGCCAAAAAAATCTTTCAATCATCCCCACGGAAAGGATCGAAAAACACATTCTTTTAATCCGAGGCCATAAAATCATACTGGATTCTGATTTGGCAGAACTTTATGGGGTCCCAACCCGACGTCTCAATGAGCAAGTTCGAAGAAATTTAGATCGATTTCCTGGAGATTTTATGTTTCAGTTAACCAAAAATGAGATGGCAAACTTGATGTCGCAAATTGCGACATCAAGTTTGGAATGGGGAGGACGGCGGAAGTTACCGAATGTTTTCACCGAACACGGCGCGATTATGGCGGCTAATGTGCTGAATTCAAAGCAGGCGGTAATGGCGAGCGTCCATGTGGTACGCGCATTCGTGAAATTGCGCGAAGTTTTATCAACGACTAAAGAATTAGCCCAGAAACTTAAAGAGCTTGAGGGACGGCTCGATAAAAACGATCAGCAGATTATTAAATTGATCAACGCTATCCGCCAACTGATGACCCCACCCGAGGAACCACCCAAACACCCGATTGGTTTCCGTGGTTCTTAAACAAAGAAAAAGGGCGGTGGTGGTCATAGATATGATCGTCACCGCCCGTGGCGAGTAAGAACTCAAGATCGAATACCGAAGTGGTTTGTGTAATTAAGGCCGTTACCTCCTTTTGTCAATATACTGATCGCTCGATAATCCTCGCAAACCGCTTCGGGTTCGCCAATTTTCATTAAGATAGTTGCTCTTGTTTCACGAAGCCTTATTTCTACTCCTTGTTCCTTTTCTCCTCCCGAATCAAATGCCTGATTGATGTACACCAAGGCCCTTCGGTAACGATACTTTAACTGGACCATCGTATTGGCTTGCAGTAGCAACATTTCCGGGGTAAAACTTTCCGTGCCTCGGTTGCATCTAATCATAGCGTTAGAAGCACCGAGGGATCTCATTAACGACCACCAAGCTCTCCAGCATCAAAAGAAAACCTCCCAATTATTAGGCGATGATTCTGCTCGTTTTCTATGTTCCGTGCTTTTCAAAAACCAAGCCTCTGCGACTTTATACAATCCTATAGTTTCATCGGTCACGACAATTTCCTTTCCGTTTAATTTAACTTTTTCAAACAACGATCAGACTCAAACCTAACACAAATCATAATAATAAGACAAGTTTTGGTCCAGTACGATTTCGAGTCTCACGAATTATTTTTTGGCCGATATTGGAGGGCTTCGAGGAGATGTTCGTCGCCGATGTGTTCACTTCCCCCGAGGTCGGCGATGGTGCGGGCGAGTTTAATCACGCGGTGATAGGCCCGGGCGGAGAGATTGAGTCGGCGCGCCGAGGCGACAAGGAGTTTCGTGCCGGACTCCGAGAGCGGGGCGAAGCGCTTCAATTCACGCACGCCCATCTCACTGTTGGTGGCGATAGGTAAGCCGACAAAGCGCCGCGCCGCCACTTCGCGCGCCGCGATCACTCGCGCGCGGACGGCGCGGGAATATTCGCCGGAGGGCCCCATCGCCCCCAACTTCTCGTGATCAATGTGCGGGACATTAATCCACAGATCAATCCGATCGACGATCGGGCCCGAGAGCTTGCGTTGATAACGCAGGAGCGCGCTGGGATTACAAATACATTCTTTCCCCGGAATTCCCTGATTGCCGCAGGGGCAATAATTCATCGTCGCAACCAAAATGAAACTGGCCGGGAAGGTGACGGTGCCGCGCGAGCGGGCGATGGTGATGAGGCGGTCTTCGAGCGGCTGGCGCAGGGCCTCAATGACTCGTTTATCAAATTCGGGAAATTCATCAAGGAAGAGGACGCCACGGTGGGCGAGGGTAATTTCTCCCGGCCGTGGAATGGTGCCACCCCCGACGAGTGAGATGTAGGACGCGGTGTGGTGCGGCGCGCGGAAGACGGGGGCGGTGATTAGTTCGTCATGAGATAAAGTGCCGGAGACCGAATGAATGCCGGTTGCTTCCAGCGCTTGATCGAAGGGTAAGGGCGGCAAGATGCCGATGAGCGCCTTGGCGAGCATTGTCTTCCCCGTGCCCGGTGGTCCGGCCATAGCAATGTTGTGACCGCCGGCCGCGGCGATCTCGAGGCCGCGTTTACCGGACGCCTGCCCCACTACATCGGCGAGGTCAATCAAAGGGGCATCATCGGCATAAGTGATAATAGTCGGCGCTTGGGGCGATAATTTTGGTACCAACTTAGAGGTGTTCTCTTTCGCCTCTTTATCCCCTATACCGCGTGGGAGCGGTGAGAGATGGTCAACCAGATCCCGCAGACGGCGGCAACCGTAGACCTCGATACCATTAACGAGCGCGGCTTCTTTGGCGTTGCCGATCGGCAAGAAAATTTCGCGGAACCCGGCCTCGCGGAGGTGTTTGACGAGGAGTAGCGTCCCTTTGATTGGCCGGAGTTCGCCATTCAAAGCGAGCTCGCCCAAGAAGGCGCGCCCGGCGGGCGCGAAGCGAATTTCGCGGCTGGCGAGAAGATGAGCCACGGCAATTCCAAGGTCAAATGCCGGCCCTTCTTTCTTCAGGTCGGCGGGGGCGAGGGAGACAATGACTTTGCGATTGCCGCGTTGGGGTGAGGGGAAGCCGGAATTCTTAATCGCGGCGCTGATCCGATCGCGGGCTTCCTCGACCGCCTTATCGGGCAGGCCCACGATATTGAAGGAATGGAGACCTTTGGCGATATCCACTTCGATCTCCACCGTATCAGCTTGGAGGCCGACGACTTGCGCCGCATAAACCTTAGCCAGCATAAAAAACTAGACGCCTTCTTGATCCAAGTGTTGCTTGCAAGTCCGGGCTTCCGGATTAGCTTCGAGGCGGGCCACCTCAATCGGTTGGTGACAAATCTCACACTTACCGTAAGTGCCGTCCTCGATGTGAGCGAGAGCCAATTCAATATTATGTAAACGCTTCTCGAGCGGGATAATTTCCGCCTGCCGCTCCTCCAAAGTCTCAATTCGATCGGCTTCTTCATCACGGAAAGCGTTCTCGCCGGTCTCGGCCGGCACCGCTTCCCAATCGGCCGGGTTCTTCGGATTAATCTGGGCGATCCCCGACAACTCCTCTTGCAGTGATAATTTTTCCGCCTCGAGTTTTTTCTTCAACTCCTCAATATTTAATGTTTGTTCCATCCCCGCAGTCTATTATACTCGACCACCCGTTGGCAAGCGCTGAAACATGAAACGATATTTTACGGTCACTTCCAGAAAATTAAGACGAGTGAAACGACGCCTAGCCCCATCCCGACGATCTGGACTGCGGTTAGATGTTCTTTATAAAATATCAAACCGATAATTGACGCTAATATGGCGGAGGTGACAGAAAAAATAATTGCTCCCCTGGCAAGCCCCGAACCGGACTTCAGGGCAATCAACCAAGAAGTATTCGCCAAGAGGTAGGAAAACAAAGATAGAATCGCATAAAAAATTGAACGGTTACCCAGAGACCATTCTTTCGCAAAGATATCAGCAACCAACTCAAACACCACTAATATTGTCAGAGGAATTATCTATTGAAACATAAATTTAGTGTTTAGTTAAAAGTTTGATTTCTTTTTTCACTTCCCGGATATGTTTTTCTGGTTTGAGATTTTCTGGAGTTTCACCACCAATATCTTTTATAGTCCGACGAACTTTGCCACCAACCATGAAGTGAGTCCGTCGCGCCTCAAGTTCGTTTCTGGTTCTATCCTTCTTTAATTTTTCTTCGGTTTGAGTAATGCGGAAAAGGTTAGCGGCGAGTTCGACTGAACCGGCTTGGTCAAGAAGTTCACCTTTCTTTATTCCTTTTTTCTTTTCAATATCAGCCAAAGGTAACCCGTACAAGCCCTTATATCCAGCATCATTGAACAAGCCAAAATTGGAAACTCCTGCCGATTTGGCGGTGCTAAATAATTTTTTGTTTTCGCTAGACACTTCACCTCGGATAAAAAGTCTTTTTTCTGCTGCCGGCAAATTATCAAAAATTTCTTGTTTTCTAGTTTGTACGGCGAAGTATGTTTGAGCTAAAGCAATTTGTGGAATTTTTGGGTCACCATTCTGAGCGATAAGGTAGCAGGCATATCTATCTAATTTCCAATCCCTCACACCTCTTTTTCCTCCAGACCCCACATTGACCATTTTAGTCAATTGACTAAAATGGTCAGCAATTGTTTGCCCACTATTAAATGCTCCTTGAGCGGCGCGACCAATGACTTCATTAAATGCTTGCCAGGTCGAGTAACCAAACAAAGGCAGAAGGTCTCGTGCCAACCAAAATTCGACACCATTCTCATCCACTTTTTTAATCGCCTCGAAGTTTTCGTTTGGGCCACTGATAATTTTGTCCGTCATAATTTATATCATAATTACCTCACCATCCGAAACCGTTTGAGAATTTCGAGGAAGGTCTCGCTGGTTTGGGTGAGGATGATGGTGTTTTGATCGGGGAAGCCGTAGATGGCTGGTTGGGTGACGCTCGCGCCATCGAGGATTCGCGTGTCAAGATTTTGAATTAACTGATCGCGAAAACGCGTTAGCCCCCCAGACGCATTTTCCACGGTTGACGAAGCCGCGACCGGTTTGCCGACAAGCGTATCCCAAACCGCGGGTAAATTTTTCTCCCAGGCAAGAAGTTGACCGTAACTCTGCGCGGCGGATTTCGTTTGCAAAATAATAAACGGCACGCGACTTGTCGAATCAGAATAAAGGCCAAACATAAAATTCGGGGCAACGATTCGCGTCAAATCCGCCGGAAAGGACAAGCCAAGAAGCGTTTGCCAGGCGCGGAAGGGAAGCGGTGCCTCGTTGTCAGAAAAGACCAACTCCGTCACTGTGCCCGCGGCGGTGTTCGTTGTCACAGCAGCTCGAATTTTGGCCACGAGCGCGGGGATGGTCTGATTGGCGGTGGGGATGTCGAGTTGTTGATCGGCAGTGATGATCGAGGTTTCAACTTTAGAATTTGGTCCGTTCAGTGGCCCGATTGGTCCGCCAGCTGGCGGATGGGGCATTAATCCGGGAATCAGCGATAGTAAATTATTCACTTGCTCGCGGAAGAAGAATACCCCGCCGGCCGCCAGCGTTCCGAGCAAGAAGAGAATTAATATCACAGTTCGTAAGGCGTGAGATTGGCGTCCGGACGGTTCTCGCTGGGGAGTCCCCTGCCCCCGATTCTGGATAATTGAGCTGGCGATTGAAGCGCCTTGATTCACCGCCGTGGCCATATCGGTTTTAAGCGTGCGAATCGCATTTAAGTGAGTTGGCTTATCGGTCAAACTTTTTATTTCAGCCGCGGCCCGACGGGTGATATTGAGTCGCGCCATCTTCGCCGCCTCTTGGGTCGCGGTCGCGGCTTTTATTCTAGCATCAGCTTCGGCTGCCGCGCGCTCAGCCGCTTGCCGTTTAGCAGTTTCGGCCGCGCGCGCGGCTTCACCCACTTCTCTTGACTCTCGCTCGGCTCGCTCCAAGACTTCCCGTCGCGCGCGGTGAGTGGCACTTTCCATGGCGAGTCGAGCCTCAACTCGGCGTTTCTCAACCACCTTTTCACGCGCCGCCCGAGCGGCGCGCCGCTCATCGCCCTCCATGGCGAGTCGAGCTTCTTCGCGCCGTTTATCCATATCCGAGAGTTGGGACATAGGTGTTTTAAGCGTCACCACCCAGAGCTTTGAGGGCGTTTAATTTGGTTTGAGCGACTTCTTCCTCATCGAGTAGGAGTCGGTATTTTTGCGTATTATTATCAATCGCTTGCTCGACTTTAAATAATTTATCTTGGAAGCCCCACTTCTTTTGCTCGGACTCTCGTCGTTTATCTTGGGTCGCCCACCGTTCCTTTTCAATCCCCTGCTTCGCTTCTGGCGCCACGGTTTTTATTTCTTCTAATTCCAGTCGGGCCTCTTCCGCTTCAGTCACCTTTTCTTGTTCGAGGATGGGGGTGAGTGCCTCGCGAATAATTTGCCGCTCATCATCGAGGGCAATCCAGTCGAGTTCAAGCTTCTCTTTTTGCGTTCTTAAATTAGTAAGTTTCTCTTCGAGGAGTCCGCGCTCACTCGAATTTTGTTTCTCCCGTTCGCTTTGCTCGCGGCGCTCGGTTCGCTCCGGCCCCTCCATCGCCTGCCGCGCTTCTTCTCGCTTGCGTTCGAAGAGTTGCTCCGGCGTTTCTTTAGTATCTTTGTTTGGTTCCATGCCCATAAGTATAAAATAAAACCGCGCGACTAGCTATCGCCCGGTGTTTATTATTTTCTTTTTGATTATTGAGGAGTTGATTCTGCGGTGGGCGGCGCGCTATTGCCATTCACCACTCCCCCGCCGCGCTTCGAGTGCCCGTAACCCAAGAGATATTTCCGCGGATTCTCGCTCAAGTCGAGGAAGTCGTCGGCCATGTCGCGGAGTTTGCCCGAGGTGCTTTTACCGAAGGAGATCACCTCGACTTGATTGCCATTTCTAATTTTCAAATATTCGACGAGCGGACAGAAGTCGCCGTCGCCCGAGACAATTACCACCGCATCGAGGCGCGGGGCGAGCTTCACCGCGTCAATCGCGAGGCCGACATCCCAATCCGCCTTCTTCGCTCCCCCGCCGAAGATTTGCAGGTCTTTAGTAATGATATCAATCCCGATCTTGCCGAGCGCTTCGAGGAAGTTTCGTTCCTCGCCGGATTCGGTCGTCACGACATAGGCCATGGCGCGGACGAGAGTTCGGCCGGCCACCGCATCCTTCATGATCGCGCCGAAATTGACTCGAGCGCGATAAAGATTTTTGGCGCAGTGATAGAGATTTTGGGTATCAATAAAGACGCCCACCCGCTGTCCTTTATGTTTCGTTACGGCCATATTATTTTTGGGCCTCCGTAGCCCGCGCTTTCTTCTTATCTAAATATTTAAGATGCGCCCGGCGCTTGGACACCATTTTAAGCAGCCCGCGGCGGGAGTGCTCGTCCTTCTGATGTTTCTTCAAATGCTTGGCGAGCTGATCAATCTGCTCGGTGAGAAGCGACACCTGAACCGGCGAAGAACCGGTGTCCTTCTCATGGACCCGGGCGGTGCCGATTATTTTCTGCTTCTTCTTAGTTGACAACATGACCCGATGATAGCAGGTCCCACTTCTCCCCGCAAGTTCAATTGTTACTTACCAAATAATTGGTGATGAGTGCCAATTCGGAGGAAAGTAATCACCCTATTTTCTTCGGTAAAAATTGCCCGATAATCGCCGGTGATATTGATACTTCGACAGCCGACAAACTCGCCGTGCAACTGGTGGTTATCAAGGAGAGGGTGAAACTTATCGTTCAAAAACAACCCCAATCTTTGGCGAAAAGATTCGCGAATATTTTGTGGAAGTTTAGCGAGATTTTTTATAAACTTCCGATGATAATCAACCTGCATACTTTTCCAAATAAGCGATTGCGTCTTTAGCGTTATCGAAACGCGGAGATAAATTGCGTCCCAATTTTACATCTTTCAATGCCGCTCTAAGTGAACGAGCGGTTCTCGAATTAGGGATTTCTAGAGTTGGGGCAAAAGTAACCGCCAATTCACTAGCCAGAAAAGGCTTGTGTTTTGGCGCGGCTTGTTTCAACTTATTATCTATTTTTAATACCATTTGAGTAACCATGATGTTTAGTATATGCAGGATTACCCCCATGTCAATCGGAAATAAAAAACAGCGGGGGCGTTATCGAAACGCCTCCCGCTGTGTCCACTGCTCGTGCCTCCCTCTGGCCTACCACTTTCGCTCATGATTCTTGGGCGGATCTCGATCGAAAAGTCTCTTTCATGAGATTACTCATGACCCTTTCGGCTTTTTCCTGCCCAAACAATTTAACGAGGGCGTCGCCCAAACTCACACCCCGCCCCCGCGCCTGATGGATAGTCCCAATGAAAGTTGCCATAACCTCCAGGCCAAGCGTGGCCACTGTGTCACCGTCGAAAACCATTTCGGCGTCGGTAGCACCATTGACATACACGTGCGTAGGATCGTCGCCGATGCTCGGCAACACCTGTTTGATTTCTCCTGTTAATGTCCATATTTTGAGCCAGCCACGCGGCCGACTCCATAATTTCGAAATCCTTCTGAATTATGCACCTAATCTAATTTTTGTCAATTGCTGCACTGGCCTAGTGTACAGTTGACAGTCAGGCGGGGGCGGAAAAACATGAGTAC
>JBBTRZ010000036.1:0-34779 GCA_038064935.1 Patescibacteria group bacterium
GTACTCATGTTTTTCCGCCCCCGCCTGACTGTCAACTGTACACTAGGCCAGTGCATTTTTTGTCAAACTTTGTTCGGCGTGCTAGGATTTGAAGCCAATGACCAAGCACGATGAAGGGAAAATTGTTATTAAGGGAGCGCGAACGCATAATCTGAAAAATATCAATCTCGAGCTTCCCCGCGGGAAGCTCGTTGTTTTCACCGGACTCTCGGGTTCCGGTAAATCATCGCTGGCTTTCGACACGATTTTTGCCGAAGGCCAACGGCGCTATGTGGAATCGCTCTCGGCCTACGCGCGGCAATTCTTGCTTCAGATGCAGAAGCCCGATGTGGATGAAATCACTGGCCTCTCGCCTGCGATCTCGATTGACCAGAAGACGCGCTCCGGCAATCCGCGTTCGACCGTTGCAACCATTACCGAGATTTACGATTATCTGCGGGTGCTCTATGCCCGAGTGGGTAAACCGCATTGTCTGACTTGCGGTCGCTTAATCGAGAAGCTCTCGCCGACCGAGATCGTGACTCTGATCGGTAATAAAATCGCGACCGCGAGGCGAAGTGAGAATAAGAGTAACTCGGTCCTAATTCTGGCCCCCCTCATTCGTGGTCGGAAGGGTGAACATTATCAACTGTTATACGATTTGCTCGACAAAGGGTATCGAGAGGTGATGGTAAACGGCGCGCGAAAATTATTGCGCGAGCGGATTATTCTCGAGAAAAATAAAAAGCACGAGATTAGCGCCATCGTGGATGAACTTTCGCTCAAAACTGAAATTAAAAGTCGTCTGGCCCGCCTAGACTCCCGTCTCGACTCGATCGATCCGAGGCAGACGGCGAGGCTGGCCGAAGCGGTGGAGAAGGCGCTCGAGCTTGCCGATGGTCTGGTCGGGGTGAAAATTGGTGAGGACTCTTTCATTATGTCGGCGCGATTTGCTTGTCCTCATGATGGATTTTCTTATCCCGAAATTGAGCCGCGGCTCTTCTCTTTCAATTCACCCTACGGCGCTTGCCCGGCCTGTCGAGGGTTGGGAACCAAACATCTTTTTGGCGATGATCTATGTCCGGTTTGCGCCGGCGCGCGCCTTCGCGGCGAGGCGCTTGGGGTAACGATAGCCGATCTTAATCTGGCACAATTGGTCGGGCTTTCAATTGCGGAAGCGCAAAAATTTATTAACCAAGCCAAGTTAAGCGATCGAGATCGGGAAGTCGCTAAAGTTATTTTAAAAGAAATCGAACACCGCTTGCAATTTTTGCTCGATGTCGGGCTTGATTACTTGACTCTCGACCGGCGCGCCCACACCCTCTCGGGTGGCGAATCCCAGCGGATTCGCTTGGCCTCGCAACTCGGCTCGCGCCTCGTCGGCGCGCTCTATGTCCTCGACGAACCGACAATTGGTCTTCACCCCCGCGATAATGACCGGCTGATTAAAACGCTCAAGGAGATTCGCGATCTCGGCAACACCATCATCGTCGTGGAGCATGATGAAGACACAATTTTCAGCTCGGATTATCTGGTTGACATCGGCCCCGGCGCCGGCGTGCACGGTGGGTCTATCGTGGCCGCGGGTGAGACCGAGAAATTCTTGACGGCTAAAAACAACCACTTCGGTTCCTTAACTATTGATTATCTGCGCGGTGATAAAGTTATTGCGATACCCGCAATTCGTCGGACGGCCGATCAAGGGGCGATCAAGATTCGCGGGGGAAAAATTTTCAATATCACCGACATTAATGCGACCGTGCCGCTCGGTCGGCTTGTCGCCGTGACCGGGGTCTCGGGGTCTGGCAAATCGTCATTTGTCTACGAGATTCTCCACAAGAATTTGCAGGGCCGTTTCGACCGGCGTTATCGAACTAATGAAATTTATAATTGCCGCGAGTTCGCCGGTACGGAATATGTGAGTCGCACGATCTTGATTGATCAATCGCCGATCGGTCGGACACCGCGGTCGAACCCGGCGACTTACACCGGTGCTTTCACCTGGATCCGCGATCTTTTTGCCGCAACGGAAGAGGCGCGGGTGCGCGGTTGGCAGGCCAATCGTTTCTCCTTCAATGTCCCCACCTCGTCGGCGGGCGGGCGTGGTGGACGGTGTGAGGCCTGTCAGGGGAATGGCACGATCGCGGTCGAGATGCATTTCTTGCCGACCGTCTATGTCGAATGTGATGTCTGCCGCGGCCGGCGGTTCGACAAAGAGACGCTCGAGGTTGTATACAAGAAAAAGAATATTTATCAGGTGCTTCAGATGACCGTGGAGGAGGCGCTGAAATTTTTCACCGACATCCCGGCTATCGCCGATCGCTTGAAGACTTTAAGCGAAGTCGGCTTGGGTTACCTCGAGCTTGGCCAGTCAGCGACGACGCTCTCGGGCGGTGAGGCCCAACGGGTGAAAATTTCCTCCGAACTCTATCGGCCGATGAGTCAAAGAACAATTTATCTTCTTGATGAGCCGACCGTTGGTCTACACTATGAAGATGTTCGCCACTTAATCGCGATTCTTCAGAAGTTGGTTGATCGGGGTAATACCGTGGTTGTAATTGAGCATAATATGGAAGTAATAAAAAACGCTGATTGGGTCATTGACCTCGGGCCGGAAGGCGGTACCCGGGGCGGGCAAGTCGTAGCCCAAGGCACGCCGGAGCAAGTCGCCAGTGTCGCCGTATCCCACACCGGGGAGTACCTCAAACGCGTTTTGAAAAGAAAATAAAAAAGACCCGCGCGCGAGGTGGCACGGGTCGGTGTTTGAAAAGGGTTCCCCTTTTTTATTTCTCACCGAATCGGGAAGTGTCGTGGAAGAATTTCCGTCTCGTCCGACGGCAATCCGCCACTTGTGGTGAACTTGAAATTCACCTCGATCATCTTTTGATTGTACACTTTGGCGAGATCGGAGTATTTTTTCTTCAAAGTATTTTTACGCTCCGTACTGTCGCTTAAATTGGGTTTTTCGGGCGGTGTTTTTCCGAGCGTTTTATCCATTTCTTGGATTGCTTCGAAGAGTTTTTCTACTTGCTTCACTGCTTTTTCCATAGCATCGATCATTTCACTTTGATTCTGAAGAAGCGTGGCGGCTGCTTTGAGTAGACGGTATGTTTCTGAATCATTGTCTGATCGAAAGATGAGTTGATAGAAATCCTCCTCAATCTCCGAGCGCGTAATCTTTTCGTGTTCCGTGGCTACTTCCCCCTTGATCACCGGTGGTTCTGATCTTGGCTCGTGGTATTCTCTGACTTTACAACCGCCACCAATGACCGCAGTGATCAACGCCAAAATCAAGGTTCGTGCTAGCATGAGACTTTCCTTTCAAGATTCAAGTTCTTCGCACCAATCATCCAACATTTGAATGATTTTCCTTTTTAATTACTAGCATATTCATGTATCGTGTCAATGGTAAAGAGAATATTTTTAGCTCGAATTAATAAACTACCCGACGCGCCCGGGGTATATTTCTTCACGCGAGGGCGGGAGATTTTGTATATTGGCAAGGCGACTTCACTTCGCGACCGCGTCCGGAGTTACTTCCGACCGGAAGTGGCCGCGAGCCGCGGCGGGCGGATTACCCAAATGCTCGCCCTTGCGACCGGCCTTCGCCACCAACGCGCGAACTCGGTGCTTGAAGCATTGCTTCTCGAATCGGCTTTGATTAAGAAACATCAGCCGAAATATAATGCGCGAGAGAAGGATGATAAAAGTTATTGGTATGTGGTGGTTACGAAAGAAGTTTGGCCGCGAGTACTTATGGTTCGTGGCAGTAAGTTATGGCCAACGCTCCAAGAAAGGGAAAATTTTGATCGCTTTACCCATCTGTTGATGGGCTCCCCGCCCGAACGACCGTTCGGTCGGGCGGGCGACGCGACTCAAAATTTCCCCCTTCTTTCCGCTTTTGGTCCATTTCCTAATTCAAATGAACTGCGCGAGGCCTTGCGTTTGATCCGGAAAATTTTTCCTTACCGAGATACTTGTACACCACTCTCGGGGAAGCGTTGCTTCAACGCGCAAATTGGTTTATGTCCGGGCGTATGTTTGCCAGCTTCGTCGGCGGATGCTGGAGAAATTACCGCGGCCAATTATCGTCGCCGAATTGGTCACTTGAAATTGCTTCTCGCCGGCCGAGTCCGGTCGCTTATCGCTACGCTTACTCACGAGATGAACGCGGCCGCCCGCCAGCATGATTTTGAAAAGAGCGCCGAACGCCGCGACCAAATTCAGGCGCTCACCCATATTCAAGATGTTGGACTTATTAAAAATTCGCCAATACCCTCAATGTCAAGTCCGCCTCGTCGGCGGATTGACATGAGACTTGAGGCTTATGACATCGCCCACCTCGGCGGGAGCGCGGCGGTTGGTGTGGTGGTAGCGGTTGAAGCGGGGGAGTTAAAAAAGAGTGATTATCGGAAATTTAAGGTGGGTCACGGCGGTGATGATTTGGCCAATTTGCGCGAAGTCCTCGAGCGACGATTTACTCACGACGAATGGCCGCCCCCGGATTTAATTGTCATTGATGGGGGATCGAATCAACTCTCACTCGCTAAAACTGTTTTGGTAAAAATGAAAGTTACGGCGCCAGTCGTGGCGGTGGTTAAAGACACCCGCCACCGCCCGCGCGACATTTTGGGCGACGATAAATTATCAGCTGATACCCGCCGTCTAATTCTTCTCGCCAATCACGAAGCCCACCGTTTCGCCATCACCTGCCACCGCCAATCATTTCGCAAGCATCGTTGATTGGAGTATAATATTGAGGAATGGAAATTCCTCGGCCTAGTCATTTGGTAGAGTTGGGACAACGGACAATTAACCCCTTGATTTTCTGGGGCGTGATTACGATTTTCTTATCAGTGGTGCTTGGGTTCATGGTGCGAGAGGCCGGTGTCGCGGACGGCATCCATGTTCTCTTCTTGGTGCCAGTCGCGGCTTATCTCATAATCATGGGTTTCTTCATCGGCTATGTGGCCAAATTAAATCGGGAACGCAGCCGTTTGCTCGCCGCCCAGATTCACGAAGAGTCCGCTAAGGTTGGAGAATTCAAAAAATTAAATCAAGAACTCGAAGCTTACGCCAAGCAACTCTTCGATAAAGATTTCGAGCTGACTCTCGCCAATAAGCGCTTGCAGAACCTCGAGCAGGCCAAGTCGAAGTTCGTCGCCGTCACAACGCATCAACTGCGGACGCCGCTCTCGGCCATCAAGTGGACATTTCACATGCTCCTGCAAGGCAGTCTAGGGCCCACGACCGCCGATCAGCACACTTTCATCGAGAAGGGTTACGAGAGCACCCAGCGGATGATCGCCATCATCAACGACCTGCTCAATGTTGATTACATGGATGTGGATCGAGCCGATTACAATTTCCTCCCGGTGGATTTGCCGGCGCTGATTGACAGCGTGATGTTTGAATTCACCAATCAGGCCGAGAGCCAGGCCGTCGCCCTGAAGTCTTTCAAACCACCGTCAACTTTGCCGCGCGTTATCGCCGATCCGATTAAGTTGAGTATGGTGCTCGAGAATTTACTTGACAATGCGATGAAATACACACCCAAAGGGGGACAAGTGACAGTCTCGGTGGGCGATGCTAGAATGAATAGCGCCGAGAGCAGTCTCGAGGTAACGGTGTCGGACACGGGGATCGGCATTCCGTCCCACGAGCGAGACAAGATTTTCCATCGCTTCTTCCGTGGTTCAAATGCGATTAAGACTCAAACGGACGGCACCGGTCTTGGCCTTTTTATCTCCCGTGATATTATTGAGAAGCATGGCGGGGCAATTTGGTTTGAGAGCGAGGCGGGTCGTGGCACACAATTTCATTTCACTATCCCGATCAATCGGAATAATTTATCAAAAAAATAATTAATTTCAGTCATTTATATCATGGATAAAAACAATGTTAGCGGCGGGCAGACGATCTTGATTGTCGAGGATGATGAATTTCTGCGCTCGCTCACGGCCAAGCGTCTGGAGAAAGAGAATTATCATATCGAAGTGGCGGTGGACGGCGAGAATGCGATCTCGATGATTGACACGGTCCGTCCGGCCTTGATTCTCCTTGATCTACTTTTACCCGGGAAGGACGGTTTCGAAGTGCTGAAGAAAATTCGTGAGACGGAGGCGACGAAGGCAATCCCGGTGATTATCTTCTCCAATCTCGGGCAGAAAGAAGATATTGAGAAGGCGAAAGCGCTCGGCGTGGACAACTTTTTAATCAAGGCGAATTTCACTCTCGATGATGTGGTCGGCAAGATTAAAAAATTGTTGGTGGATAAGTGAGCGGGGTTTAGTCTATGGTTAAAGCTCGGGTCGGTGTCCTGCGTGGTGGCGCGAGTCACGATTATCGAGCGTCGCTCGCGATGGGGGCGGCGGTGCTTAAACATCTGCCCGCTACCTATCAGGGCAATGATATCTTGATTGACCGGTCGGGCGTGTGGCATTGGAAGGGTGTGCCGGCTTCCCCGAGCTTGGTCGCTAGGCAAGTGGATGTCTTTTGGAATGTTCTCTCCGCCGCGGCGGGCGATACAAGCCCAGTGTCGGGGATACTTAACCAATTGGGTTTGCCGTATACTGGTTCGGAAATGGCCGTGGCGGCCTTGGGTGGAAATCGGATTCTCGCGAAAGAAGTTTTTCGCCGGGCCGGGTTTCGCGTGCCGAGCGAGATAGTTTTTAAAGTGGTGGCCGACCAATCTTTCAAAGTCGCGGCGGCCGCGCGGGAGGTGTTTGATAGGATTTCGCCGCCGTGGGTGGTTAAACCCGCAAGCGGTGGTTCGGTGACGAGTTTTGCGTTGGCTAAAACTTTCGCCCAGTTGGTGGCGGCGCTCGAGGTAGCTAAAAAACTTTCCCGTTCAATTCTCGTCGAACCCTATCTCCGTGGTTGCCAAGCCGTGTGTGGGGTGGTAGATACTTTTCGCGGGCAGACGACTTACGCTCTGCCGCCGGTTGAACTTGGGTCGGATAACCAAACCGGAATTTGCCCGGCCAATTTCGGAGCGGAGGAGAAACGAGAGATTGAAACATTGGCGATCGCGGCGCATCGGGCGCTCAGCCTGCGCCACTACTCATGTTCAATCTTTGTTTTAACCGCGCAAGGAATTTATCTCTTGGAGACAAATAGCTCGCCCTCACTCACCCACGATTCTCATCTTCCCCGCGCTCTCGCCGCGGTGGGTTGCCCTTATCCGCATTTCTTGGATCATGTGTTGAGTTTGGCGTTAAATAAAAATTAAGGGGCCGTTAGCTCATTTGGTAGAGCACCACATTTGCAATGTGGGGGTGACCGGTTCGAATCCGGTACGGTCCATTGGCGAGGCGGTTTTTTTCTTTTCTCCAATTCAAAAAAGCCCTCGTTTTCTTCGGAATGAAGAAAACGAGGGCCAGTTTGCTTGCGCTTAACTTCCTCCTTTCTATCCGGCCGGGGATAAATAATTTGTCCGACACTTAGATTTAAGCATCGTCGTTATCGCCCATTCCATTGAAAGGGCAGAACAGACAATCGCTCCAGCCATCACCGAAGCTCGGTCGCAATGATGTCCAAAACCGGTTAGCCAACTCATAAACAAATAAACCGTTGGAATCATTATGCCCGCCCAACCCGCCATGAATAGTTGGTACCACCAGGCCGTAGCGATAGAGCTTACTGAAAGAGGGGCAATGGCGATCAAGAGTATCGCGGGAACGATGATCGTATGAATCAGCTTGGAATAGGCAATTCCTGCTTGGAAGCAGACCAGCATCAATCCCCAAGCCAGCAAAACGATGATCAATAACCAGCGATAGCGGAGAGGTTTTTCAGGTTCCATTTTCGTTTTCTCCTGTATCAGCAAAACCAACCAAAAATAGCGCAGGCCAAAACAACTACAGCCACGACCACCACAATAATAATGACGCAGCCGACCACCGTTGCCGCCTGACTTTGTTGTTCAACCGCAGAACAACCCCCGCTCTTACTATCAGACATGGTCACCACCCCATCGTCGGCAGAATATCCTAAAGTGGTGACGGTAATCGGGGAAGAACTGGTCGAGGTTGAGACATCCATTCCCTTGAAGTCAACCAATGATAAACCGGTTTTCTCTCCATTGATACTGCCTAAAGAAACAGCTTGACCATCGCCTAGTCCGGCGAGGACTCCGTTCTCGGTCCAATTTAGACCATCCGCGTCTGACACTTGAGCGGAGAAGTTAATCCGATTTTTGTCAGGACTACCGACATTCAAAAGGTTGATTTCTCCCAACTTTTCTCCATGAGAATCAAACATGGTAGCGAGACCACTTACGGCGCCGTTCTTGTGAGACAGATTTTCAAAAACATAGGTTCCCTCCGGCCGCACGAGGGTGACTATATTTTCGGCCACTTGATGGGTAAACCGGCCGATATCCATATCGCGGATTTGCTCGAGGAGAGATTTGGCAGTTGATTCACCGTAGCGATTTGTCAATTCGGCGACAACTAGTTCTCTCCCCAGTTGCCGTCCTTTTTCGACCGAAAAAACGGTTGGGCAAACAGAAAAAAATAAAGCAAAGACTGTCGCCATGGTTCGAGGCGTCGACAGATTTTCGATCGAACATACCTGACCCTGCACTTTCATCACACTTTCTCCATTTTTTGCGCGTTAGACTCTCGCTTAACGCTAAACTCTAGTTTCATCACCTACACTGGCGATGGAAAAACCTTGAAACGCACTAAACCCGAACATTACTTGATCATTTCACCTCCTTTCGATCAGTAAGTTTAGTTGACAATGATCCAAAAAAACACCTTCTTTAACCATACACCGGTTTGATAAAAAGACAAGCTCGCTATCTTTGTTCGACTGTTTTGACGGTTTTCCTGCTATACTACTCAAATGAAAGATGAAGAGAATCGGCTGAACGCCATCCTCTCCTCGATGGCCGAGGGGTTGGTGGCGATTGATAAGGATCGGAAAGTGATTCTCATGAATCAGGCGGCGGGAATACTCCTTCGAACCGCGCCGCAAGAAGCGACCGGCCGAGATGTCCGCGAGCTCCTCGTCTTCTTCCGTGACGACAAGGAACTCGATTACGAATCCTTGCCGATCGAGCGAGCAATCACCGAACGCAATATCATCTCCGTCAATCTTCTTGATAACCTCTATGTCCGAGCGAAAAATGGCCGCCTCTTTCCTGTGGCCATGATGATTGCCCCGCTCCTCACTCAAGGCGAAGCGGCCGGCGCCATCATCCTCTTCCGTGATATCACCAAGGAGCGCGAAATTGATCAAGCGAAGACCGAGTTGGTGTCGCTCGCCTCGCATCAACTCCGGACCCCACTCTCGGCGATCAATTGGTACGCCGAAATGTTGATTGGGCAGGAAGTGGGGACGCTCACCGAGAAGCAAAAAGAATATCTGGAGAATCTCTCCGCCGCCAACCACCGAATGATCGAACTCGTCAATTCGCTCCTCAATGTCTCGCGCATTGATCTTGGAACTTTCGCTATTGACCCGACGCCGATTGACTTCGCCTCGATCGGGAAGAGTGTCCTCGCCGAGTTGGAACCGCAAATTCTCGTGAAGAAGCTCGTGGTCCAAGTGGCGCACGATCCCAATCTGCCTTCGGTCAGCGCCGACCCTAAACTAGTGCGAATCATTTTCCAGAATCTGCTCTCCAACGCGGTGAAATATACGGCGCCGGGCGGAACCGTTAAACTTTCAATCACGCTCACGCCGCCCAATCTGCTCATCACCGTCGCCGACACCGGTTACGGGATCCCCGCTGTGGTCCAAGATAAGATATTTACCAAACTTTTCCGGGCCGATAATATTCGAGATAAGGAAGCCGAAGGCACGGGTCTCGGACTCTATATCGTGAAGTCCATCGTTGACGCCTCCGGCGGCCGGATCGAGTTCGACTCACTCGAAGGCAAGGGGACAACCTTCCGCGTGCTCATGCCTCTCTCTGGCATGCCAAAGAAGGTCGGCGCACGGGGTTTAACTTAATTTAACTCTTAGTCAGAGTCTGCCTAATTTTCTCGGCGTTGCCGACGAAATCTTTTTTGTCACCGATGGTGTCGGCGTGGGGAAAAATCCAGATATGAGCATGGTGGATTTCGTCGCCCATAATTCGTGACCACACGGCCGGTTGCTGGAAGGCCTTTTGAGTGGCCTTAGCTACTTTTTGAACGACGATGAAATAATCGCCGATATTGGGTGAGGTTTGCCGTTCGGCAGGCAAATCCCAAACCCACCGGTAATGCGCTTTGGGAATTACCTGACAATGGCCGGGCGCTCGAGGATTGATGTCGAGGAAAGCGATGAAGTGCGGATCTTCGTAGACAATCTCGGCCGGGATTTCGTGTTGAGCAATTTTACAAAAAATACATTCAGCCATGGCGGCTATAGTATATGCTAGAATTGCCGGATAATGAAATCCTGGCGACTGCGAGAATCAATATCGAAAGAGGCAAACGAAGCCCTCGCTGTTTTTCCGGAATTAATTCGACCGTTGCTTCATGCTCGTGGTTTAGCAGACGAATCAACGGCGTATTTATTCCTTGAACCGAACTATGAACGCGACCTACACGACCCATTACTCCTCGAGGATATGGCTCGGGCGGTCGCGCGAATTAAATCAGCCGTGGCCGCCCGAGAGAAAATTATTATTTTCGGCGATTACGATGCCGACGGTATTCCCGGCGCGGCGATTCTCGCCACCTTCTTCGATCGTATCGGCTATTCGCGCTATGAAGTTTATATTCCCGATCGGCAGGAGGAGGCCTATGGACTTAATTCGACCGCGATCGAGAGCTTCGCGAAAGATGGCGCTTCGCTCATTATCACCGTTGATTGCGGCGTGAGTAACGCGAGCGAAATTATTTTGGCCAATTCCCTCGGTCTCGAGGTTATTGTGACCGATCATCATGCCGTGCCCGAGACCCTGCCGCCCGCCTATGCCATCATCAATCCGAAACGAGTGGACGATCCCTATCCGTACAAGTCACTCTGCGGCGCGGGCGTCGCTTTCAAATTGGCGCAGGCGCTGTCGCAACCGGAAAATTTTCGCGTCTTTACCCGCCTGCTGGCGGGCTCCGACGCCGACGAAAATTTTCCGGTTGCGACAGCGCTCAACAGTAAAAATAATTTAGCAAAACAAGTTTCCTCACCACTCAACGACAACAACTGGGAGAAGTGGCTGCTTGATCTCGTCGCGATTGCCACGGTCGCCGACATGGTGCCACTCACCGGCGAGAATCGCGCGCTCGTCCATTTTGGTCTGATCGTGTTGCGGAAATCGCCTCGACCAGGAATTCTCGCGCTTTGTCGAGTGCTTAAACTCAATCAAGCTCTCCTCACGGCGGACGACATCGCCTTTCTGATCGGGCCGCGGCTAAACGCGGCGAGTCGTATGGCGCATGGCCGTCAGGCCTATCGCTTGCTCACGACTGATGATCCCGCCGAAGCCGCGGCCCTCGCTTCTTTACTGGAAAGCAATAATCAGGCGCGGCGAGAATCGGTGGCGGCCGTCCTCGCCAAGGCCGAGGCGATGATTGACGCTCGTGTTTCCAAACATGATCTTATCGTCTGTGGCGATCCCGCGTGGTCGCTTGGCGTGTTGGGACTCGCCGCTTCGCGTCTCGCGGAACGGTATCAGTGCGTGGTCTTTCTCTGGTCGAAGAATGGCCGCGGCGAAATCAAGGGTTCATGCCGCGGTTTTGGTTCGACTAATGTGGTTGACTTGATGCGCGAGGCCAATCGCGATAATTTTTTCACTAATTTTGGCGGTCACACGAAAGCGGGTGGTTTTTCTTTATCGGCCGGCCGGATTGGCGAACTACAACCTCGACTGGAGACGGCTTATCGGGAGCTCGAGATTAAGACGGAAGAAGGTGAACTTATTTTGGAAGCCGAATTATCATTATCACTGGTGATTGCGGAGACGGTTCGGCTGATTGACCGTCTCGGCCCTTTCGGCCTCGAGAATGCCAAACCAATTTTTATTTTCCGCGCGATCACGCGGGTTACGGCGCGATCTTTCGGAGCCGACGACAATCATCTTGAACTCACACTTCGGGACGGGGCGATCTCGCGTCGGGCGATCGGCTTCTTTATGTCACCGGCGCATTTCGGCCCAGTCCTAACCTCGGGTCAGCCGATTGATCTCGCCGCCACCCTTGAGCAATCCTATTTCCGCGGTCGCCACGAACTCCGTTTGCGAATCGTTGATCTAAGAGTAGCCGAGTAAGTTAAAATAACTTATCACCAATCGTGATAGTGGCGTTAAACTTTGTTGTGTTAAACTTTGGCTGTGCTGAAAATTAAATTTTCTACTTCGCTTTTGATTATTGGTTTGGAGTTGGTTATTATTTTTGGGCTGGCTTCACCCTTAATTTGGCCGTCTGATTTTAAAAATTTTGATGAAGTCTCGCAGTTGTCGGCCGTTAATCTCCCCGGGACCTCGGTGACCCTGCTTTCTTCCAATCCTCCCACGGGGGCCGTTGATGCCCGCGAGACGGCGAGTCCGGTTAGTGAACCGTTCGTCGAATTAAATTTTTCCGGGGTTGTGAGCGAACTCGCTCCGTCCGATTTTTCGATCAGCAGTTCTCACCCCAGTCCGCCGGTCATTTCTCGAGTTGAAAGTGTTTCCGATTCTCGCGGAGCCAAGGTCTATTTGAATCGTCAGCTGTTGAACGCTGAACGGCTCACTCTAGCTCACGGCCCGAGCGCGTCGGCCATCTGTTTGGGTTATCTTCGCGGCGATGTGACGGGCGACGGGCGGGTGTTGGCGGCGGATGTTTCGATGATGAACGGCGTTTTGGCGGGGACACAGACTACTCTATCGTACTATTCTACGGACATTGATAATAACGGCCGAACCGATGCTCAAGATTTAACGAAACTAAATGAAATCATGGCCGCGCCCGGTTTAATTCGCATTTTGCCGGCGTGTCCCGCGCCTCGTCCCGTGTCGCCCCCCGATGCCGTCCCGCCCCAAACCATCACCGACCTGAAACTCACTGGCCTTTACCCGAACGGGCAGGCGGGTTTGAACTGGCGGGCGCCCTACGAAAACAGTAATGATCCGACGAGCGGCAAGGTGGTAGCTTACGACATCCGTTACAATCTTAAAACACCGGTTATGGACGGTGCCTGGTCGCGGGCGGTTAAGGTGACGGACGAACCGGCGCCCCGCGCGCCCGGGACAGTGGAAATTTATCTTCTCTCTAACTTACCGCCCGGCACTTATTATGTGGCGATCAAGAGTCAAGATTCCGCCGGCAACATTTCAGCTTTATCGAACAATTTGCTGGTTACGATCCCAATCCTCGAACCGGTGATTCCGGAACCGGTAACGCCAGTTCAGCCGATGCCGTCCCCGTCGCTCTCAACCTTTAATATGAATATTGAGTCGGTAACGCAGAATGGAGACACGATTACTGTAAACACCACTGGCGCGCGGTATGTTCTAACTTCGACCGGTCTGGAAATGTGGCGCCGGATTAATCCTAAGACCAATAGCATCAATCCGAGAAAAGTCGCGACCTTGTCATTCAGCAGTAATTTGGGACCGCTTTCAATTGAAATCGCGAACAATTCCAAAGCGATTATTCAAAGTTCTTTGGCTACCTTCGAATTTATGTCCGATTCACTGTTTTTCATCACCGCGAAATCTCCGTTTACGTACACGCATACCAATCTGGTTGCCAACGCGTCGTGGAACAAAGGGACGGGGCGGGACAGGATGTGGGCTGATGGCTACGGCGGCTCGCTTCATGCCAGAGTTTCCGGCGGGACAACGGCGACCAACACCGCGGATGCCACGACGATCTCTATGGCGGCAAACGATGTCATGGCGCACATGGTCTTTCCGCCCAAAACTTTTGATTATGAATCCTTTTATGGAACAAACGCAAAACCCTTTATTCAGTATATATTTGGCGAAGGAAGTTTAAGCTCGTATATTTCGAATCCCAATTCGTTGGTTAATTTAAAAAATGAGGGTTACGGCATTTTTGTTCTTTTTCACACGCTTTATGCCAACGGTTCTACGGGTGCTCCTTCTCTTTTGCCTTCGGGTAATATGGGGTATGTTTACAACAACGAATCGCTTGTTCGCCAGTTCGTTTCTGCTGCGCATCAAAACGGTTTTAAAGTCATCGGATATTCATATGGACCTGCCCAAACAGCTTACGGTGGTTGGCAGTATCCGGCAGGGCATCCTTTAGCCGGGCAACTGCAGGACACAGACATAACATTGGACTGGATGAAAAATCTTCAAATTGAATTTGACTTGAATGGATGGTATTTCGATAACGCCGAAGCAGGGGGCTTCTTGGATGATTATCGTTTCATGAGGCAAATTAGGACCGATGTTGGCGACAACGGAGTGATTTATCATCACGAGACGGTCGATGTTTGGGGACAATGGAACGGATTAAGAGCCGTTATGGTGGATGCTTATGTGAATTACACTTTAGCTGGTGAATGGGGTCTCGAGCCTCCTAATTTGACGGCCCAAATTCATGATCCCAACGATCCCTATTTCAGGTTCTATTCGTCAGGATACGGTCTTTCGCAGTCGTACGGATCGCACAAGCGCTTTAGCACTATGAAATTGGCACTTTCCGAAGGAGAATCTGCACGCACGGCAATGGAGAACATGGTGGGTATGATTGATCACAGTAGGTACGGTTCTTTTTGGCTGAATAATATTAAGCCGTTGTATGATGTGAAAAAGGCGGCGTATCTCGCCGGAACTTTGCCCACGGACGTCGATTGGCCCGTCGATCCGAACACAGGCTGGTTTCGAAAAACGCGAAATATCAGAATTAATTACATAAGCGGAACGTCAGTAAATTTAACTTGGCAGACGAGCGAGCCATCGACCAGTGAAGTTGCGTGGAGTAGCAACGGTGTCTGGTGGGTACTTGGCTTTGGTCCAACTGGTCCCGACGGTCGAAGGACTGACAATATGTTAGTAACAAATCACAGTGTTGATATTAGTGGGCTTTCCTTGGGAGTGAACTATGAATTTAGAATTCGCTCCTGTGCACCTAGCGCTTGCGAAACAAGTCCTTTTAACCCGGCAACAAACGATATTTTGACGGGCAAGACCGTTTGGGGTTTTCTTTTAGGGAAAGATTCCGATCGCGACGGCCTGCCGGACGATTGGGAAAGACAATATTTTGGCAATTTAAATCAGTCGGCCTCGGGCGATCCGGACAACGACGGTTTTTCAAATGTTGACGAATTCGCCAACGGGACCAGCCCTATTATTATTCCCAATTTATTTATTGATATTGGACCTGACATTGAGCTGATTGAACTTATTGTCCCTGTTGTCCCGCATTCTCCATCCACCTCACTCCAACCGATCACCGACCTGCGCGTGGTGTCCACCACCGAGAAGTCTGCTATCCTAACTTGGGTGGCCCCTAACCAGAATTTTCCGAGGCGGTCTTCAACAGCAGTGTCTTCTTACGATCTCCGCTACTCTCGCGACCCTATTACGGAAGCAAATTGGGATTCATCCGCCGTGGCTCAAGCTTCTGGCGAACCTCGGCCGACGACGCCGGGCCAAACTCAATCTTATGTGTTAGTTGATCTTGGTGCCGATAAATCTTATCATGCGGCGATCAAGAGTCGGGACGCGGCGGGAAATTTTTCTCCTCTTTCTAATCTAGTTTTATTCAATACCGCCGCGGAACCACCGCTCTCGGGTAGTGACGATAATAATACTGGTCGAAGTCGTAGCGGCTCATCTCGTCGCCGCGATCTCGCGCCGCCAGATTCTCCCGCCAATGCCACGATCTCCGGCGCCGATCGTCAGGCGGTTATCAACTGGCAAAATCCGTCTGATTCAGATTTTGTCCGCGTGCTAATTTTAAGAAGTACTACTTTACTGCCGGTGATCACCGTCCCGGGCAATCCCCGTTATTTACCCCAAGCGATTATTGTCTATGACGGGGTAGTTCCCCAATTCACCGACACTAATCTAATTAATGGCCAACTCTATTATTACACTCTTTATGCGTATGATCGTTCCGGCAACTACGCTCAGCCGGTTACCCTCACTGTCACACCGGCCGGAAACTCTCAGATCGCGCTTTCACCGGCTCAATTCCAACAATTCCAACAATTACTGATCAGAATACTTACCCAGTTGCTCGAGGCCTTGCGCGCGGCGGCGCGATAGCAATGGGTAAATTTATCATCTACACTGACGGCGGATCGCGCGGTAATCCGGGAGTCGCCGGCGCGGGGGCGGTCGTGACGGACGAAGCGGGAAAAGTTTTACGGGAGGCCAACCGCGCTCTCGGCCCGATGACTAACAATGAAGCCGAATATCAAGCGGTGATTCTTGGCTTGGAGACGATTAAAAAATTGCTGGGGAAAGATCAGGTAAAAAATTTAGAAATAGAAATACGGCTCGACAGTGAGCTGGTGGCCCGCCAGCTTATGGGTAAATATCAGATCAAGGAAACCACTCTTGTGCCTCTTTTTATAAAAATTTGGAATCGGCGGGTCAAAGATTTTCCTCACCTCTCGTTCGCCCACATTCCCCGCGCCGAGAACGCCCGAGCCGACCTCCTCGCCAACCGCGCCATGGACGAAGGCGAAAAAATCGTCCCGTCTGCCCTCTGGCCATAAACGGGACGAAGCGGTTGTGCTGGGCTGATTTCACCGATCTTTCTTCTTGAATACATAATCAACGGTTTCATTGATGGTGGGTAATTTTTTGATATCAGCATCGGGAATATCAATATCAAATTCTTCTTCAATTTCCGTAATCATGTCCACGATATCTAGCGCGTCCGCCCCAAGGTCGCGGGTAAAACGAGCCTGATCGGTTAACAAGGCCCCTTTTTCAAGACACAGCTGATCAATTACGATTGCCTTTATTTTTTGTCTGATCTCTTCCTTTGTCACAATCTACCTACCTCTCTTCATGTTAAGATTTCAAATTCATCAAAAACACCAACGCCACTTTCCAAATTACTCCTTTTCTTGAAAATTACAATCCCGAAGTGCCGAGCATGACAAAGGTGCCGAGAACGGGGATCGGCACGGTGCAGGGTGGCGGGACTTCGGTGTAAGGGTCAAGACAGGCGCCGCCCGGGATCGCCCGGCCAAGCACATTCGGCCCGGGAATGGAAATGTTGTAGTAAGGATAAAGTGGCGCGCCCCACGGATAGAGAAAGAAGCCGGGTCGCGGCGGGCCGACGACGAGTCCGATCCCATTGCAACAATCAATGACATTGAGAATCCGTCCGCCGACGGGAATGATGGCGAGGGCCTCGCTCCGCTCGGCCCGGATAAACGCCCCGCCAATCAAAGCGATGCTAATAACGATTGCTCCCAGTATGCGCCACTCTTTAATAATTAATTTCAGTTTCATATCGTCAGAGAAAAAAGTCCGGGTTTGACGGTGACGCCATTTTTATTTTTGACATAAAATCCGAGGGGAAAGCGGATTGGGGAATCACGATGATGTTTTTGCCGATAATCAGCCGTGGCCGAGAGCCACTTCTCACTCAAAAATGGCGGCCGCGGCGGGGTGAAGGATAAAGTTTTACCATCGCGCGACGGGACGACGACTTCGCCGGCGCCGGTATAAACGACATTGCGCTCCCGATCGAAGCCCGCGCCGGTAATTGTCACCCTCGTCCCGACTCGACCCTTAGTCGGTTCAACTTTGTCAATTACAGGCCTAAGTGATGGAAGTTGGGCCGGCCTCGCTGTCAGACGGGCTTCCATCACCGGCGGCGAGGATTGAACTACTAATGGGGTTGCGGGAACTACCGTCGGTTGGGCCAACTGCGCGGCTAATTGCTGCAGGAGGAGGACGATGAGCGAGAGTTTTTCTATCATACAACGACAAATTATATCATAACTATAATTATCCACCTGTTGAGAGACGATGTTGGCTGGCGAGCGAGGCGGAACCATACTATAATACGGGGTAATATGCGCCAATTGCGTCTGAAAGTTATTGTCCCCATAATTTTTATTCTGGTCTTAATAAGCGGCGGCGTTTTCTTGTGGTCAATCGGCGGGGAGACGCTCGCGAAGCAAGCCGCGCAAATGTCGGCCGACGATTCTCCCGCCGGTCAATCAGCGATCAAAAAGGCGGCTGATTTGCCGTCCTATTTACCGACCCCAACCTACGAGCTTAAAGACATCCCGACCTCGGCGGGCAATGACGCGGTGGCGTTTGAGAATTACAGCCGCGCCGTCGGCGAGATTATGTCGGCTTACAACGACCAAACGATTGAGAATGAACTCGCGCTCGTGGTTAAGGCCGCCGGCGAAACTGATCCCGCCGCCGTCGCCAAACTTCGCCTCTCTTCGACCCGCCACATTAACGCGGTCAAAAGATTGAAAAGTTTGGTCGTCCCAAAAACCGCGAGCCAAGTCCACCTTAATCTCATCAACAGTTTGATTGGCCTCGGCGAATCAAGTTTCATTATGGCCCAAATTGAAGTCGAGCCGGTTATGGCTCTCGAACAGGCGCAAGTTTATCCGACGCGTTTGAAAAACTTTTTCACCGCCGTCAATAATCTTAATTTTTTTCTCCTCGCCAATAACATCGTTTTGCCCGCGGGAGAGAGTTCCGTCATTTCACTCGGCTTATGACCAAACTTAAACGCCAAATTATCGCCCTGCTCACGATTGTCGCTCTGCTTCTGCCGTTGGTGACGGCCGCGCAATTTAACTTACCACGGACTAACCGTCAGAAGACTCCCGCCCAACTGCTCGCCGAAACGAGGAAAGATGACCGTCGCCAATGCGAGGCCGAAGTGTCAAGTGGTACACCTTCTTCCATTGGTCATGCAATTACCGATCCCACAGCTAAATCTCTTAAAGACACCACCCGAGACGGAATTGGCCAGGCCCTGCCTAAGGGCGTCAACCGCGCCTTGGCGCAAAACATCCCATCCGGCATCGAGCGGGGGATTAAGAAAGAGTTACCCGACATGGTCACCGAGGGCTTAAAACGAGAATTGCCGCTCACGCTCGGCGAGAAAATCAAAGCCGAGATGGTAAGGAATGATGAGACTTTCCAAGCGGTCGTGAGAAGCGAGCGCTTTACCGGTCTCCTCCGAGACTCTATTGACGAGAGTTTGCCGAGAATTATTCAGGACGGCCTTCACGATCGCTTGCCTAAAATTATTGATGAGAGCGTTCGCATCGAATTGCCTCACGCTCTGCGTCTGGAATTCGATAAAGTCGCTAAACCGACAATCGAGAATCATTTCCGCGCCCAGATTAATACGATGATTGGTGAAATTCCCCAAATGGTGGTGGCTGAAGTTCAAACTTTGCAAGCTACGATCAACGGCACAATTTCCGGCCTGCAAGCGGCCGCGCAAAGTCTGGCAAAAAAGGACCCGGTTACCGCCATTCTTAATGTTTTTGCTTTAATTGGCACTTTTCTTGTTACTGGCGATTGGGATGCCGCCCTTAATTCTATTCCGGAAATCGCTCAAATGAAGGGGCTGATCGAGAATCTCCTCGCTCAAATCCAGGCGACCAAAGATTTCATCGTCTGGGCGGGAACACTCATCGCGAATAAAGAGCAATTGGTTAACAATCTTGTTGACGGCTTCACGCTCGAATTAAGCAAATCTCTAACCAATCCCAAATCCATCGCCCGTCTCGCCGACGCGATCGGTGAGGCGATGACCGATCCCATCAACCGCTCGCTCGATAACGCGGTGGAGAAAATCGAGGCTTCGATTGAACGCCCGCTTAACAACGCCATCAATGCCATCAACAAGTTTCCCGATAAATTCTTCGATCCAATCAATCAGGCCGTGGACAGCATTTCTAGTCTAGTTAATCTCGAAATCGAGATGATCGTCCATTCGGTGACTAATCCAATTGTCTCGACTATTGATGTTGCGAGTGATCAAATCGCCGGCGCGATTGACGGCGGCATTAGTGGCGTTTTCGGGCCGCTCATCAGTGACACCGGCAATTTGCTCGGCTCGGTGGGAAGTAGCATCGCCTTCGAGATGAATACGGCGGCGGTCCAAACTCATATTAATATCTTTGGCTCGGAAGGTCTCGGTATTGATCAAATTGATCCGACAGCGGAAGCCCTGTGGCCGAATGGCGAGACTGGCCTGCCAGAACCGCCGACTTATTTCCCCGTCTCGGATGAACTGGGTTTTTCGGGTGATGAACTGACTGTTGAATCTGAATCACAATTAGGCCCCGTTTTTGAAGCGAGTGACGAATTCGCTGGGGTCGCCGCCGAGGAAACGATCAACTCGACTGAAGGGGTAACCAATGATGCTATTACTGAAACCGGCAAGGCGGCCGGGCTTGATCCTGCGACGGGGGCATCATTGATGCCCGTGATGGGGGCGAGCATTGCAGGGATAGCTGGCAGTATGTTCAAGGGTATTCCTATTGTTGGCGCGCAAGCCGCCGCCTTTGTCACTAAATTTGTTGCCGAAAAGTTAGCATCCCTTGGCTTCGGCGCGGCCGGGGCCGTCCTTGCCGTGCCGGTCAACGAGATCGGCGCGCTCTTGGCGGTCAATCAGAATACCGACAGCACGACGAGTAAAATTCTCCAGACGAGCGAGCAAATTAAGCAAATGACGGAAAAAATTTATTCGCTTCAAGTTCAATCCTGCACCTATCTCAAGATTGCCCAGCGCGTCCAGCTCGCGCTTGAGACGAAAGAATTACTCGATGATCCCAATGTCCGCAAAGCCAACGCCGAAGCCCTTCATCGAGCGTTTGTCGCTTCGGTGAAAGATCTAAACCAAGGCCGAGAAATCAGTGACGGAATGAACGGTGTGGCGACAGACGATGCTGGAAACAACAAGGGATCTTTAATCATCGGAAATTTGAATGATCACATGGCGGAAGCGGGAAGCGAAGAGAATCTCGTCGTCCAAGCCGAATTGAAAGAACTCGAGGCGGATAGCGAAAATTATCCATATGCGAAAATTGCGCGCGAATCACTCGCGGCCCAAGATAGTGAGGATCCGTTGCGGAGCACGGTGAGTAAGACGCGCATTGAAGATTTTCGAGATCGGCCGGAAAGTTTAGATAACCAAAGCTGGTGGGAGACTCGCACCGCCATCGCCGAACCCAAAAACAATCCCTTCGGCCAAACTTTGATCGCTCAAGGGATTCGCGACCAGCGCGTGGCGGTGGCCGAGCAAGCGGCTCGTGATGAATATATCGCCGGTCGGGGTTATGCTGGGACGCGCGAGTGTCCACCCGAACTCCAAGTGCCACATCCGGTGACTGGTTTACCAATATGCGCCAATAAAAATTGGCAGACGCTGACACCGGGTTCAACTATTGGTAGCTTCAATGATCGGCTGGCGCAGGCGCCGATCGAGCAGGCGGCGGTGAGCGACGAATTGATCGAGGATTCAACCAAGAGCGAAGTGGGCTTGAGCGTTAAACGCGTCGCCAATCTAAGTAATTCAAGTGAGACCGTGCCACACTTCGACGAGATCGCCGCGCAAAGCGTCTTCAAGCAACCCGATCCGTGTCCCGGCCCCGGGCCGTGCAATCAAACCGGTTGGCCGCGAATAGCGCGACCGGCTTTGCCGACTCTACCGGTGACACCCGTGGTGCCACCCGTCCTCACTGCCGCCTTCCTCTTCGAGACTCCGCCGACAGCATCTCTCGCCGATCCTAATGTAAAAAACGAGACGATTGTCACTTGGGCTTCGAGCCAAGCGACCGCCTGTGTGACTAAAAATGATTGGGTCTTGGGACCAGGCAACCGCAATGTGAAGCCGGCGGGAACGAGCGTTGGCATCCGCGGCGCGGTCACCGTCTTCCACCCGGTTTCATTTTCCACTCCACCCATCTTCTCGCGGGTGGTTTCAGCCGAAAATCTAGTTGGGCCAATCCTGACTAGAGTCGAGGTCCCAAACAATAAACTCAAACAAAAACTGACCTTCAACCCCATCCTCGCGTCAGCTATCCATCCCGATGATGTTTACCGACTCGCTCTTGGTCTAGATCTCTTTCTCGAGGTCGGCGGCCCGGGACTCGTCAATCCGCCGACTCCCGCTCAAGTCATTAAACTTTTCCGCGAGCGAATTTCTCTTGTCCAAGGGAACGAGGACACGCCGGTCGCCCGCGAATTGAGAAAGTATGACTTCACCTATATCGGCGACAACACCCTCGTCATGAGTCCGAAATTATATTACGAACTCGCCTGCGCGAGAGGCGGAGAGACAATTGATAAACACTTCTCGATCGCTAGACAATGAAAATCAGCGTCAAAACTGTAACTCGTTTACTGATCCTAATTTTGATTGGGGCGACTTTTTTGAGTTTCTATGGAAAGGCTAATGCTCAAACTCAAGCCGCAGACGACCGTCGATTCCCAGAAATAATGCAAAGAATGAATGTTTTGCAAAATGTCATTATTCCACGAGAGGAAACCTATTTAAGAGATAACCCTAACGCCAGTAATTTCCAAATAGTCCAACAAACTCTTGCGGAAGAAAGAGCCGAGCTAGAACGATTAAGAGAAGAGGCAGCCCAAATTAACCTCAGAACTCAACGGAGGCTTAACCAGGCCTTAGAAAAAGTAGAGACTAGAGAAGCAACCCCCGCTAACTGTGATTTGTGGAATTTTTCAGCTGAGGGATGCTTAAAATCTATTGTCTCATGGCTCGGGGCCTTCCTCGTCTGGGTTTTCTCTCGGATCACTTGGTTTGCCAATGAACTTTTTAATCAGGCGATCAATATCTCGGTCCGCTCGTTCAGCGAGTATGCCAATATGCCCGCGGTTGCGACGAGTTGGGGAGTGATTCGCGATCTCGTCAACATGGGCTTCATTTTCGTCCTCCTCTATATCGCGATCGGCACGATGCTCGGATTGTCGGGACTCGATTGGAAGAAGTTGGTGCCCAAACTTATTATCGTGGCGCTCCTCGTCAACTTCAGCATGTTCTTCACCCGCGTCGTTATTGATATCTCCAATGTCACAGCTAATCAGTTCTACACCAGTGCGGCGCAAGGTGTGACCTCAACGCGAGTGGTCGAGATCGATGGCAGAAGCACGACAATCACCGGCGCGCCGGATGTGACGACGGCCCTCTTCAAAAATATTAAAGTCTTCAGCAAAAATTGGCTGTTTGCTAAAAGTATTGGCCAAGACGCCAACTCGACGGCCGAAGCGCCCGGCGGCGGCGCGGCCCTCGAGTGGAAGCAAATTATCACCGGCACCTTCGGCGGCATGATTATGGCACTTGTCGCCTCATTCGTGCTCCTAACTGGCGCGCTTCTCTTCATCGTGCGTACGATCCGGCTCTTATTCTTAATTATCCTCTCGCCCTTCGCCTTCTTCTTCATCATCCTGCCTAAGACCGAAGGTTATTGGAAAAAATGGTTGAGCACTTTGATGGATGATGCCACCTTCGCCCCCGCCTTCCTCATCATGATTTATCTGGTCACGCAAATCACCCAAGCGATCGGGCCCAAAGACGACGGCTCGGTCATCTTCTTTATGCTCATCATCGGGCTTCTCTTGGGTGCCATCATCGTCGCCAAAGCCCTCGGCGCCGCCGGTGCCGCCGGCGCTATGAAATTAGCGGGAGCGACGAACGCGGCCATACTTGGCACAGGGGTGGGGCTCGCTAGAGTTGGTGGCCGGTTTGCGGGTAGAGGCATAGGCAGGGGCATAACTGCTATGGACGCGGTCAGATTTGGTAAGGAAGACACAGAGGGAAAAAGAAAAGGGTCGGAGTTGTTGAGAGCGGGTGGGTGGACTAAATCCAAGATTGGTTCCACCTTAAAACAAATTGATAAAGTTTCCCCAGGTTTTGCCGGCGCGCGGCGTCAAGCAAGCGAGGCGATCAAGAGTCCGCTTAGGACGACCGCCGAATTAACCGCCAGTGCGACCAAAGATTATGGCATCTCCGGTTTTCTTGGACGAACTAAGGATGAGGAGCGAGAGATGGCAAAGAGAGCGAAGGAAGACAAGGAAGCAGCTCGCGATAAAGAACTTAGAAGGGACGAAGATGAATTAAGTAGTAAAACATTGACTAAAGAGAGGGCGGCGGAACTCCTAGGTAAAAGAAAATCAAAAGAAATCTCCAAACTAAGTAAGACGGCATTAAAAAACTCATCTGTAATTTATCATCTCAATCCCGAAGACTTAAAAGCAATGAACCGCGAAGGAGTCGATCGTGAAGTGATGAAAGAAATATACAACAGGATAACCACTGATCCTGAAATGGGTGGTGAAAACCATCAATCATTCGCTTATGTTTCGGCTAACCCGTTCGGCCGTCGCGGTGGTATTGCCACACCGCCTAGAACTGTAACCAACCCAGCTCCAACTCCTGCGCAAAATCCGCCACAATCGGCACCACCTGGTAATGCAAGCAGCACCAGCACGAAAGCCCCCTTAATAACCAGTGAAATGCGTCAACAATTATTCAAACTTGGTTTTAGGGAAAAGGATGTGAACGCAATGAGTTACGAACAAATGGCCAGAGTCATAAAAGGAAATGAGGACATTAAAAATAAAATTTTCGGTAAATAAAATATGACTTTCACCACTGAACAACTTGAAGAAAAATATAGATCTTTACCAGAAGTTCTAAAAGAAACAATGGCTGGGATCGAAACAGCAGAAACCATTAGTGGTATTGGCAAAAAATATCAACTCCACATTGACCAAATTGGTGAACTCGCCGATGAGATTGGCTTGGTGATGTTGGGGTTGGTGAAGACGGAGGACTTCGTGAAGCATCTGATAATTCGGTTGGGGTTGGAACAGGCGGTGGCGGAGGCGATGACGCGGGAGGTGAATGAACAAATTTTTCTCAAGATTCGGGAGTCACTTCAGGCGCTTTCCGCCTCCGTCCGCCCGCTGGCGGACTCCGGCGAGACAAGCATGCCAAGTGACAGGGTGGAGACGATCGCCAGTTTGCCGCCCCCGGAGACCGCCGCGATCGATTTACCGAAACGCGAGGAGATCCTAGACGATATCGAAAACCCCAAAGCGACCGAAGAAGACAGCATCTTCGAGCAGAAGATGGGCAAACTTTTTCGGATTCCCCGCGAAGAAGTCGATCTCGATCCGTACTTAGAGAAACCGAAGTAGCTTTTAGCTTCTAGGTGTTAGCTTATAGGGAATAAACACAATGATTCAATCGCATAAAGATCTACTCGTGTGGCAAAAAGGGATTGATTTAGTTTTAGTTATCTACCAACTAACGAAAGATTTTCCAAAAGAAGAGGTTTACGGACTCACTTCACAGATCAGGCGGGCGGCGATTTCTATTCCATCCAATATTGCTGAAGGTAGGAATCGTGGCACGAGGAAAGATTTCGCACAATTTTTGAGAATTGCTTTCGGATCGGGGGCGGAACTAGAAACACAACTGCTGATCGCGAGAAAATTATCGTTTGGACAAGAGATCGGCTATAATAAAGTTGACGATCAATTAAATGAAGTGATGAGAATGCTAAACGCCATGATTCACAAATTAACACAGCCCTCTAAAAGCTAGAAGCTATCACCTAAAAGCTATCCTATGAATTTCCAAGTTCCACAATTTATCGAAGTCGAAGACAAGATTTTCGGGCCGCTCACCTTCAAGCAGTTCATCTACTTGGCGGGCGGCGCCGGAGCGGTCTTTATCATCTACGCCCTCCTGCCTTTCTGGCTCGGCGTTTGGCTCATGCTCCCCATCGCGCTTCTCGCCCTCGCCCTCGCTTTCTATAAGGTTAATAACCGTTCGTTCATCTATGTCCTCGAGCATGGCTTCCGTTATCTCTTGAGTGCCAAACTCTACCTCTGGAAGCGGCAAGATTCCGTGGCCGAGGCGAAGACGATTGTGCTGGGTGGTGAGCGGGCAATCGCCATTCCTAAACTTTCGCCAAGCAAACTCCGCGATCTCGCTTGGTCGCTCGATATCAAAGAAAATTTAAAGTGAAAAGCGTAAAATGCAAAACATGATCGAAGCGCAAAGGGCAAAGTAAATAAAATAAAAATGCAAAATGTAAATCAAGGCAATAAAGCGGGGGCGAGAGCGGCGCAGGATTTCGTGCCGATTAAGGAGATTCGCGACGGCGTTGCTGTCTTGAAGGGCGGTGGACTCCGGCTGGTGCTCATCGTCTCCTCTATCAATTTCGCGCTCAAATCCGAAGGTGAGCAAACTGCGCTACTTTTACAATACCAGAACTTTTTAAACTCCCTCGACTTCCACATCCAGATCTTCGTCGAGTCGCGGAAGCTCGATATCAGGCCTTATCTCGAGACGCTCGAGGATCTGGAGAAAGATCAACTTAATGATCTGCTTAAAGTGCAGACCCGCGAATACATTGAGTTCATCAAGAGTTTCACCGAGAGTACCAATATCATGTCGAAAACTTTTTTCGTCGTCGTCCCTTACGATCCGCCAATCTTCTCCCAGCGCACCGGTCTCCTGCGGCGGCTCTTTCCGGGCTCGCCTCATGGCGAAGCGAGTCGGACGAAAGCGGGCGAAGAGAGTGGCGTGGGCGACAACTTCGACGAACACAAGACCCAACTCGAGCAACGCGCCGGTGTCGTCGAGCAGGGACTGGCGCGGATTGGCCTCCGCGTGGCGCCACTCGGCACGCAAGAGTTGGTTGAACTCTTTTTCAAGATTTTCAACCCGGGCGAGATCGCCGCGCCGAGTTTAGGTTAATAAATTTATGTCGTTATTCAACCGAGCACCAAGACCCGCGAGTACCGCAATCGCCCCGATCCTCCCGAGCGATATCTATAAGACGGGCGTTCTCGAACTGCGAGACATCATTGCCCCGGCGGCGCTCCGTGTCACGCCGCGGCTCATCAATCTCGGCGAGAAGGTGGCGCGGACGCTATTCGTCATGTCTTATCCGCGCTTTTTGACCGGCGACTGGTTTTCGCCGATCATCAACCTCGATAAAATTTTTGATGTCTCGATCATGATTCACCCGATCGACACGGCGATTGCCCTGCGGCAACTCGAGAAGAAAGTGGCTGAAGTCCAGAGTCAAATCAGTATTAAAGAAGACAAGGGGTTGGTCCGCGATCCGATTCTCGACATCGCCTATCAGGACATCGAGAATCTTCGCGACGCGCTCCAGCAGGCGCAGGAAAAGATTTTCGATGTCGGACTCTATCTCACGATCTACGGCGACACCGAGGAGGAGTTAAACAAAACCGAGTCCGAGATTAAAGGAATTCTCGACGCTAAATTAGTTTATTTGAAGCCCGCCCTCTTCCAGCAAGCCGAAGGGTTCGAGAGCGTTCTCCCTGTCGCCCTTGACCGTCTGCAAGTGAATTACAAATTAAATTCATCGCCGCTCTCCTCGCTTTTTCCTTTCGTCTCTTTCGACTTGACCTCAAACAAAGGGATTCTCTACGGCGTCAATCGGCACAACTCATCCCTTGTTCTCTTTGACCGCTTCTCGCTCGAGAATTATAATTCTGTCATCTTCGCCAAGTCCGGTGCGGGCAAGTCCTACGCCACCAAACTCGAGATTCTTCGCAGTCTTATGTTTGACACCGATGTCATCGTCGTTGATCCGGAACGCGAATACGAATACTTGGCCGAGGCCGTTGGTGGACGCTATTTCAATATCTCGCTCACCTCCGAGCACCACATCAACCCCTTCGACTTGCCTTACCCGCGCGAAGACGAATCGCCGGCCGATGTCCTGCGTTCCAATATCATCAATCTCGTCGGCCTCTTCCGGCTTATGTTAGGCGGTCTCACTCCCGACGAAGATGCGATCATTGATAGCGCCATCACCGAGACTTATGCCTTGAAAGATATTACGCCCGACACCGACTTCACCGGCAAACCCGCGCCGCTTCTCTCCGACCTCGAGCTTGTGCTTGCCGGGATGGAGGGCGGTGGCGCTCTCGCCCAACGACTACTTAAATATACGCAAGGCAGTTGGGCCGGTTTCATCAATCGCCCAACCAATGTGGACATTAATAAAAAGTTTGTCGTTTTTTCGGTACGGGATATGGAGGATGAGTTGAAGCCGGTCGCCATGTATATTGTCATGCACAATATCTGGAACGCGATCCGCCGGACTCTCAAGAAGCGGCTCCTCGTGATTGATGAGGCCTGGTGGATGATGAAGTCGAAAGACACCGGCTCCTTCCTTTTCTCGCTCGTCAAACGCGGGCGGAAATATTATTTGGGCGTCGCGACCATTACTCAAGATGTCGGTGATTTCCTCCTCTCGCCTTACGGCCTCGCCATCATCACCAACTCCTCGATCCAGCTCCTCCTCAAGCAATCGCCGGCCTCGATTGATTTGGTTCAAAAAACTTTCCAACTGACCGACGAAGAGAAATATCTTCTGCTTGAATCCGGTGTCGGCGAAGGCATTTTCTTCGCCGGCCTAAAACATGTGGCCCTAAAAATCATCGCCTCCTACACCGAAGATCAAATCATCACCTCCGACCCCTCCCAACTCCTCTCGATCAAGAAAGCTAAACAAGACCTCGCGGCGGGAGTCGGCAATGACCAAGAAAAAATTGTCTCATGAACAACTACGCTTTCATTGACGCCCAAAATGTTCATCTTGGTATAAAATCTTTGGGTTGGGATTTAGATTGGCACAAATTCAGAATCTATCTCAAGGAAAAATATTCTGTCTCGGTAGCTTATATTTTCATTGGCTACATACCAAGTAACCAAGATTTGTATTCTGGCTTACAGAAAGCCGGTTATATTTTGATTTTTAAACCAATTATTTTTGATAGCGCGGGTAAGGCGAAGGGAAATTGCGATGCTGATTTAGTCTTACGAACAATGATTGAATTACCCAATTTTGATAAGGCAATGATCGTTACCAGTGATGGAGATTTCTACTCGCTAGTTAAATATCTGTATGAGCAAAACAAGCTCCAAATGGTTTTTAGTCCTTATGTAAAAACTTGTTCAAAACTACTGAAGAAAGAAGCGAAGGAGAAAATATATTTCATGGACAATCTGCGTAAGAAAGTTGGTAAGTAGAAATGAAAACGCACCGCGTAGACACGAGAGACTACGAGGTGCGCCTTCTTATGGATGCCTTGATACTATCATATTGCCGCCCTAAAAATCAACCTTGACAAGATTATAACTTCGTGTATCATTGTTTCCGGATTGGGAGTATGTGGCTTAAAATCTGAAAGGAGAAAGGGTTATGGCGATGAGATACAATACAAAGCAAGTAGTCTGCATACACATTCAAGACGCAGATGGACAAATGGCTCGGGGTTGCTTTGGAGAGACCGTTGTGGGTCGGAACTTTGTAGACAAACTGCAGAGTTTCATGATGGCCGAGGGTATTAGAACTGTTGTTTCTGGGGGGTGGGGTGGCTCGTCGTTCAAGGGGTTCTTTACCGCCGATGACGCAGCCAAAATAACCACATGGTTAAAAGAGAAGGGGGCCGTCGAAGTTGAGTACAAGGAAATAAGGGGTTGTACGCCAGCAAGATACGCATGATGGAAGTCCGACTCCCATCATTTCCACTATCAGTATTTGGTGATCGAATGCCCGGTTAGCGCTAACGCGAACTGGGCCTTTTTCTTTTCCACTAACTGATTTTTGGGATAATGAGTTATAATGCGAGATACATGACCGAAGAAAAGGGTGGCTTAAACTGGGTGACAGGTGGCGGGATGATCGCGGTCGCCGCGTTGTTTGATCTGGTTACGGTAATCATCACTTTAATTACACTCGGCTTGGGTTTTATTATTAATTGGATTCCCAACTCATTTGCCTTTTTAACCTTCAGCGTTTGGTTGACAATTAGCGGTGAGGCAAATTTCAAAAGACTTGGTATACTAATAGCGCCCTTTAGCGCCGGGTGCGTCGGCCTCCCGGGTTGGACGGCCACGATCTGGCCCTTGGTGGCGAAAACGATAGCGGCGAAAAGTTTGGGCAAGATTGCTCCAATGGCCGGCCGCGTTCTTAATAAAATATGAAAAAACTTTTTGTTTTAATTCTATCCTTTATTTATATCACTGCGGCAACGGGAGCCATCGCCCAAAGCGCGCCGGGTAATAGCGTTGACCTTCTTTGGGAAGGGGAGACTTCGGCGCCGCCCTTTTACGCCGGGCGGCCGTTACCATCAGCGGGAAATCTAGTACGAGTAGTCGCCATGCCGAATGTGATTCAAGGCGGCCACCGTCTAACTTCTAGCCAGTTAATTTTTAATTGGGTGAAAGATCGCAATCCAATTCAATCGGCCTCCGGCCGAAGTAAAGACATTCTTGAGTATCGCGCCGATCCGAGTGGCGCCGCCAGTATCATCAGCGTGGAAATTTTAACCGAGCGAAATGAACGCCTGACCGAGGCCCGCGTGACTATTCCAGCCACAAAACCCAAATTAATCTTGTATCGCGTTGAACCATTGACGAGTCCGGCGCGAGTACGCGCCTTAATCGGTGTCACCCCCATTGGCTCGGCCGAGACCACCTTGTTAGCCCAACCCTTCGGCTTCTCCTCGCTTGATCTCGCTAATCGCCGCGTCACCTTCGACTGGCTGGTTAATGGTGAACGAATCACGGCTCTGCGAGAAGACCAGCGTTTTTTCACTGTCGCGGCGCCCGCTTCGCCGAGTCTAAGCGGGAATCGAGGCGAGCCGAGTCAGGGTTCGGGCTCGCCTCGATCCGGCGAAGCGGGGGAAGTTAAACTATCGGTGACCGCTCGAAGCGATGCTTCGCCACTTCAGACGGCAACTCGCGCGGCGACGCTCGGTTTCGGCCTTTCCGAATTTAATTTTTAATATGCGCTCTTTTATTATCTCAATTTTAACCTTCTCGCTCCTGCTTAATTTTTCATTAAGTGTCACCACCACTTCGGCTGCCGTGGATTGCCAAATAGATCCCAATGATCCCAAAAGCGTGTGCCTTCTTCAGCCGGATATTGTCCCCGAGGCAGGAAAAACCGAATCAAGTTTGCCCCATTATTTAAGTCTCTTATTTAAAACCCTAATTGGCCTTGCCGGCGGGATCGCGGTCTTATTTATTGTGATCGGCGGCCTACAATATATTTTTAGTGAAGTGCCGGGAGTCAAGAGCTCGGGCAAGGAACGAATCAGTAATGCCCTGGTCGGTCTTATCTTGGCGCTTGCCGCCTATCTCATTCTCTATACCATCAATCCCGATTTAATAAATTTGAACCTGAAATTAAAACAGCTAAAACCTTCGAGCCAAGATCCAACGAGCCAAGATCCAAATTTGATAATTATCGGTTCAGAAGGATAATCTAAAAAATATGAACAAACGCTTTCTAATCTTCTTCTCGCTTATCATTCTCACCCTCGCTCTCATCGGCGGCATTATCTTCTGGGTGAAAATTAATGATCGCAACGATCAACCGGTGATACCCACCCCGGCCGAGACGCCGCTCACCGGCTTCCCCGTTTCCGACCCAAACACCAATCCGGAACCCGCCCCAATGGATGGTCCGGGCGAGCCACCTACCGCTACTCCTGATGTGCCACCCGCCATCACGCCGACCGGTTCGGCCGCCGCTACCGTCTTAACCAAACTCTCGCCGACTCCCGTCTCGGGCGCAGTTCTCTTATTTCGGACAAGTTCAACCACTCCGGCCACGATTATTTATCTCGAAGAAGCGACGGGTAATCTTTTTCGCACCGAATCCGATGGCCGGAATAATCAGAAGCTCACCGAGAATTCTTTGCCCAGGGTGGCTCGCGCCTGGTGGGGTCGCTCGCGTTTGGCCAAAAGCGATACGCTCACTTTGATCGCCCAATATCTCGACCATCAAGAAGCCGTTGTCACCCTACGAGGGACTTATAATCTCCTCGCCACCTCATCGGCGGAATTACTAGGCAACGCCATTCCCGGGGTCGCCGCTCATGGCCTTGCGATCGCCCCAGCCGGTGATCGCTTCTTCGCGCTCACTAACACTCCGACGGGAGTAAACGGCGCGATCACTGAAACCTCGACTGGTAAAGTTCGGACAATATTTACCTCACACTTTAAAAATTGGACCGTCAGCTGGCCCGCGCCTGCTATCATCACGCTTATGCCGCGCGCCGCCGCGGGGGTGTCGGGGACGCTTTATTTCCTCAATCCGACAAGTGGGGTTCTCACTCGTGTTTTAGCCGGCGAACTCGGATTGACAACTCTCGTTAATCCCGCCGGCACCAAAGTTCTCTACGCCCGAGGGTTGAGCGCGCTGCAAATTTATTCTCCACGAGATAATAAGACGACATCACTTACAATCGACACATTTCCCGAGAAATGTGTCTGGGCAAAAGATAATGTCACGATCTATTGCGCCGTGCCGAATGACCCGGCCGAGGCGCAATATCCCGACCAATGGTGGAGCGGCGAGGTGTCGTTCAATGATAGTTTCTGGCAAGTAAACACCGACACCGGGGAGGCCAAAATTGTTTTTGCCAATAACTCGGCCGGGGCTAATCGCCGCTTAGACGCGATCAATCTGATCCTCGATGAAACTGGTGAGCGATTGATTTTCACTGATCGCTCGACGGGCGAACTCTGGTCGCTTCCGAGTTTTTAATTTAATTATGGCCGATCCAACAACAGGTAAAAAAATTTTATTGGCGGAGGATGACAAGTTTCTCTCGACGGCGATGGCGGACAAGCTGGGTCGCGAGGGCTTCGTCGTCTTGCGCGCGATGAATGGGGTCGACGCGGTGGAGTTGGCTAAAACGGAAAAGCCGGATCTCATCTTGCTCGATATCATCATGCCGCAGAAGACGGGCTTCGAAGTCTTAAGCGAGTTGCGTCTCGATCCGACCACTCACAATATCCCGATCATCGTCCTCTCTAATTTAGGCCAAGAGGCGGACATTAAGCGCGCCCGCGATCTCGGGGCAATGGATTATCTGGTGAAGTCGGATGTGGAGATGAAGCTGGTGGTGGCGAAGATTAAAGAGGCGATGGCTCGCCTCGCTGAAGCTTCGGCGAAGCGGACGCGCCTCACTTCGCAGGCTTCGCCGAAAACTGCGCTCTAACATGCTCGACCTCTCGGCCGCTAAACTTAAAGAATTGCTCGTCCCCCCGGGGCATGTCTCACTCGTGGACTTCGAGACCGCGGCGCATGAGAGCGAAGAGAAGCGCGCGTCGCTCTGGGAAGTGCTCGTTGATCGCGATTTGATTCGCGACAGCGAACTCGCTCAACTCATCGCCGCGGCCTACGATCTCAAGTGGCTCGACTTGCGCCGTGTCGAGATCGAATCGCGGATCTTGAGTTTGATTCCGGAGTTGGTCGCCCGCCATCGCGGCGTGATTGCTGTCGGGCGGACTGCCCACGGTATCACGGTTGGCATGACTGACCCCGGCGACCTCGCGGCTGTTCACTTCCTCGAGAAGCGTTTGGGCGAGAAGATTATTCCCGCCCTCATTACTAACCGTGATCTCGAGACGGCTCTCACCCAATACCACGGTAGCTTGAAACAAGAATTCGAAACCACCCTCGACCGTCTCACCCGCTTCGACGCCAGCCTCGCCGAGTCTAGGCGGGAATCGAGGCGAGCTGCCGCGGTAGTGTCTAAAGACGAACGCAATAACGACACGATTAAACTGGTGGACTTGCTGCTGCGGTATGGGGAGCAGAATAAGGCATCGGATATTCATATCGAACCGTATCGCGAGAAAGTGCTGGTGCGTTTCCGCATTGATGGCGTGATGCACGATGTGCTTGATTTGCCGAAAGATTTGTCGGAAGTGATTCTGACGCGGCTCAAGATTCTAGCGAAGATGCGCACTGACGAACACCGCGCCGCGCAAGATGGTAAGCTCGAGTTCGTGGCCGAGGGCAAGGCGGTGGATGTCCGTGTCTCCATCTTACCCGTCACCGAAGGGGAGAATGCGGTCTTGCGGCTGCTCTCCGAGCAAAGTCGGAAGTTTAGTTTGACCGACCTTGGACTTTCGACGGTGGCGCTCACTATCGTCAAGCGGGCGATCGCTAACCCGCATGGAATGATTCTCGTCACCGGCCCGACCGGTTCTGGTAAAACGACGACGGTCTATGCCGTGGTTAAAATTTTAAATACCCGCGATGTCCACATTGCGACGATTGAAGATCCGGTAGAATACGACATTGAAGGCGTGAGTCAGATTCAAGTTAATTCCAAAGTTAATCTGACTTTTGGCAGCGGTCTCCGTTCGATCGTCCGTCAGGACCCGGATATTATTGTGGTCGGCGAAATTCGCGATGCCGAGACGGCGGGCATCGCCGTCAATTCAGCGATGACGGGTCACCTCGTCCTCTCGACGCTTCACGCCAACGACGCGGCGACGACCTTGCCGCGGCTGCTCGATATGGGCATCGAGCCCTTCCTCGTCGCCTCGACCGTCAATGTCGTCATCGCCCAGCGCTTGGTGCGTAAAGTCTGTGACCGTTGCCGGGTGTCGGGAGCCCCCTCCGAGGAAGTGAAGAAGTTAATCGCCCGTGAACCCGAATTGAAAGCTATTTTCAAACAGCGCGGTTATTCGTCGGTCGCGAAACTGACTTTCTACCACGGCCAAGGTTGTGAAGTCTGCAGTCACACCGGGTATCAGGGTCGTATTGGCATCTTCGAAGTGCTCGAGATGTCGGAGGAAATCAAGTCGCTGGTTGTTGGGCGCGCCGCGTCGGGTGAGATTGTGAAAATGGCTAAATCAGGGAAAACTCCGATGACCACCATGCTCGAAGATGGCCTCGACAAAGTTTTAAGCGGTCAGACAACACTCGAAGAAGTCTTGCGCGTGACGAAGATTTGATTTGCCCCGTACATTTTCTTGTCTAAAAACTTGATTTTGCTATATTGATGGCTTGGGTAAACGCGCGAGTGTAGTTCAGTGGTAGAACGCTGTCCTGATAAGACAGAGGTCGAAGGTT
>JBBTRZ010000037.1:0-13671 GCA_038064935.1 Patescibacteria group bacterium
CATATTTTGTACGGCTTTTTTGTGGATAACTCACTCGGGGTGGTGAGGAGTTACTTTTTTTGACCTTGCAAAATATTTAATCTCCTGTTACCATCTATTTCATTATGAAACCCGATATTCATCCCAGTTATCACGAAGCGGCCGCGGTCGTGTGTTCTTGCGGCGCGCAATTCACAGTCGGTTCCACTCTGCCTAAATTGCAGATTGAGATCTGTAGTACCTGCCACCCCTTCTTCTCGGGCCAAGAGAAAATTCTCGACACCGCCGGGCGGGTGGAGAAATTCAAGACTCGTCGGACTAAGAGCGCGGAGATCAGTGTGACGAAAAAAATTAAAAAGCCGCGGACGAAATCAAACAAGAATGACACGGTCTCGCATGGAGTGGTCGGCCTTTCAAACTAATCCGAAGACGGCTTACTTGGCGCTTGCCGCGGCCCGTCTCGACGAGCGCATGAGCGAGCTCGAACATTTGGCGACCGATAGTAAAGAGATGAAGGAATTGGCGAGCGAGGAGTTGCGCGAACTTAAAGCGCAAGAAGCGGCGCTCTACAGGCAAGCGGAAAATATTTTGGCGCAAGCGGCGAGTTCGGGCGAAGGGAAAGCTAGCATGGCCGATCCAGATTTAATTCTCGAGATCCGCGCCGGCGCCGGCGGGGAAGAGTCAGCGCTCTTTGCAGCGAAGTTGGGACTCATTTATCAGCGCTACGCCGCGATTCGCGGCTGGGCCTTCGTCCTTCTCTCGGAATCGAAAACGGAACTTGGCGGTTACAAGGAAGTGACCATAGAAGTGTCGGGTAAGGGGGTTTATGAGGCGTTGCGTTATGAAAGTGGTGTGCATCGCATCCAGCGCGTGCCGGCGACCGAGAAGCTCGGTCGCGTGCATACTTCGACGGCGACGGTCGCAATTATTCCGCTCCGGCCCACCCCATCTTTTCAAATCAATCCAGCCGATATTGAGGTGACTTTTAGTCGTTCCGGCGGAGCGGGCGGGCAGAATGTCAATAAGGTCGAGACAGCCGTTCGCGTCCTGCATAAACCAACGGGACTGGTGGTGCGTTGCACCAGCGAACGCAGTCAGAGTCGCAATCGCGATAAGGCCTTTTTAATTTTAAGTAACAAGTTGGCGGCGAGCCATGAATCGACCGTGAGCGGGGGAGTGGCGGCCGAGCGCCGTCAGCAGATTGGCACTGCCGATCGGTCCGAGAAAATTAGGACCTACAACATCGCTCAAGATCGCGTGACCGATCATCGCTTGAAACAATCCTGGCACAACCTTGACCGCCTCTTCGCCGGCGAAATCGAACCGCTGATCAGTGCGCTGAAAGAGAATGGGAATAAACCACGGAATTGATTGCCAAAGGTTGGTTGGCCTGCTATACTTCCCGGCATGATAACTAAAGTTGAAGCGCCGAATAATGTGGCCGCGGGGGCGATGGAAGAGCTTTTTCAACGCGGAGCGCATTACGGTTATTCCCGCTCGCGGCGTCACGCTTCGGTCAAGCCATTTATTTATGGTTTCAAGAATCGTTCGGCAATCATTGATCTCGAACAAACGCTAACGGCCCTCGAACGGGCGAAAACTTTCCTCAAAGAAGTGGCCGCGAGCGGCAAACAACTTCTCCTTGTCGGTACTAAACCGGAAGCGGCGCCGGCCATTGAACGCGCCGCGCGGCAACTCGATATGCCTTATGTCACCACGCGCTGGATCGGCGGCACTTTCACCAATTTCACCGAAATTCGGCGTCGGATTGATCGGCTGGTTGATTTGAAAGGCGAACGGGCGACGGGTGGTTTCGCTGTCTATACCAAACGCGAACGGGCCAAACTGGGAAAAGAGATTTTTGATCTAGGACGGTATTTCTCTAATCTTATTTCGCTCACTAAACTCCCGGGCGCTATCTTGGTTATTGATTCCGAAGCGGAAGGTATTGCTGTCGCCGAAGCGCGGCGGGTTGGTGTGCCGATCATTGGTCTCTCGAGTACCGACTGTGATCTCACACTGATTGATTATCCGATTGTCGGCAATGATGGGAGCGCTAAAAGTATTGAATATTTTGTGGAGGCACTAGCTCTGGCCTACGAATCAGGAAAATTATTGGCTGTAATACCCACTGTCCCGGAAACACCGGTTGTGACTCCATGATTACCGCCAAACAAATTAAAGTACTCCGCGATCGGATCGGTATTTCTATCGCCGAATGCAAGCGCGCGCTTGAAGCTAGCGCGGGTAATGAGGAGCAAGCCATCGCTTGGCTTAAGCAGGAGGGTAGTAAGATTGCCGACAAGAAATCGGTCCGAACTCTTGGTGCTGGCGCGGTCAGCGCTTACATCCATTCAACGCATACTTTAGGGGCTTTAGTCGAGCTTCGATCCGAGACTGATTTCGTGGCGAAGAATGAAGAATTCCGTTTACTGGCTGATGATTTGGCGATGCACATTGCCGCTCTTGAGCCGCAGAATGTCGCGGAACTTCTGGAGCAACCATTCGTTAAGAATCCCAATCAGACGGTGGCCGATGTGGTCAAGGCCGCCATTCAGAAGTTTGGCGAACGAATTGAGATTGGGGCGTGGCATCGTCTCGATGCCCGCGCGGAGGTCTGATTATCAATCATGTTTTTAATTATTGTTATCGCTCTTCTCGTCACTTCGTTTCTCATCATGGTGGTCCTGGCGCTGACTCCCAATCGCTCTCCATTGCCCTCGGTCAATTTGTCTCCCGCCGCTCAATCCGCGAGTGAAGTCCTAGCCCCGGTCATCGCCGCTACCGCCTATGGCTTGATCGCGATGACGCGCCGCTTGGTCAAATTTTTCTCCATTCATTTTTTAGTTGCCGTCCACGCGCTGGTTTCCTTAGGCCATGTCATTTTAACTCGCATCGAGAAGCGTTTTGCCCTCCTGATTGACGCTGTCCGCGGCCGGGGGCAAACGCCGAGTGATCGCCATCGCGGCTCGGTCTCCTTTTTCTTAGAACAAATTAAGGATTATAAGGAAGAGATGACGCGCCAGACTGATCTTCGTCCTTAAACCATGCCAGCGTAGCTCGCCCGGATGAACATCCGTTCGGACGGATTCAGTTGGTACCCGGTTTTGTCAGTTATGTATACTGTCTATGTTTTAAGAGATAATATGGGTAGACTCTACAAGGGTTTAACTAATAACCTTGAAAGACGGGTGAGAGAACATAAAAGTGGTCACACAATTACTACCAGTAAAATGAGGGGAATATTTGTAGTATATGTAGAGAGATACGCAGATTTTGACACGGCGAGAAAGAGAGAATTATATTTAAAATCTGCCGCCGGAAGAAGGTTTCTTAAGAACAAATTGCCGGAGTAGCTCAAAGGTAGAGCAACGGTTTTGTAAACCGTAGGTTGGAGGTTCAATTCCTCTCTCCGGCTCAGTTGGTACCCGCCAGAATGACCTTGTCGGGCTGGCGTTCGGTCGGGCGGGGAGCAACGTTTTGTCCGCCCGGATGAATATCCGTTCGGACGGGTAAACCGTAGGTCGTCGCCTGCCCGAATGACCGCGTTCGGTCGGGCGGGGTTCAAGCCCGACCGCTGGCTAAAACTGTGGATAAGTAGTGTAGGATAATCTTCCTGATTATTTTACAATGAAAAAGTCGAGAGGTAAATTATTTAACTTTAATTAATTTCAACCAAATTATGGAAAATGATCAATTAAAAGATTCCAAAGATGTTGCCTTGCATTATATGAAAACACTGGTAGAAGTTGCCAGAGAGTCATTCTTAATTCTTGATCGTGACCTGCGAGTGATTAGTGCCAACGAGGTTTTTACCGTAACTTTCATGTTGCATTAGAACAAACGGAAAATGTTTTACTCTATCAATTAGGCAATGGTCAATGGAATATACCTGAACTCAAGAGGCTGTTGGAAGAAATCTTGCCCCAGAAAAAAGTGGTGAAAGATTATCAGGTAACACATGTTTTTGAAACAATTGGAGGAAAAACAATACTACTTAATGCGAGACAGATAGATTCGGTGCAATTGATAATCCTGGCGATGGAAGATATTACCGATCGGAAAAATCTCGAGGGGAAATTGACTGAATATACCCATAAACTGGAAGGTAAGGTCATGGAACGGACCAAGGAACTTGTGGAGCGGGTTAAGGAGTTAGAATCAATGAATAAAACCATGGTTGGCCGGGAGTTAAAAATGGTGGAACTCAAAAAAGAAATCGAGAACTTAAAGAAGCAGGTTAAAAATGGCAATGGTTAATCATAAAAATAAATGATTTCATAAATTATGCAGTCAGCCCCAATTCCTGAAAATGAAAAAGAACGCCTTATTTCTCTGCATACATTAGGGCTACTTGATACTAAGCCGGAAGATAGATTTGATCGGATTACCCGCACTGCAACAAAAATATTTCATGTCCCTATTTCAACTCTAACTCTTGTTGATGAAAAAAGAGAGTGGTTTAAATCTGTATGCGGACTTAATCAAAAAGAGGGAGACAGAGCAATTTCTTTTTGCGGGCATGCGCTCCTTGCCAATGAAATATTTATTATCCTAGACACAAAAAAAGACGGAAGATTTTCCGACAACCCTATGGTAATTGGCAAACCATATATACGCTTTTATGCTGGTGTGCCAATTATAAATGCGGATGGGGAGCGGATTGGTGTTTTTTGTATTAAAGATATGAAACCAAGAGCATTTTCGAAAGATGATGAAGATATTCTCATGGGATTGGCGGCATGGGCAGAGCTTGAGATTAATTCACACAATTTAAGTTTGGCTCTCAGAAAAGGGTGGGAAATACAAGCCGAGCTCAAAACCCAAGCAGGCGATTTAAAAAATGCCAAGATTGCCGCCCGGAATGTGTTTGAGGATTTAAGTATTGAAAAATTAAAAATGGAAATAGCCAAAGCGAAAGAAGAAGCGATCTTGATGTCAATCGGCGATGGGCTTCTGGCGACCGACGAAAATGGGAGGATTATTCTGATAAATAAAACAGCTGAAAAATTACTCGGCAAGAAAAGTGAAGAGGTTATGGCAAAAGTTTTTTCTGAAGTCATCTTGATGGAAGACGAAAAAGGAGTATCTATCCCAATGGAAAAACGTCCGATAAGTATAGCTTTGGCAGGTACTACTACTACTACGGGTCCCACCTACTATGATGTGCGGAAAGACAAAACAAGATATCCGGTGGCCATGATGGTAACGCCTATTATTCTTGGCGGGAAAGTAATCGGAGCGATTAGAGTTTTTCGCGATATCACCAAAGAAAAAGAAATTGACAAAACCAAGACCGAATTTATCTTTCTCGCCTCTCATCAATTGAAAACGCCGGTGACGGCCATCAATTGGTTGACCGAGAGATTGCTCAAAGGGGAAATAAATAATTTCACGGCCAAGCAGATCGAGTATTTCGGCGACATTCGCGCCACCAATTTGCGGATGACGGAGTTGGTGAACGCCCTGCTCAATGTTTCGCGGATTGAGTTAATTGAGCTGGGCGCCTTCTCCATTCAGCCGGTAAAAACCAATATCATACTGGTGATCAAAAATGCTCTCCATGAATTGAAGTCGTCCTTCGACCAAAACCATCTAATTTTAAAAGAAACTTATCTACCTGAAAGACTGGAGTTATTAATTGATAAACAATTATTTGTCGTGATTATCAATAATCTGGTCATCAACGCGATTCACTACACGCCAAATAGTGGTACAATTGAAGTGGCTTGCGCCAAAGTAGACAAACAGCAAGAAGTTGGTGGGCAAAATATGCGCGAGGCTGGAGTGGTGATCTCGATTAAAGATACGGGCTATGGTATTCCCGAACGACAGCAAGATAAATTGTTTGCCAAGTTTTTCCGGGCTGACAATGCTAAAGAAAGATTCCCCGACGGGACCGGGCTTGGACTTTATATGGTAAAATCAATTCTTGATCACTCGGGCGGCGCAATTTGGTTCCTATCACAAGAGGATAAAGGCAGTGCTTTCTATGTCTTCCTTCCCCTCGAAGGGATGAAGCAGAGAAGCGGAACCTCGCCCTTGATGATGCCGCCCATTGGCACGACCGATTAAATCTATGCTAGAATCTTACCAATATGACCGAAGATAAAAAAGTCACCATTTTAATTGTCGAAGATGAGGAAGTGCAACGGAAACCGCTCGCCGACCAATTACGCGATGAAGGTTTCCAAGTACTCACGGCCCAGAACGGTCAAGAGGGTTTAGAGTTGGCGTTGCGAGAACATCCTGATCTCATTTTGCTCGATATTCTGATGCCGATCTTGGATGGTTTGGCGATGATGAAAAAGTTGCGCGAGGCCAATGCTTGGGGGAAGAAGGTGCCGGTAATTCTCCTCACCAATCTAAATCCCGACGAAGAGGAAATTATGAAAGCGATTACGAGGGATGAGCCGGCCTACTTCCTGGTCAAATCCGATATTACCTTGCAGGGGGTGGTGGAAAAAATCAGAGAACGCTTGGCCCTTTAACGGATACTCGCCGAGAATTCACCGGCCGTGCGCTCCCGAATTTTATTATCGAGGTCATTAATCTCGGCATTAGTCAGTGTCCGCTCGGGATGACGGTAGACGAGACGGAAGGTGTAGCTCACTTTCCCCGCGCCAAACTTGGCGGCGTTCTCGTATTTATCGAGAAGTGTCACCTCTTCCACTAAGTTGCCACCGAGATCACGGATTAGATCAAAATAATTATTTGGCACGAATGAATCGGGCACAATGAAGGAAATGTCGCGCGTGATTGGCGGGTATTTCGACACTTCTGCATATTGGCGACCCAATTCGAGTTGCTTCTTGACCCGCGGATCGTCGGACCACAGGAGTCGGATGTCGGGGAGATTCATATTCAAGATGGCCAGGCGTTCGAGACCGAAGCCAAAGGCCCAACCGTGGTAATTGGTGACACCAAAATTAGCCAGCACTTTTTCTCGCGGCAGGCCGCCGCCTAAGATCTCGATCCATTGAGCCCCTTTCTCGACCTCCACTTCCAGGCTCGGATCAGTGTAAGGGAACGCGTCGGGATTGAAGCGGAAGTTAACTTTGGGTCCAAAAAGATTTTGGGTGATGTCAGTCAAAACTTTTTTCAAATCGTCAATCGTGGGGATGGGTGTTGAATCGGGAGCTAGGTACAGCCCGCCCATCTGGTGGAATACATTCATGTGCCGCCGATCAATCTCGTCTTTCCGATAAACTTTGCCATAGCAGAGGACGCCAAGTGGTAGGCGGGCGGCAATCTTCGCCTTAACCTGTGGTTGAGTGAGATAGTAATACCACATCACCGTGTCGTGCGTCCGGAGAATATGCTTTTCGTCCACATAGTAAGTATCGGAACGACTGCGCGCCGGGTGATCGGGGGCGAAATTAAATAAATCGAAACTGACCTCGGTTGAGACGATCTCGGGAATAGTAATGAGATCGAAAGTTTGGAAAAGGGGGAGCTTCTTTACCTGCTCAACGAGCGCGAAGAGGGGACTGCCCGGGATTCGCGACAAATCTGGTAAACTCAAATAACGCCGCAGGCGTTTGCCCTCGGCATCTTCCCGGTCCGCCAATTCCGTCCGCAATTGCCTCTCTTCCTCCAGCGATATCACATATTCAGCCATCGCTCCATTGTAGGCCTAAAATGCGGCGGGATCAAACAAACTCGAAGTCAATCATGCGGGCGGGGAGGTCGGTTTTGATGACTTTGACGCGGACGGGGTCGCCCAAGCGGTATTTCTTACCGGTATTTTTCCCGACCATCGCGTAATTCTTCTCGTCAAAAATATAGAAGTCGTTGGTGAGCGTCGCGAGCCGAACCATGCCCTCGGCCAAGGTCTCCGTCTCTTGAATGAAGATGCCCCACTTGGCAAGGCCGGAGATGACACCGTTAAAGATTTGACCAATTTTCGTCCCCATAAATTCAATTTGTTTGTAGCGAATGGAGTCGCGCTCGGCCTCTTGCGCTTCCACCTCGCGCACCGAGGCGTGCGCGGCGAGTCGGCGATAGTCGGCGAGCATTTCGGGGGAAGGTTTTTCCCCGCGCTGATAAATTTCGAGCAGGCGATGCACCATTAGATCCGGATAACGGCGAATGGGCGAGGTGAAATGAGTGTAATGGGGAAAGGCGAGACCGTAGTGGCCAATATTTTTCGTATCATAAATTGCCTTGGCCATCGCCCGCATCGTCGCCGTCCGGACCATCCCTTCCTCGGGCGTGCCGTTGACGGAGGCGAGGAAGGCGTTGATCGCTTGGCCGGTGACGCCCGCCTTCGTCATTGGTAAGCGGTAACCCAAAGGTCGGACGAAGGCGGCGAGCGTCTCGAGGCGATCGCGGTCGGGGACATCGTGGACGCGATAGACGAAGCGGCCGGGTTCATTCTTCACAATCTCGGACACATATTCCGCCACTTTACGATTAGCGAGGAGCATAAAATCTTCAATCAAGAGATGGATGTCGCTCCGCACTTTCTTATACACTCGAATCGGTCGCCCCGACGCATCGAGCTCAAATTTTATTTCTTCGTTCTCGAACGAGATCGCGCCTTGGGCAATCTTTTTTTCTCGTAGGGCGTAGGCGAGTTTATTTAGGGTCAGTAGTGTCGGAGCGAATGGTCCTTCTTTAGAGTCGAGCACGGCTTGCCCCTCTTCGTAAGTGAAGCGTTGGGCCGAGCGGATAATCGTTTTAGCAAATTCGGTTTTTATAATTTCCCCCGCCGATGACATGGCGACAATGACCGAGAACGAAAGTTTGTCTTCATTGGGCTTCAAACTACACAAGTCATTGGAGAGTGTTTCGGGGAGCATGGGGATTGTCCGATCAACGAGATAGATCGAAGTAGCCCGTTTCTTAGCTTCATTGTCGAGGGCGGTGCCGGGACGAACATAGTGAGAGACATCAGCAATATGAATGCCCACTTCATAATTTTGGTCATCAAGCACTCGAAAAGATAGGGCGTCGTCAAAGTCTTTGGCATCAATCGGATCAATGGTAAAAGTTGGGATTTGACGGAAATCGCGGCGTTTCTTAGCTTCGTTTGCCAAGTTAGCTGGTTCGTTGTCTTTAAGTACCCGAGCTTCGGTCTCGACACCAACTGGGAAAACTGATTTGAAGCCACGATCGTAGACGATCGCGAGCATCTCAGTCTCGTGGCTTCCCGGCGGGCCAATCACTTCAATCACTTCACCGAGCGGATCTTTTTTAGAATCATCCCATTTAGTAATTTTAGCGAGCACTTTATCACCGGCTTTCCCGCCCGCCAGATTTTCCGGACGAATTAAAATATCCTTATACACGCGCTTGTCATCGGGAACGAGATAATAGAAACCACCCTCATGCTCGAGCGTACCAACAAATTCTAATTTCTTCCGCTCGAGAATCTCTACGACCGCGCCAGTTTGGTTTTCTTCGAAACCATTTTTAGGCGCTACTGCTTGTGGTTGGAGCAGTACTCGGACGCGGTCGCCGTGAAGCGCGGTTTTCAAATCCGTCGGATCAATCTCGATACTCGCAGCCTTAGGATCAACGCTCACATACCCAATCCCCTTGCCCGAAATTCGAATCATCCCTTCAATATATTTCTCTTTCACGCCGCTACCATAGCATTTTTTACCGCCCTGTGCTAATCTTTAAGTCATGTTAAGAATCAGGTTACAACGAGTGGGGCGGAAGCACGAGACGGCCTTTCGGGTCGTGGTCGTGGATAGTCGCCGGGGGACGAAGAGTGGCCGGGCGCTCGAGATTGTCGGTTCTTATGATCCGCGACGAGGTAAACCCAGTCTCAAAACTGATCGAATTAAACATTGGCTCTCGGTTGGGGCGCAGGCCTCGGGGACCGCTCATAATTTACTCGTAGATACGAAAATTGTTGCGGGGCCAAAAGTGAATGTTTTGCCCAAACGGAAGCCGAAAGAAAAGGTTGAGACAAAAGCGACTGATTCGATAACGGCGGTTGCGTCAGAGGTTGCGCCGACTGAAAACCCTGCTACAATTACCCCATTAGCAGTTTAAGATTTTTATATGGCGGAAAATTACATGGATCAGGATTTCCTCGCTTATGTCGTGAAGTCGTTGGTTGATCATCCCGAAGAAGTTAAGTTGACTCGCAAGGTAGATGAGATGGGCGTCCTCCTCTCGCTCGACCTTCACCCCGAAGATATGGGGAAAATTATTGGCCGGCAGGGGAATACAGCTAAAGCCATCCGGACTTTGCTCCGTGTCGTGGGGATGAAAAATAATGCTCGAGTAAATCTCAAGATTAATGAGCCTGAAGGCGGATTACGACCCACCGCAACTGTGACCAGTCAGACCTCGAAAAGCGCGGCCGATTCCGTGGACGAAGTGATGAATGACATCAAGGATTAAACTTGGCCGATTAAATTTCCATCTTATTACCTTATTCCCGGAACTGATTCGGCCTTATCTTGCCGAATCAATCGTCGCCCGAGCGATCCGGCGGAAGATTATTAATGTCTCGATCCATGATCTACGGGATTATGGCGGCGAACATTATCGGATTGATGATCGGCCGTACGGCGGCGGCCCGGGGATGGTCATCCGCGCCGAACCGGTCATCCGCGCCGTCTTGGCGATTAAAAGCAAAAAGCCGGCGAGAGTCGTCATTCTCTCGCCAGCTGGCAAAGAATTCACTAATAAGCTAGCCGAGCGCTGGGCGAAGCAAGACCGGCCGCTCATTCTAATCGCCGGTCGTTATGAGGGGATTGACGCGCGGGTGAAAAAAATTCTCAAAGCTGAACCAGCTCGCGCCACGGTGGAAGAAATTTCCGTCGGCCCCTACACGGTGACGGGTGGAGAATTGCCGGCGCTTATCATAATCGACGCTGTCACGCGGCGTCTGCCGGGTGTCTTGGGCGATGATTTGTCAGTCGAAGAGAAGCGTGTCGCGAGTCACGAAGTGTACACACGACCCGAAGTCATCACCCATCGCCGTCGCCATTATCGTGTCCCCTCAGTCCTCCTCTCCGGTCATCATAAAAAAATTAATGATTGGAATCTTACTCGAAGTGGATGTCGCGGGTGGTGAGAGTGGCAAGACGCGAGATGAGAAGGGGGTAATGAGTGAGATCGGGGTCGGTGGCGATAAGGCGCTTCGCTTCCGCGCGTGCGGCTTCGACCATCTTCAAATTTTTAATCGCTTCCATGCCGATATCCGAGATGCCCCATTGCTTCCCGCCCGCGAGCGCGCCCGCGCCGCGCAGGGTGAGATCATACTCGGCGAGGGCGAAGCCGCTAGCGGCTGATTCGAGATAACTCAAACGGGTGAGATTCCCGGCCTCGCCGTCGGTGGTGAAGAGGTAGCAGTAAGCGGCGCGGGCGCTTCGAGCGACACGCCCGCGCAGTTGGTGGAGTTGCGCGAGGCCGAAGCGTTCAGCGCCTTCAATCACGATGACGGTGGCATTGGGCACATTGACTCCCACTTCGATGACCGAAGTGGTGACGAGAATATCTATTTTGTGCGTGGTAAAATTAACCATTACTTCTTCTTTATCAATTGGTTTTAATTTGCCGTGCAGTAACCCCAGTCGGAAATCGGGGAAAATATCGCGTGCCAATCGCTCGTATTCCACCTTCGCCGACTTGGCGTTTAAGGCCAGAGCTTTCAATGGGCCCGCTTCGCCGAAGCTCCAGCGAGGCGAGTCAGGGGCATTGATTCGCGGACAGATGATATAGCATTGGCGACCGGACTTTAGCTCGTTTCTAATTTTTTCATAAATATTAGCTCGTATTTTTTCTGTGACGATTTGTGTCACGACCGGTTGCCGACCCGGCGGGAGTTCGTCGAGGAGTGTCAGATCAAGGTCGCCGTAGAGAGTGAGAGCGAGCGTCCGAGGAATCGGGGTCGCGGTCATCGAGAGGAGATGGGGTACGGCTGGTCGGGCGGCTTTTTCACCTTGTCCGACCAAGCGTTTTCTCTGCATCACGCCGAAACGATGCTGTTCGTCAATAATCGTGAGCCCGAGTTGTTTCCAACGCACCGTTTTTTGAATCAAGGTTTGCGTGCCAATGAGAATCGGGATCTCACCGTTCGCCACCCATTTGAGAAGTTGAACGCGACTGATCTCGGTGTGGGTATTGGGATTTATTTTAGACGGAAACTTCCGGCAATCGCCGCCGGTCAAGAGGCCGATGTTGATATTGATTCCGGCGAAATTGGCGATGAAGGATTCGAAATGTTGACGAGCGAGAATCTCGGTCGGCACCATGTAGGCGACTTCATTGCCGGCCGTGACGGCGGCGTAGGCGGCTAGGGCGGCGACCATGGTTTTGCCTGAACCAACATCGCCTTCCAGGAGGCGCGCCATCGGTTGTTGTTTAGCCAGATCTTTAATAACTGTCTGAATCGCGAGCGTTTGAGCTCGGGTGAGGGGGAAGGGGAGCCGAGCGACGAATGCTTCGATGGCTTGAGGGGACACTTTGATCGGATGGGCAATTTGGCTTTGGTAACTCATGCGCCGCCTTGCGCGATCTAGTTGAATCATAAAAATCTCCTCAAACGCGAACCGTTTGCGAGCGGCGATGGCATCGGTTTCCCGCCGCGGCGCGTGAATCCAGACGAGAGCGGTGCCGAGTGACGGGAGATTGTATCGGGTTAAAATTTTTTGAGGCAGAGGATCAATTAATTTTTGAGCCTCACCCAAACGGAGCAGTTTTTTCATCGCGTGATAGAACCAGGCGCTCGAGAGACCTCTCGTCTCGGGATAGATCGGGAGGAGTGAGGTTTGCCCCTCACTATTTTCTCCGGCAAAGAGCGACTCACTGTGATCAGGGAGTCGTTCCAGCCGTTCAATCTCGGGGTTTGCGAGATAAAATTTCCCCTTCCGTTCGGCGACTTTACCTCGGAGACAAGCGAAGTTTCCGACCGATACTTTTTTCGCCAAGTAAACCTGATGAAACCAAATGGCTTTAATTTGGCCTGTCGTGTCATTTAGCGTCACTTCGCCAATCGGCAATTTATTTCGGAAACTGCGATCAATTTTCACCGCCGTCACTTCGCCCGTTACCCGTACGGTTTCGCCCGGCACTAGATCTCGAATCAGCCGTTCGCGCCCGGCCGCCTCATAACGACTAGGGAAGTGGCGAAGCAAATCCTCGACCGTCACCAAACCGAGCCGAGCGAGAGCAGTTTTTTGGAGAGCGGTGAGTCGAAAGTAATTAGTGAGCATTAATAAGTTCAATATCTTCATTAAAAATCCTTAAATTTAACGATACTATAACGATCTCAACCCAAAAAGCAAGCGGAGGTTTGGATTATTTTTTAGACAAGAAAAAGGCCCACGACACGCGCAGGCCTTTCCCAGATTTTCCTTTCATTACCACCTTTGGAAAGCTTATTCGGGAATAAATTCGTGATTTTTTTCCCAACATCCCCCACACCAATCCTTCCCGTCTTTTGTTCTCCAACCATGCGGTAATGGAGGATGTTTATTTCCGAAACCTAACACAGATTTTCCTCCAAATAATCCGCAATCATCACAACTAAGAACAAAAAAAATGATAGTCCCACCGGGAAATATGGATGCTGGTTCCCTTTTTTCTGTTAACACAATAACAACCTTTCCTAAGGTAAATTATCGCACTGTCAAAGTGATGAACGCTCACCACTTCAATTTACTGGTCCTACGGCTTTGTTGCACGAAAAACCCCACATTTCTGTGGGGTTTTTCGGTACAATAG
>JBBTRZ010000038.1:0-6055 GCA_038064935.1 Patescibacteria group bacterium
TGCCCCTCACCGCTAATTCTGATACACTAGCCCCCGGCAAGGTTAAACCTTGACATGGAAAATTCGCCCCCAGAGTAAGCCCACCTTGACAGCGCATCTTGTTTTTTGAAAGAGGTTTCTGTTACACTATCAAAATGAAAATCAATTTTAAGGCGACGAATTTGACTTTGACGCCGGCGATTCTGGATTATTGCCGCGAGAAGTTGGGACACTTGGATAAATTCTTGGTCGACGATGAGAATGTGTTTACCGAGGTGGAGGTGGGAAAGACCACACGGCATCACAAACACGGCGAAGTGTTTCGCGCCGAGATCAATCTCCATTTGGCTGGACATCGTCTCCGCGCCGAGGCGACAACCGAAGATCTCTATGCCGCGGTTGATGAAGCCAAAGATGAATTGGTAAGTGAAGTCAAACGATACCGAAAGCGGCAGGGGACACTCATCCGCCGTGGCGGGCGGCTAGTGAAAGACTTTCTCCATGGGGTTTATAATTACCAGTGGCGAAAGCATTAATAAATAAAATTAAAAATATGGATAAAAAAATGGTGTTTGGCATTCTCGCTCTACTGGTTTTACTCGGTATTTTTTTCTTGGGCGGGAATGATACGACAATTACTAACCAACCAGCGGCCGTTACGGCCGCGATTAAGATTAATCCAATGGCCACGATTGAAACCAATTACGGGACAATTACCCTCGAATTATTTAAAGATCAGGCGCCGAAAACGGTAGAGAATTTTATTAAGCTGGTCGAACAGGGCTTCTACAACGGCACCCTTTTCCACCGCGTGATTAAAGATTTTATGATTCAAGGCGGTGATCCACTGACTAAAGAAAATCCAAAAGATTGGATAAAGCACGGCACGGGTGGTCCGGGTTACGCTTTTGCTGATGAGATTAATCGTGAGAAGATAGTTCGCGGCGCGCTCGCCATGGCGAACGCCGGTCCCAACACCAACGGCTCGCAGTTCTTCATTGTCACCGCGACCGCCGCGCCCTGGCTCGATGGCAAACATACCGTTTTTGGCAAAGTCACCAGCGGTTACGATATCGTCCAAAAAATTGAAGCTGTATTCACCGACCCCACCCGCGGTGACCATCCGCTTGAGGATGTCGTGGTGACCAAAGTGACAATAAATTAAATCACTGATCCACTGCCGGTGGACCATCATGCGTCTAATCCGCCTCATTGAGGCGGATTTTTCGTCTGTGGATAACTAAGTTGGTCGAGTGGGGGAGAGTGGTTTATACTGAAGTGGTAGTGGGGGAGAGTGGTGAATCATTATTTTATGCTCATCGGCGAATACCGGCATATCATCGACACCAAGAAACGCATTGCCGTGCCGGCCACTTTCCGGCGAACCGTTGGGCGCAAGGTGGTGGTGACGCGCGGACTCGATTCTTGTCTCTTCGTCTATCCGGTCAAGCAATGGGAGAAGATGGTGGAGAAGCTCTCCCGACTCTCGATGGGGCAGGCCGATACCCGCAGTTTCAATCGCTTCATGCTTGCTGGCGCCGTCGAGAGCGAGGTGGATTCGATGGGACGGATTCTCATCCCTGATTTCCTGAAAGAGTTTGCCGGTCTTAAGACGAAAGTGGTGATCGCCGGAGTAAGTGACCGGATTGAGATTTGGGATGAAGAGCGTTGGCGTGAACATGTCTCGAAGATCGAGAAGCAAGCGGATGTGCTCGCCGAGAAATTGGGGGAGATCGGTGTCTTCTGATCTCTCCCGCCGCGCCCATGAATCACGAGCCAGTTCTTTTACACGAAGTTGTGACGGGACTTGATCTCAAGCTGGGGCTCACCGTCCTCGATGCCACTTTAGGCGAGGGGGAACACAGTCGGGCGATCGCCACCGCGATTGGACCGACGGGGCGACTCATCGGCCTCGATGCCGATCCCGAGGCCATTGCTCGAGCGAAGGCCAACCTGAATGATTTGCCGGGTCTCAAAATTTTTTACCAAGGAAATTTCCGAGACCTCGAAACTCATCTGTCCGAGCTCGATATTGATACCATCGATCGCGCCCTCTTCGATCTCGGTCTCGCCTCGTCTCAATTATCTGACCCGCGGCGAGGTTTCAGTTTCCAGACTGACGGGCCACTCCTCATGACTCTGACCGGCGAGATCACCGATGGCCTGAATGCCGCCCGACTCGTTAACGAACTTTCGGCGCCCCAACTCACCGATCTCTTGACCCGTTACGGTGAGGAAGGTTACGCCAGGCGAATCAGTGAAGCGATCGTCACTGCCCGGCGGCGAGCGTCAATTCTGACCACCGCGGCGCTCGTCGCGATCATTGCCCAAGCCGTCCCTCCAGGTTATCGCCGCGCGCGGCGACACTTCGCCACGAAAACTTTCCAAGCTCTGCGAATCGCGGTGAATGATGAACTCGCGATACTCCCACTCGGTCTCGCGGCGGCCTGGCGGCATCTGGGACCGGGCGGGCGGCTCGCGGTCATCAGTTTCCACAGTCTCGAAGCGCGACTAGTGAAGGAATGTTTCAGGAGTTGGGTCGGACGGGAAGAAGGGGAACTGGTGACCCGCCACGCCGTTCGTCCGACCCGCGGAGAGGTACTCCGGAATCCGCGATCGCGAAGCGCCACCTTGCGAATTATATCCAAACTCAATCAATCTTAATTTCTTAATTTTATGCCAACGCCGATTTCTAAAACTTATGACCGACGGGAGTGGCCGACACTCGCCCTCTTCATATTGGTTATTTTAGCAATGAGTAGCTATGTCTATCTGACCCAGCGGGTCGTCTTTCAGGCGGTCGGCAAACAAGTCGCCCGTAGCGAGATCGCCGAGTTAAAAAGCGAAGTCACCACCCTCGAAGCGACAGCTCTCACACAAAGCAGTCGCCTGACGCTCGAGTTGGCCTACGCGCGCGGCTTCACGAATTCTCCTGACCAAACTTTTTATATTGGACGGTTAGACGCTATCCCACTCCTGGTCAGCTGGTTTAGCGATGGCAATGAATAGGCACACCCGCCTGCATTATCTCTTGGCTTTTTTTCTCTTGGCCGCGCTTGGTCTTACGACCAAACTCTTTTTCGTCCAGATTGTCCAGGGTGGAGATTACGCGGCGACCGCGGCGCGGCAATACGAACAGCCCGAAGCCCAAGTCTACAACCGCGGGACAATTTATTTCACGAGCCGTGAAGGTGAACGCGTCTCGGGAGCCACGCTCAAAAACGGTTTTTCTCTCATTATCAATCCCACTCGGCTTAAAGATCCGGAAAAAGTCTACGAAGCGCTTGCCGCCATCATTCCTCTCAACCGCGAAGACTTCCTCGTCCGAGCCAAGAAAACCGGCGACCCCCACGAAGAGATTGCGAGGTACCTCTCCCCGGCCAAGGCCAAAGCGATTACGGCTCTCAAATTTCCCGGGGTGGAACTCACTCCGGAGCGATGGCGTTTCTACCCGGGGGGAGAGACCGCGGCCCATCTCCTCGGCTTCGTGGGGTTTAAGGGCAATGATTACTCCGGCCGTTATGGGCTCGAGAAATATTATGAAGATATTCTTCGCCGCACCGAAACAGATTCCTTTGCCAGTTTCCTTGGACACATTTTCTTAGGTCGCACCACCGCCGCTAGTATGGATGCGGATGTGGGTGATGTGGTGACGACGATCGAGCCGACGGTTGAACGCTTCTTAGAGAGTGAGCTCAAATCAATCGTCGCCGACTGGCAACCGCGGGTGACGGGTGGCATCATTATGGAACCCAAAACCGGCGCCATTTTCGCTCTCGGGGCACTCCCCACCTTCGACCCCGGCGGCCAGAAATTCGATATTGATAACTTGGCGAATCCGCTTATCGAGCGCGTCTACGAGATGGGTTCGATCGTCAAGCCGCTCACGATGGCGGCGGGTCTCGATGCGGCAGTAATTACCCCAACGACCACTTATGATGACCGCGGCGTAGTGACGATTGACCAGCGTGAGATTGGCAATTACGATCGCCGCGGTCGAGGGATCGTCTCGATGCAAGAAGTGCTTAATCAGTCACTCAATACCGGCGCCGTCGATATTATGCAGAAATTAGGCGGTGAACGATTCGCGAAATATTTTCAAGACTTCGGTCTCCTCGGGGAAAAAACGGGAGTTGATTTGCCCGGGGAATCGAGCGGGCTGGCGAATAATTTGAAGAGTCGCCGCCCAGTGGAATATGCCACGGCCTCCTTCGGTCAGGGGATTGCCGTGACGCCGCTTGCCATCACCACCGCTCTTTCGGCCTTAGCGAATGACGGCGCTCTCACGCGCCCCTTCGTGACCCGGGAGATTGATTATGAGACCAAGCCGTCAGTCGAGACGAAACCCTCCGTGCGTCGACAAGTGGTGAGTTCTCGGGCGGCGCGCGCCACCACCGCCATGCTCGTCGAAGTTGTGGACGAAGCGCTATTTAGCGGGCGAGAGAGTTTAGCTCGTTATCAAGTCGCCGCCAAAACCGGGACCGCCCAGATCAGGAAGCCCGGCGGCGGCTATTATACGGACCGTTATCTTCATTCCTTCTTTGGTTATTTCCCCGCGAGCCAGCCGCGTTTCAGCATTTTCCTTTACGCCATTGAGCCGAAGGGCGCAGACTATGCTTCAGCCACTTTAACCAAACCGTTTTTCAATATTGCCAAATTTCTGATAAACTATTATCAAGTTTCGCCTGATCGCTAGTTATGATTAAATCGTTCTTCCGCCCCTTGCTTGTCGCTATTCTTCGTCTGGAAGCGCGACTCATTCTGTATCGCTACCAACCGAAGGTTGTGGCCATAACTGGCAGTGTCGGGAAGACTGGCGCCAAAGAGGCAATTACCTTAGCTCTGCAAACCGTCGCCGTTGTTCGACAAAGTCCCAAGAATTACAACACCGAGATGGGAATCTTGCTCACTATTATCGGTGTCTCCCACCTTCGACCACACTCATTTATTTGGTTTAGAAATATTTTACACGGCCTGCATCTCGCGGTCTTCCGCGCGCCCTATCCCGGGTGGTTGGTACTCGAGGTCGGAGCCGAGCGCGAAGGCGATATCCGCAATCTCAGCCGTTGGCTCCGACCCGATATCGCGGTATTCACCAGTCTACCGCTTGTACCGGCGCATGTGGAATTTTTCTCTTCACCCGCGGCGCTCTTCAAGGAAAAAAGTTTTTTACTCGCGGCGGTAAAACGCGACGGGACCATCATTATAAATAGCGACGATGAACAAATTGAAGCGATAATTGACAAATTGGTCGCTGATAAGAAATTGGCCGGGCGAAAAATTATTCGCGTTGGTTGGAATAAATCGGCCGAGATTCGCATGATTGATTACCAGTTAGCGGAGAGTGAGATGGGCAAACCTCGTGGTCTGATTGGCAAAGTTGATTATGCCGGATTTACCGTGACCATTCATCTCGATCACCTCTACGGCCCGCATCAGCTCTATGTCATTCTCCTGGCGCTCGGGGTCACGCTCGCCGGGAGTTTCCCGCTTCTGCCCGTCACCGAAGTGCTCGCGTCTTACTATCCACCCGCCGGCCGCGGTCGCTTGATCGAAGGATTGAAGGATACTTTCATTTTCGACGACAGTTACAACGCGTCGCCGGCCGCCATGATCGCGGCGCTTGAGACATTGAAGAGCTTCCCCGCCGCCGGGCGGAAAATTGCCGTGTTGGGCGATATGCTCGAACTCGGCGCTTACGCCATTGAAGCGCATCGCGAGATCGGGAAAGTGGCGGCCGCCACGGCCGACTTGCTCATCACCGTCGGCGTTCGAGCTAAGTTTATTGCCGACGGCGCTGTGGAAGCCGGTTGGGGTAAAAGGAAACGATGGCACTTCGATGAGGCGAGTATTGCCGGGGTAGTTCTCCAAACCATGTTGAAAGCTGGCGATGTTGTCTTAGTTAAGGGCTCGCAAGCGCTGCGGCTGGAAAAAACCGTGGAAGAAATTATGCTTCATCCGGAGATGAAAGGAGTACTTCTCGCCCGCCAAGAACCCGAATGGCAAACACACTAACGAAGGCTTATTAGACAATAATTAAGTGTTACCGAAATCAGTTTTTAAATCATATCACTTT
>JBBTRZ010000039.1:0-2218 GCA_038064935.1 Patescibacteria group bacterium
CCGCTTGAGGTATTATTCGAACGCACCGGTTGTGCACTTACTTATTGAATGTAGCTATTAACACCAACGACTACACTGTTGGATACAAATGGCTTCGGCCTCGCTTCTGCGCAAGCAGGGGCAAACTAGTTTGAGGTTTCTAACCAAACAAGACTTTCTGTAAAGCATCTTTCAAACCCAAGAAGGTTTGCTCGTCGAGTGTGAGCATTTTTCTCACTAATCTTTTGGTATCAATCAAGCGTACCTGCGAAAGCACGGCACTGGCCTTTCTCCCCTCAACCTCACCTAAATAGAAATAATACTTGCCCTAGAAAATATTTTTATTGAACCCACGAATAACAACGATGGGCCGGTCAAAGTTTTTATCAGTTCCATCTTGTTCTGACCCGATATTAATTCCTAGCGCACACCACCAAACTTCTCGCTCATGATAAAACGGTGCGAACTCTTCTTTTTGAACTTTCTTTTTCTGATTATTCCAGCCGTCAAAATCTTTAATCATGGAATCGTTTCTTACAATACATAAGTCCCCTGTTTGTCGTCGCGGACGAGGCGGCCGTTATCCATTGTGATGACGCGGCGGCCGAGCGCGTCAATCACCTGCTTGTTGTGGGTCGTGAGGAGAACCGTGGTCCCAATGTCATTGATTTTTTTAAAAATCTGAATCACCTCAAAGGTGTTGATGGGATCGAGATTGCCCGTCGGCTCGTCGGCAATCAAGATGTCGGGTTGATTGACGATCGCCCGGGCAATCGCCACGCGTTGCTTCTCCCCGGCCGAGAGTTGGTGGGGAAAACTCCAAATTTTGTCGGCGAGACCGACGAGTTCAAGGACATGCGGGACATCCGAAGTAATATCTTTATCAGCGCGACCCGACACCTCCATGGCAAAAGCAATATTTTCGTAAGCGGTCTTGTTGGGCAGGAGACGGAAATCTTGGAAGACGCTACCGATGCGGCGGCGGAGGCGATGGAGATGCCGTCGGCCGAATTTATGAATGTCGGTTGAATTGAAATAAACGGCGCCCGAGGTCGGGCGTTCTTCCACTAGAATCATCTTCAGTAAAGTCGTTTTCCCCGCGCCGGAGTGACCGACGATCGAGACGAAATCGCCTTGCTCGACAGCGAAAGTGACTTGGTCAAGCGCCAGCGAATTGTCGTTGTAAAGCTTGGTAACTTTATCGAAAAAAATCATAGGTTATAAATTACAACTGTGATTCGGCGGCGATGAATTCATCGAGCTTGCCGTCAAACACCGCGTCCACTTGGGCCGTCTCCACTCCCGTGCGGTGATCTTTAACGAGCTTGTAAGGATGCGTGACATAAGAACGAATCTGGCTCCCCCACTCGATGTCAGCCGTTTTACTAATATACATGCCGATCTCTTTCTGGTGCCGCTCGACCTCTTGCCGCCGATAAAGCTTCGCTTTCAAAATATCCAGCGCCTTCTCTTTATTCCGCTCTTGCAGGCGCTCGGAGTCGGAATGAGCCGCGAGTCCGGTTGGGAGATGGACGATCCGGACCGCCGTCTCGCGCTTATTGACATTTTGACCGCCGGGACCCGACGAACGGGAAAATTCAATTTTCAAATCACGATCGAGAATAGGAATTGTTTGATCGCGCTCGAAACGCGGAATCACTTCAACAAGTGAAAAAGAAGTGTGACGGAGTTTCTTCGCCGAGAAGGGCGAGACGCGGACAAGCCGATGCACGCCCGACTCGTGCTTCAGTGTACCATAGGCCGCCCGGCCTCGCACTTCGAACGAAAGATTGCGATAGCCGCCGTGGTCATTCCGATTCTCGTGAATAAGCGCGAGATCATAACCTTGTCGAGCCGCAAACTTGGTATACATTTCAAAAAGAATGCGAGAGAAATCCTCGGCATCGTCGCCGCCGGCGCCGGAAAAAATAGTGATAATCGCGTCGCCTTGATCATACTGTTGCGCTTGACCGCCGCCCGCGGCTTCCGACTTCAACCGCTTATGCTCCTCAATCACCTGTTGCGCTTTGACTTTATCTTTCCAAAAATCAGGTGTCTGCATCGCCTGTTCGAGCGCGGCTATTTGTTTTTCTTTTTCCTCATTCATGAGCCGAAAGTGGGAATCGAACCCACGTTCCTACTTTACGAAAGTAGTGTTCTGCCACTGAACTATATCGGCAAAAGAAGCCGGAGGAGAGAATCGGACTCTCGACCTCCATCTTACCAAGATGGCGTTCTA
>JBBTRZ010000040.1:0-10208 GCA_038064935.1 Patescibacteria group bacterium
GAGCCGTCTGTAGTTTAGCAAAAATAGGGAGTGGGGGCATTTCGTTATCCACAGTCTAAAACTTTATTTGAGCGGCAAAAACAGAAATTAATCACGGTGCCCGCCGCCGTCTATGAAGAATTTTTGGTTTGGCGAAAAGAAGTTCACCCCTTCAAATCCAAAACCTTCGAGCCAACCGCGGCGGAGAAGAGGGAAGTGGCCCGAGCCAAGAAAAATTTCGCTCAAGGGAATTACACTAAATGGTCAGATCTTAAACATGAGTTGGGTCTTGACTTTACCAGCCCAAAACTTTGTTTACGTTTTTAGCATTAAACGCCGCACCTCCTCGACTTATTAACTCCCCCTTATGAAATTCCATTATGATAAAAAAGTTTAAGGTTAGCTAAATAATAAATATGAACACATTATATTTGATTTTCGCCGTCATTGGTTTGGGCATCATTCTTTTATCATTGCCAACACTAATCGCCAAGAGCAGGGGAAAATAATAGCCTCCGGCAAGGCGTCGCCTGACATAGAGAGAAATCGAAAGAGTTCAGCCCCGATGGGCGCGAGAGGACTCGAACCTCCACCCGCTAAAGCGGATACGCTTCTGAAGCGTACGCGTATACCAGTTCCGCCACGCGCCCGATTTTGAGGACTAATATACCACCGGGGTGAGACAAGTTAAAGAGGCGAGCATGTCGCCAGTCCGGAGCTTCATGATGCGGACACCTTGAGTTTGGCGGCCCAAACTCGGGATCTCGGCAAGCGTCGTTCGAATCACCTGACCTTGTTTGGAAATGGTAATGATTTCGGTCGCGGTCGCGTCCAGCACTTGGGCGTTGATGAGTGGCCCCGTCTTCGTCGTCACTTGGGCGGTCTTAATCCCTCCACCGCCGCGTCCCTGCACTTTATACTCGTCGAGAACCGTCTTTTTGCCGAAGCCATTTTCGCTCACCACCAAAAATTGATTGGCTTTCTGATCGGCCCCGATAATACCCAAACCCACGACAAGATCCGACTTCTTCAATTTAATCGCCCGCACCCCACCCGCCGCGCGCCCCATTTCGCGGATCGAATTTACTTTGAAACGGATTGCTTGTCCGCCGCGCGTGGCAATAATCGCTTCCTCACCTGCCGTCACCACGGCGACCGAGAGCAGTTCATCCCCGGCTTGGAGCTTGATCGCGATAATGCCACTGCGCCTCACATCATTCATATCTGCGATGCCGACCCGTTTGGCCACCCCCTGCCGCGTCACCATGAGGAGTGACGCGGCGTCCGTCTCGCCGAGCCGAGACGGACTCTTCTTCCTCCGTGGAACGGCGAGGACCGAGGTCACCCGTTCATTATCAGCGAGCGACAAGAAATTCATAATGGACTTGCCCCGGGTCGCACGCTTGCCCTCGGGCACATCATACATCTTGATCTGGTAAACCTTACCGCGGTCGGTGAAGAAGAGAAGGTCATCGTGGGTCTGACCGGTGAGAAAGATGGTGACGAAATCTTCTTCCTTGGTATCCAGGTCAATTACCCCCACCCCCCCGCGGCGCTGGGCGCGGTACTCGGTCGGATCCGTGCGTTTGATATAACCGCCGCGGGTCAAGACGAGCACCGTCGCCGTATCCGGCACGAGATCTTCGGTCCGAATCTCGGTCACGCCATGAGCGATGATTTTCGTCCGCCGCGCGTCGCCGTATTTCTCTTTAATCATTTCAAACTCCCGCTTGATCACCGCCCGCACTTGGCCTCGATCAGCAAGCAGCGCTTTCAACTCCTTAATCAACGCCTGCTTCTCTTTGAGTTCATCTTCAATCGCTTGCCGCTCGAGACCGGCGAGTTTCTGGAGTTTTAGCTCGAGAATAGCGATGGCTTGCAGTTCCGAGAAATCAAACTTTTTAATTAAATTGGCCTTCGCCACCGCCGCATCCGGCGACCGTTTGATGGTCTGAATGACCGCATCAATCTGATCAATCGCTTTAACGAGACCGACCAGGATGTGGGCGCGTTCCTCGGCCCGGGCGAGATCAAAGCGCGTGCGCTTGACGACAACCGTCTCGCGGTGGGTCAAGAATTCTTGGAGAATTTGCTTGAGCGACAAGAGTTTCGGTGTGCCGTCAACGAGCGCCAACATATTGTAGTGGAACATGGTCTCAAGCTCGGTATGTTTGTAGAGGGCATTCAAAATTTTCTCGGGGTAAACACCGCTCTTCAATTCGATCACCACCCGGGTATCGGCAAGTGTCGTGGATTCATCGCGAATGTCTTTAATCCCCTCCACCTTTTTTTCCCGCACCAAATCCGCCATCTTGATAATGAGCTCGGCTTTGTTTACTTGATATGGCACCGAAGTAATGATGATTTGATGACTGCCCGCTCCGCCGCGAGGCGAGCCCGCTTTCGTCTCCACAATCTCCGCCTCGCCGCGGACGAGGACACCGCCGCGGCCGGAAGCCGCGGCGTGATGAATATCGGCTTCATTGAAGATTAGGCCGCCCGTCGGGAAGTCGGGGCCCTTGACGAAGCGGAATAAATCTTCGGGCGTCGCGTCTTCGTGATCAGAGAGATGAATTAGCGCGGCCATGACCTCCGTCAGATTATGCGGCGGGATTTTAGTCGCCATGCCGACCGCAATGCCGATCGAACCCATGAGGAGAAGATTGGGAATGGCGGCCGGCAAGAGCGTCGGTTCGCGACGCGAGCCGTCATAATTTGGCGCGAAGTCAATCGTCTCCTTCTCAATATCGCGCAGTAATTCACCGGCGAGCGGCGACATCTTCACCTCGGTGTAACGCATCGCCGCCGGCGGGTCGCCATCAATCGAGCCGAAGTTACCTTGACCGATGACAAGCGGGTAACGAAGCGAGAAATCTTGCGCGAGCCGTGCCAGCGCGTCATAGCAAGCGACATCGCCGTGGGGGTGATATTTACCGAGCACTTCACCAACGACCAGCGCCGACTTTCTAAACTTGGCGCTCCCCCCTAACCCCAGCTCATGCATGGCATAGAGAATCCGCCGGTGGACCGGTTTCAAACCATCGCGCACATCGGGCAGAGCGCGTGAGACGATGACCGACATCGCATAGTCGAGATAAGAATTCTTCATCTCCACCGCGATATCAGTCGGGACAATTCTCTGGGTGATAGGTAAAATGGGATTAGTTTTTTCCAGCATAAAATATTATTGCGTCACCGTGCGCCAGCCAGCTTTGATTCGAGCCACTATCTCCGTCAAACTCGTCGCGGTGGAAGTCGGCGCCGTTAGAGCGGGATCGGGAGTAATCCGGAGCGAAGCCCGCCTTGCCTCGAGTAGACTCGGCGAGTCGAGGCTGGCCGAGAAGCGGAAACTCCCGAGCCAAAGCACGAAAAGGATCAGGGTGAGCCCGAAGGCGATGACGAGGGCCCGGCGTTGTCGGGTCGCTTCCGGTTCTTGCCGCCATCGTTCTAGATAATGGCTCCAATATTTCATACGGCTCGGAGCACCACCACTTCCCCCTCTTTCTCCAACACATCCTTCTTCTTGATCACCAATTTATCAATCGGCGGCGCTTTCTCCGCGCCCGCCTTGGCGTCAGACAGGCCCGCCTCTTTCAAAAATTGTCCAGTGAGTGACGCCGCGGCCGAGAGAGGAAGAATGAGCTTCGGCGAGAAGGTTAAAGCGAGGCGATAAGCGGCCGCGGGTGAGAGTGCGCCATCAAGCGGCGCCAGTAGAATATCCACTTCACCAATACCTGACATTATCGCCTCGGGAATTTTACTCTCCTCCATCAATCCTAGGTGAGTGAGTCGCAGCCCCTCGAGTGACAAACTATAAATGATATTACCCTTGCCGTGAGGCCCCGCCGTACTGAACCCAGAAACGAAAACATTCGACACTTCGTATTCCCCTGGACCACTAATAATGAAGGGGTCTCTCCCCCCAATTCTGACTTGATTGGCCCCATCCGAGTTCAAAGATACGACCAGGTCGCCGTATTGAACTTTGACAAAGCTCTCACCGTGGTAGGTGATAATCATGGTTAATCTTTATTCCTTGAAGTGTAGCAAAAAGCCCAGTCCTTGACCAGTTGACGGCGTTTGTTATACTTCGGCGCATGTTAACGAGTCCACTAATTAGTAGCAGTAGCGCCAGTCGCGCCACCGACGATCCGATTCTCTTCGGGGTGGCTAACGAGTCAATGGAGCGAATACTGAAGGCCACCATCGCGACACCGGAGATTGGCGCTTTGGTTAAGGGCACGGTTATTGCCAAGAGCCGGCTCGCGGTATATGTGGATGTCCCCCCCTTCGGCACGGGACTTATTTTCGGCCGAGAATATCTAAACGCTCGCGATCTGATTAAAGAAGTTAAGATCGGCGACCACATCACGGCTAAAGTCGTCCTGCCGGAAGGCGAAGAGGGTTACCTTGAACTCTCGCTCAAGGAAGCGAAGCAAGCGCTTCTCTGGAGTGATGCCAAGAAGGCGGTGGACGGCAAATTGATCTATGATCTCATCGTTAAAGAAGCCAACAAGGGCGGCCTCATCCTCGAATGGCAGGGGATTGAAGGCTTTCTCCCCGCCTCTCAACTTAAAACCGACCATTATCCGAAAGTACCCGACGGCGACAAGGTGAAAATTATGGAAGAGCTGAAGCGCCTCGTCGGCGAGACCATCTCGGTTTATGTCATCGGGGCTGATCCGAAGGACAACAAGCTCATCTTCTCCGAGAAGTCGGGCGAAGGGAAGAGCCGGAAAGAAATTATTGATCAGTATGGTTTGGGCGACACCGTGGCCGGCGAAGTGACGGGTATCGTTGATTTCGGTGTCTTCGTCAAACTCGAGGAGGGTTTCGAGGGGCTAATCCATATCTCCGAGATTAACTGGTCGCTCGTCGAGAACCCGCGCGACCATTTCAAGGTCGGAGAGAAGGTTGAGGCCAAAGTGATAGAGATTAAGGATGGCAAAGTCTCGCTCTCGGTTAAAGCTCTCAAGACCAATCCGTGGGTCGAGGCGGAGAATAAATATAAAAAGGGCGACGAGGTGAAAGGCGTCGTGATCAAGTATAATAAGCACGGCGCGCTCGTTTCGCTCGAGGAAGGGGTGGCCGGACTCGTCCACATCTCTGAATTCAAAGACGAAGATGGCCTCCGCCGGACGCTCGAGCTCGGCAAAACTTATCGCTTCAAGATTAATCTTTTCGACGCCAAGAATCAGAAACTAACCATGTCGCCGATTAAGGGTTAATTAAATTTATTCATCGCCGGGGCGAGTCCGTGAATGGTAAGCATCTCGAGGGCTTCGAGAATTTGGGGCATTAATTTTTTCAAGCCCGCTTCTTCTTTGGGTGTAAATTTGCCTAAGATAAATTTAACAATCTTTTCTTCACCGCTTGGTTTTTTAATCTTGCCTGATGGTGTAGTAGGGGCAATCCCGATTCGCAGACGAATGAACTTCTCCGTCTTTAACTTTTTGATAATTGATTCGACACCGCGGTGGCCACCCGATCCGCGACCGAAAGAGATTTTAAATCGGCCGAAGGGCAGATCAAGATCGTCATGGATCACGATCAGCTTCTCGGCCGCCGCCTTGGATTTAACCAACTTCCCGGCCGCCTCCCCCGAACGATTCATCAGAGTCGTTGGCGGGAGTAATTTCAATTTCCTATTTTTATTTTTCGGCCCGAATTCACCCAGCACCCGCGCGCCGATATTGTGCCGCGTTCCGTTATACTCCGTCCCAGGATTCCCCAACCCAAAAATTAAATAGTTCATATAATTAAATTTGACTTATAAACGACGCTTGTTACACTAATCGCGTATCCCCAATGGAAAAGATCACCCCTTAAGGTTCCGTCCTTCTGGGGCCTTTTCTTTTTCATAGGACAGCCTCCCTTTCAGATTGTTCATGAATCGCAGGTATGGCCGGAATATCCGAAATTTGAGCAAGGCAGAGAATTTGTCACGATTAGGGATAAGTATTGCCCCCAATCTGCTCTGTCCAAGAAGATACTTCACCAAACAATGAAAATCGCCGTCACCCGATACTATCACTGCCTTATCATAATTTGGTAATTCAATCACCGTCTGTAAAACTAATTCCGCATCACAATTGCCTTTAGTGGAACCGTCCTTATATTCCAATGTTGGCTTGAAAATGCAAATGTAACCTACGCGGATCAAAAAATCGTACAACTTTTTATTAGCCTCCACATAGCCAAGAAACAAAAAGGCTTTGTTCACAGAATATTTCTCTTGAAGATATACTCGGAAGCGGGCGAAGTCCAAAATCCAACCCTGATTTCGAATATTTAAATTCAAATTCTGACTATCGATAAAGGCGTAATTATTTTCTTGTTGCTTCATTAATTTATTGCCGTTAATTTTCAATATAGCACAAAGGAAAAAAATGTAGTACACTGGCCCGTAATGAAACGCGCGTCGTCATACTTTTGGGAAATTCTGCGCTTCGCGGTCGTGACAGTGCTCATCGTTGTCCCGGTTCGGGCCTATGTCGCCCAGCCCTTCGTGGTGAGTGGCGTCTCGATGGCGCCGTCGTTCGAGAACGGTGAATACTTGATTATTGATGAACTCTCTTACCTCTTACGCCACCCCACGCGCGGTGAAGTGATCGTCTTCCGTTACCCGCGGAACCCGTCAAAATTCTTTATCAAGCGAGTGATTGGCCTCCCGGGCGAGACCGTGACCATCAGTGACGGTGAAGTTCATATTAAAAGCGGTCAGACCGAGACGACTTGGTCTTACCCCGATATCCCAACTGAAGCTACGGACAGCCGGAATGTCTATACGCTCGGCCCGGGCCAATATTTCGTTTTGGGGGACAATCGTAGCATGAGTCTCGACTCGCGCGCTTGGGGGTCAGTGGACCGGGAGCTCATCAAGGGCCGGGTGTTGGTTCGGCTTTTCCCTTTCGACCGAATCAGTTTTCTTCCTGCCTCGCCGTCTGCCTCGGATCGATCGAGTCGAGACGGGAGTCAAGGCGGGCCCGCTTCGCCAAAGCTTCAGCGAGGCGAGCCTGCTACCGCCTCATAAAAATTTATGTTGAAAAAGCAACCCGACCGAGCCCTGGATAAAGAAAATATCAAACTTCAAACGCCGAAGGGGATGCGTGACCTCATCGGCGAGGAATTTTATCGCTATCAAGGATTTTTCGAAAAGGCGGCCGAGGTCGTGATCTATTACGGCTTCCAGCCGATCGAGACGCCAATCCTTGAGAGTGAATCTCTCTTCTACCACAGCGCCGGCGCTCACACCGACCTAATTGAAAAGGAACTCTATACTCTTCGGACGAAGGGTGGCGATCGTCTAGCTTTACGCCCCGAGGGGACGGCTTCCGTGATGCGCGCCTATTTCGAGCACGGGATGCAAAATCAACCCCAGCCGCTCTTGCTCTACTATTACGGACCATTCTTCCGCCATGATAATCCCCAACGCGGTCGCTATCGGGAGTTGCGGCAATTCGGCCTCGAAGTTATTGGGAGTGACAAGAGTATCACCGACGCGCTTATCATCCGCCTCACGCTCATCATCCTGGCCGAGGCCGGATTACCTCCACTCACGGTTGAGATCAATAGCATTGGCGACCGCGATTGCCGCCCAATCTGGCGCCGCGAGCTCACCAATTATTATCGGAAACATGTCCGCGAGATTTGCGCCGATTGTCGGGAGCGCTTGAAGGACAATCCACTGCGGCTCCTCGATTGCAAGAATGCCAAGTGCCAAAATCTGAAAGTGGGCGCGCCGAGTATCATCAGTTATCTCTGTGTTCCCTGTAAACAACACTTCAAAGAAGTGCTGGAGTGCCTCGAGGCGATGAATATTGTCTACACCATCAACAATAATTTGGTGCGCGGGCTCGATTACTATTCGCGAACAGTTTTCGAGGTTAGTTTACCGGCCAGTGAAAATAACTCTGCGGGAGAGAGTGATATTCCGACACCCGGCCTCTCACTCGCCGGTGGCGGGCGTTATGATTGTCTCGCCCGCGCTTTGGGCAGTAAGAAGTTGGTGCCGGCGGTTGGGGTTGCGATCGGCGTCGACCGGGTCCTCGCCGCCCCGGGCGTTGCTAACCTCCTGCCCCGCCTCGTCAAGAAACCGAAAATATTTTTCATCCAATTGGGAGTGGCGGCGAAGATGCAAAGTTTGTCGGTAATTGAAATTCTACGCCAGACGAAAGTGCCAGTCACTCATTCGCTATCCAAAGATTCTCTCTCCACTCAACTCGGCATCGCTGAAAAATTAAACATTCCCTATGTTATGATCCTCGGTCAGAAAGAGGTGCTCGAGGGCACCGTCATCGTCCGCGACATGCGCACCCGCTCGCAACATGTGGTCGCCCTCGACAATCTCGCTGATCACCTTAAGACACTCAAGGGTTAGGTTTTGTTTGCGCTGGGGGCAGGGCTGTGCTAGCATTCAGCCCATTAATATATGATCATGATTGAAGTTAAGAAGGAGAGTGTCAGTGAATCTAATTTAAGCATCATCAAGCGCTTCGGGCGGCGAGTGCAATCGTCGGGGATGATTAGGCGTCTCAAATCAAGCCGCTATGCCGTCCGACCCAAATCTGATTTCAAACGCAAACGCGAAACTTTGAAGCGAATCGCCCGACGCGCCGAGATTGATCACTTGCGCAAGCTCGGCAAATTGCCCGATGTCGCTTCTTATCAGAAACCTAACTAGGAGGGCGATTCCGCGACTCCGCTACAACGCGATCGTTGGCCGAGTGTTTGGAAAGAATCAGCAAACTGAAATCAGTCTCGCGTTCGTTAGCCCCGCGCGCTCGCGTGTCTTAAATAGAACTTATCGCGGGAAAAATCGGCCCGCCAATATCCTCACCTTCCCGCTCACCCACGACTCTGGGGAAATTTTAATTTGTCTCGCCACGGCGCGCGCTGAAGCCCGGCGCGTCGGCCTCCCTTTCCCAAAATATCTGCAACAACTTTTTATCCACGGTTTGCTTCATTTGAAAGGTTGCACTCACGGGAGTAGAATGGAGAAACTAGAACTATGGGTAGAACAATCGTTACCGGACTGGACGTCGGCACGGCGTCGGTGAGGATCGCCGTCTGTGAAATTGTGGCGGGCGCGCGGCCGCCGAAAGTTTTAGCTTTGGTGCGAGTCGAATCGCGCGGTCTGCGACGCGGTTATGTCATCAATCAAGATGAAACGAGTCAAGCCGTCCGCGCCGCCTTAAGCGAAGCCGAACGCCAAGCTCAAGTGCGCATTAAACGCGTCTTCTTAGGGTTGGGCGGGGTGACGCTCGAATCGAAAATCGGCGAGAGTCAGATTGTCGTGTCGCGGGCCGATACCGAAATCACCGAGAATGATATCAACCGTGCCATCGAGCTCGCCGAGACCTCGCTCCCGGATATGGCTAACAATCGAGTTATTCACACGATTCCCATTCACTTCAAACTCGATGGCAAAAAGATTCCCGGCCGGCCGGAAGGCATGCGTGGTGCGAAACTCGAAGTCCGCGCGCTTTTTATTGTCTGTCTCGATCAACACTTAAACAGTCTCGTCCATGCCGTCGAAGCGACTGGGGTCTCGATCAACGAAATTGTCGCCGCGCCTATCGCCGCGGCTTTCACCGCTCTCTCGACCCAGCAGAAGACAGTGGGGTGCGTCTTGGCCAATATCGGCTCGCAAACCACTTCCATCGTTGTGTTCGAAGATGGGATTCCGATTTCACTTCAAATTCTCCCAATCGGTTCGATGGACATCACCAATGACATCGCCTTGGGACTGCGGGTGCCGATTGATGAGGCGGAACGCTTGAAATTAAGCGGCGACCGGCTTTTCACCTTCCGCAAGAAACTCGATGAGATTATCGAAGCGCGACTGTCTGATATGTTTGATCTGATTGAAGGACATTTGAAGAAAATCGGCCGGAGTGGCCTCTTGCCGGCCGGCATCATCTTGACGGGCGGTGGCGGTAATATTGAAAATATCGTCGGCTTGGCGAAAGATGAACTCCGCCTGCCGGCTAGGGTCTTCGCGCCGGTTGGTGACAATCAAAATCGCCCGGCGCTCCGCGACAGCCACGCCCTCGTCGCCTACGGACTCTGCCTCTTTGGTCTCGGCGGCGACTATGTTGAAGATTCCTTAAGCTCCCAAATCATCCGCCGCACCAAGCACACCTTCCTCCATTGGCTCAAAGAACTGTGGCCGTAAACCTTAGAAACTGTAAATTACAAAACTTCCCAACCATCATACCGAATTGGTG